>JBFXAN010000304.1:0-3147 GCA_050184225.1 Dehalococcoidia bacterium | reverse complement strand
GATGCCGAAAGCCGATGCGCGTGCAGGCTGAAGATCGTCGGGCACCTCGTTCATACTGCGCACTGCGTTGACCGTTAAACCATCGGCACGTTCCGACGCCCTGGGAGCGCGGGCATCCCTGCCCGCCCGGTTGATCAGCGCCAATGCGGGCAGGGATGCCCGCGCTCCCAGGGAAGTTCACCAGTCTGCGCAGCGCTCAGTGAATGCACAGTGCTGGTTGGCAATGCGTCGCGGGATGGCAGTCTGGGCGGTCCTTCCCGACATGAGTTAGCTGTGCCACCCAGACATGGTATGGCAACTCTAATGAGGAGACATAGCATGGTGAAATCGATCAAGGCGGCAGCGGCGCTGCAGACGGCGTTGCGAAGCGGGCAACCGACCGTCGCTCCCTTCGCGGCCGACCCGCTCACCGTCATGCTGGTCCAGCGGCTCGGGTTTCCGGCCGCGTATCTCGGCGGCGGGGCGCTGGGCTACCTGCTCGGCGTCACCGAGGCGCGTCTCACCAGCACCGATGTCGTCACCATCGTCCGCCAGATCACGGCGGTCTGCGACCTGCCCCTGATCGTCGATGGCACGACCGGTTTCGGCGACCCGATCCACGTGCTGCGCACGGTGCGCGACCTGGAGCGTGCCGGCGCCGGCGGGGTCGAAATCGAGGATCAATTGACGCCCAAGCACGCCCACCACCATCGTGGCATCGACCATCCGATCGCATTAGAGGCGATGGTCGAGAAGATCCAGGCGGCGGTGGACGCGCGCGAGGACCCGGACTTCCTGATCATCGCCCGCACCAACACGATCGGCGAGGTGAATCTCGCCGAGGGGATCCGTCGTGCCGTCGCCTACGCCGAAGCCGGCGCCGACCTGATTCTCGCCTTGCCGCGGACCGAGGAAGAGTACCGCGCGCTGCCGCGCGCGGTGCCGAAACCGCTGGCGGCGATGACGATCGCTGTCGGCCGCGCCCCCCTCTTTTCACCGGCGCAACTGCACGACCTGGGCTATCCGCTCGTCCTCGAGGCCCAGGCAGGGATGCTCGCCGCGTACGCTGCCGTGCGCCGCGCCTACCGAGAGATGCTGACGCAGGGCTACGCAGACTTCGATCCGCAGGAACTGCGCGAGATTCGCACGGAGATCAATGACCTCTGCGACCTACCGCGCCTCTGGGCGCTCGAAGAGCGCACGACCGAGCGCCCGGACCGGCTGCCGGCTTACGGCGACCGAACAGGAACCACTGAATCGTGAATCCACCGGGCGCGGTGGTGATTCAGAAAGGAGAGAGGCACGCTCAGCTCGTGCGTCAGGTGGTCATCAGCGTCGGCGAGCGTAGGGGCGGGATCACCTGCTCCGGCTCCAGGCGATATGCCTCCTTCTGGTAGATCTGGACGCGGTGACAGCCGTAGTCCGGCACGTAGAGCCGGCCCTCGGCGTCGACGGTGCAGGATACCGGCGCCTTGAACCGTTTCTGCGGTTCCAGCCAGGCCATCTCGCGCAGCCGCAAGGGCTTGGCGTTCGGCAGCAGGTAGTCGCGGGCGCAGCGCGAGAGGGTGGCGTCGCCGATGAACTGCTCGACGTAGCGCCCGTCGGGGCCAAAGAGCTGTATCCGGTTGTTGCCTGGATCGGCCACGTAGATATCACCGTCCCCGTCGACGGCGACGCCGGACGGCCGGTGGAAGTGGCCGTTATCGCTGCCGGTGGCGCCGATGCTGAAGACGAAACGGCCATCACCCGTGAACTTCTGCACGCGGTCGTTGCGCCAATCGGCCACGTAGACCGCACCGTCATCGTCCACGGCCACACCCCAGGGCATGTTCAGCTCGCCCTCGCCACTACCCGGCGTCCCCCACGTCAACAGGAACCTGCCGTCCCGCGTGAACTTCTGGATGCGGTGGTTGAGCGTATCGGCGATGTAGACGTTGCCCTCGCGGTCCAGCGCCATCCCGGACGGGCGGTTCAGCTGACCGTCGCCGTCACCGTGCTCGCCCCACTTGGAGACAAAGGCTCCATCCGTTGTGATTGTGGTGACGCGATCCAGCGCCTCGTCGCAGATCACGAGATTACCGTCGCCGTCCATCACCAGCGACGCCGGCCAGATGAACTTGCCATCGTCCCGGCCGGCGCCGCCGATCGTGCCGAAGTCCTCGTCCTCGATGCTGGTGCGGCGGATATCGACGCCGATGTCGCCCCGGCCGAGCACATAGATCCGCCCGTCCCGTCCGACGGCGACCATCACCGGATTTGACGTAATCCGGCGCATGCCCAGGGTCTTCACATACGGAAAGCCTGCCCGCAGCAGCGCATACGCCCGTCCCATCAGCTCACCTCATAACGGAAAACTGGGTCACACGAGAGCGGCGTGTCTCCTCCTTGTTATAGCGCGTTTGGAAGCCGAACGCAGCCGTCGCGCAGTCGCCTTGCATCGCATTGACAATCGATTGGCCATCATGATACTACTGCCGTCGCCGCCGTGGGAGTGCGAGCCGTGGCCGGCGGAGATCGGTCAACTGCCCAAGGATGGGCGCGATCGAGGAGGAGCGACTTCGATGAAGTGGATGACCGACGAGAGGGGGCCGGTCCGCGCGTCAGTTGCAGCGCCCTCCACCGGGGGAGCGGCGTGATGAGCTTGATCAGGATATGCGCGGACGAGCACGGCGAAACGCACTTCGAAGACCTGACCTTTCCCCAAGAGCTAACGTCTGCTCCCGCGGACGAAGTCTCGTTGCGCTATCAGACGGCGGGCCGGCTGATGGACTGGCACACCGTATCCAAGCGGATGTACTTCGTCACCCTCTCCGGCGAGGCGGAGATCACCGTCAGCGACGGGGAAACGCGGCGCGTCGGACCGGGCAACGTCACGCTGTGTGAGGATCTCACGGGCAAAGGACATCGCACGCGGGTCGCCGGCGCCGAGCCGCGGCTCTGCCTCGCGGTGACGCTGCCCTGAGTCCGGGGCGCCGGTGTCCGGCAGTCCATCGCACACGGAAGGAGCATGAAGGATGGCAGACTGGGAGCACTTCACGCATGGCCAGGTGAACCAGATCGGCGACCGCGCCTACGCCTACATGCAGGTCGGCGGCTGGGGCTTCAACAACATGGCGTTCGTCGTCTCGGACGGCGCGACGCTGCTCGTCGATACGACCAGCGACATCC
>JBFXAN010000303.1:0-3263 GCA_050184225.1 Dehalococcoidia bacterium | reverse complement strand
CCCTCGGACCGGCCACGCTCAGCAACGCGCTCGGTTCGACGGCCGACTGTCGGGCAAGATCCCCGCTTGGTTGGGCAGGCTGCCCGACATCCCCCTCCAGCACGGCAGTGGCGAGGGCACGTGCCCTCCGCTCCAGTGCCTACGACTCGGCCACGACGACACGGATAGCGTGCTCAAGGACCGCGGGCATCGGCCGCACGGTCCCGGTCAGCATCCCAAGACAACGGAGACAGACACAGATGTCGCCACTCACGCCTTCGGCTACGTCGTCCAGGGGAGTCGCGGACTCACAGAGCGCACAGCGCCACGGCGTCGTCGGACGTGGGACTGCGTGCAGTGCTCGCCGGCGTGCGTGTCCTGCGACGGTACCTCGCGGCGCCCGAAGCGGCGGCCAGATGCCAATGACGGCAAGCACGACGATCAGGACAAGCGCGCCAAGGGTTGCCAAGGGAAGAACCTGAACAAGCCACGGCGATACGAGCATCATGCGGGCCTCCGAAACGTGGCGTGGTGGTGGTGCCTCACATCGGCCGGGCCGTCACTCGCCTGGGATCGATCGCAGCAGGCCGGCTGGTTCAGCGTGGACGATCGTCGCTTCAGCGCGTGATTGGCACCTGCTGCGGTGGCGAGTTCACCAACCACGGCACCCGAATCGTGAGCAAGCCGTCGGCGTACTCGACCGTCATGGCGTGCGGGTCGACGCCGCACGGCAAGGCAAACCGGCGGGCGAAGGCGCCACGCAACCGTTCCGCCAGATAGCGGCGCTGGTCTGCGTCACCCGGCTCGGCCGGATATGATCCGGCGACCGAGAGGATGTCGTCCTGGACAGTCAGGGTAATCGTTTCCGCGGTCATCCCCGGCAGTTCCACCGAGAGCACCACCGCGTCGTCGGTTGCAAAGGCATCGACGGGTGGATGCGGTTCGCCGCTCCGTCCGCCCGTTGGTCCCCAGATGCGGGGCTGAACCCAGGATGGGGGTTCGCCGCGGGTGGCACGGATCCAACGCTCCGCATCGCACAGGTGGCGGCCCGGTGTCCGGCGGAAACCGCGCGACAGGTTCTCGGTGAAGTTCATCATTCGCCCTCCTTCGCAACGTGCGCCGACGGTCGCTTCGAGCCTAAGACGGACGCCGACGCCCGTCTGTCCGGTAAAGCGAGCTGTTTTGGAGCGGCATTTCCCGATGCCGCGACGCGGGTGCCGCCTGTCGGGTATAGCCAAGGCACACATCGTGCGTTGCCGGACAGACACGCATCACGATTCGGTAGAGCATGAGTCTGAGACCACGACAGCGCGCGATCTGCCTCACGATCGGGAGCGTGCACTATGCCAACCCAGACAACTGCGCACACGAACGGACCCGGTTCCTTCCGCGGGCAGACACACCCCTGGCTCTTCACCAACCGGCGCGACGCCGGCCGGCAACTCGCCAAGCACCTGGAAGGCTTTCGGGGTCATCGGCCATATGTCCTCGCTCTGCCCCGCGGCGGTGTACCCGTGGGCTTCGAGGTCGCCCGCGCGCTGCGTGCGCCGCTCGACGTCCTGCCGGTTCGCAAGATCGGTGCACCTGGGCATCGCGAATACGGAATCGGGGCTGTCGCTGCTGGCGGGGGATTTGCCCTCAATGTTGAGGCCGTCCGAGCGCTGGGCGTGAGCGGCGCGGCGATCGAGGCGATCGCGAACGAAGAGATCGTGGAACTGGATCGTCGCGTGCACCTCTACCGCGGCGAGGAGCCATTGCCAGACTTGCAGGGATACACGGCGATCGTAACTGATGACGGCCTAGCAACAGGCATGTCGGCGTTGGCGGCGATCCGCAGTGTCCGGACGCTCCACCCGGCTCGCATTGTCCTGGCCGCGCCGGTGTGCGCGGCGGAGACGAGCGCGGAGCTCTGTCCTGAGGTGGACGATCTCGTCTGGGTCGCCCAACCGGCACCGTTCATCGCAGTGGGTGTCTGGTACCGCACTTTCGATCAGACATCCGATGAGGAGGTTCTGGCGCTGCTCCAGCGGGCGCGAGACGAGCGTTCGGCCGCGACGAGTGTCGGTGAGGATGGGACATCATGACCCAAGCACCGGCGGAGACGCGGCTCTTCCGTGAGCGCCGGAGCCAACCGTCAGCGTCGCAAGGTCGCACCGAAGGGAGACAGCGATGGTCGATGAACGCCTGATCAAGGTGAGCGCAGCGTGTGCCACACAGAGCGGACTCGGGCATGCGTATCTGGTATCCGGTCTTCACGTCTCTATGCAACTCTGGCGCCTGGAACCCGGCGTGGCCACGCCCGTGAGCCGGTACAATGACGAGACGCTGGGCTATATCATCAGCGGACGGGCGGAGCTGGATCTTGAAGGGCACGTCGTTCCGCTCGAGGCGGGGGACTCCTGGATCGTGCCGGCTCGTATGTGCCACCAGTACCGTATCCTCGAACCGCTCACGGCGGTCGTGGCTTGCTCCATGCGGCGAAGGCCCATCAGCGCGGCGCGCGACGAGGCGAAGATTCTGCGCGACAACGCGTCGATCTGATTACCGGCGCGCTTTTCGCCGTCAAGCTGTCGTGAGGTTGTTGACACGAGCGGCCGGCGGGCAGCGCCCGAGGGCGGAATGCGGGCGATGATAACTGTCAGGTGGCGCCCAGTGCGGATACCGGTGCCGGCCGCGCGCAGCGGGAGCTGGGAGGATCTGCTCCACCGCGCCGGCGCGGTGAACAAGCTACTGCTGCTCGATGACCAGACGCCGCAGGTACGGGAGCCGCGCGGCCACCGTGCGATTGGTGTCGTCTATGACCCCGAGCGAGAGCGGACCGGCAACTACGTCCCGACCATCCTGCCCTACTGCTACGACGTCTTCCTCTTCATCGACCAGACCCGCCCCCTGCATCCGCTCCACGTGCCCGCACGACCGGACGGCGAGCCGCCGGAGACCTATCCCTGGGCGATTTGAGGTCGGTGCGGCACGGGGACAGGAAGTATGGAACAAGTTACCGATGCCGATGTCCTGATCCCAGGCGTCGTAGATGAGGTTCACTTGCTTCGCCCGATGCAGCCGAAGTTCCGCGAGCAAGGTCGCCACCCTTTCCTGAACCTGCTCGACGATGGTTCTATTGCCGGAGCCGGCGTGCGCCAGAATCGTGAGCAGCGCCTCCACCTCGACGAGGAGCCGGCGATGCTCGGCTTGCAACCGGCTGATGCGGAAACAGGCCTCCGGCGACGCCTGGAGCAACTCACTCAACAGCCCGTCATCGGCCTCGGCTGCGGTCAAGTGCGCAC
>JBFXAN010000302.1:0-3331 GCA_050184225.1 Dehalococcoidia bacterium | reverse complement strand
GATCTCGACGTTCGGTGCAAGGGAGATACCGAGCTACGGTTCGCACCGGAGGTGGAAACGGCGTTCTTTCGCATCGCGCAGGAGGCGCTGAGCAACGCCTCGAAGCACGCGCGGGCATCATCAATCTTGTTGTCGTTGCTGGAGACGCAGAACCATCTCCGCCTGTCCGTGATCGACAACGGTGTCGGATTCGATCCACATGCGCCCGTGCCCGTCTCGAGTGATGGCCGCCAGGGTGGGATGGGCATGCGTACAATGCGGGAGCGAGCCGCCGCGACCGGAATCAATCTGCGGGTCCGGAGCCGGCTCGGCCGCGGCACGACCGTCGTCGTCGAAGCGCCGATCCCGAGCAACCTTCCCGCGACCGCGTAACCAGCTCGAATGCGCGAGGCTGCCATGAAGACGGTTCTGATCACCGGCGCGGAGGGGAACATCGGCACGGGCCTGCGGCGCAACCTCGCCGGCCGATATGCGCTTCGGTCACTGACACGCGCTCCGGTCAATGGGCTTGAATCGACCGTTGCCGATATCGCCGACTTCGATGCGATCCTGCCCGCGTTCGAAGGCGTCGACGCGGTCATCCACCTGGCGGCATCGGCCACGGTTGATGCCGAATGGCCCGACGTGTTGCACAACAACATCGAGGGACTCTACAACGTCTTCGAGGCATCACGACGTGCCGGGGTACGGCAGGTGGTGTTTGCCAGCTCGAACCATGCCGTCGGCGGCTATGAGGCCGACGGTGTGCCGGCGATCTACCGCCGCGGGTCGGGGGTGATGGTCGGTATTGATGCACCGTTGCGGCCGGACAGCCTCTACGGAGTGAGTAAAGCGTTCGGCGAGGCGATGGGCCGCTACTTCGTCGAGAAGTTCGGCCTCAAGGTTTCGTGTCTGCGCATCGGCTCGGTCTTGGCGGATGACGACCCGCGCTCCGACTCGATCACCAAGGGCGCCGGACCGTTCTGGCTGCCGGCGATGTCGCCGGAGGACCGGCTGCGGCGGTACGCCGCTACCTGGCTGAGCCATGCCGACCTCGCCCGCCTGGTCGATGCCTGCCTCCGCGCCGAGGGGATCAACTTCGGCATCTACTACGGTGTGTCCGACAATCCGTATCGATTCTGGACGCTGGACAACGCCCGGGCGGACCTCGGCTACTGGCCGGAGGATGGCGCCAGCGCCGAAGGGTTGGAGTAGCCGATCGAGCACCGTGCGAATGTGCCATTGGATCCGGTTGACTCATCCGAATCGGTGATGCCGAACCTCGGTTCAGACGCGCCGACCCGCAACCGCCGTCGCCTGTGGCTGTCGCTGATCAGCTGTGCTGCCGCGATTGAACTCCTCTTCATCTGCGGCTTTTTCCTTCCATTGCGGATGGACCGCGTGCCGCCATCACTCGATACCAACCTTGCCCGCGTCTATGGCCTCGATGCCGTCGGGATGCTGCTGTATCTGGCTGTCGTCGCCGGGCTGCTCGGCGCCTATGCGTTCGCGCTTCGGATAGCATGGCACGTGCCACGCGCCTTCATCCCCCGCGCCATCCTGGCGAGTGCCGTCTTTATGGCGACGCTGGTCTGGATTCACCCGACCTACTCCTCCGACGTGATGCACTATGTCGCCACCGCGCGCGTCGCCTATGTCCACGGCGAGAATCCCCACGTCGTGCCGCCGGAGGCGATCTCAGACGATCCGCTGATGCAGCTCTCCGGTTGGCGGGCGCTGCCGTCACCCTACGGCGCTGGCTGGTCGTGGCTTGGTGCGGTTCCCTTCGTCATGTCGGGCGGCTTGGAGACGGCAGCCCGCTCAGTCGTCGCCTTTAAGCTGCTGGCCGTCGCGTGCACGCTCGGCGCGGTCGCCGGTGTGACCGTTGCCGCGGAGAGGCTTCGCGCGGGCGCCGGTCCGGTAGCGGCGGTCGCCTTCGGCTGGAACCCGCTGATCGTGATCCACTTCGCCGGTGATGGACACAATGACGCGGCGATGCTGCTCTGCCTCGCCTGGGGGATCGTCGCGCTGGTGACGGAACGCCGGGCGGCCGCGGTCCTCTTGTTCGCGGCCGCCACGCTGATCAAACCAGCGGCGGGCCTCGCCTTGCTGATGCTCGTTGTGTTGCTCCTGCACGCGAGGGATATCCGCGCGCTGACCGTCGGGGTTGGGACGGCCGCTCTGCTTGCCATTGTGTTGTATCTGCCGTTGTGGGATGGCCCTCGTGTCATCCGGCCGATGCTCGAGGAAGGCGGATACTTCACCAACACACCCGCATCGCTCGTGCGCCACGGCATCGCGTGGCGCACGAGCAATGCGGCGTCCGAGCGTGTGGTCGGCGCTGGTGTACGGGCGGTTCTGCTCGTGGCGGCGCTGCTCCTGGCCTGGCGCTCTCGCGATGATGTCGCCGATTTTGTGCTTCGCATAGGAGTTGCATACCTGCTGGCGGTCGTCCTGCTCGGCACCTGGTATCAGCCGTGGTACGTGTCGTGGCCTCTTTTGTTCTTGAGCGTGGCACTCGTGGCGGACCGAAGCCGCGTGTGGTTGATCGTGGGGCTGACAGCCGGCGGATTGCTTGTTCCGGCGGCGACGAACTTCGTGGCGGCGATGGCGGGCCGTCCTGCTGAGGATGTCGTGATCGATGCCCTGGCGGTGCTGCTGGTGCTGGCGCCGCTCGGTATGGCGCTGCTGGCGATGCGGTGGCAGAAGGCACATGGACCGAAGATCCACCGTCATGTACTCTCGCCTCCAGTGAAGACGATATGAGGCAGCAGGCATTGTGACCGCAGCATCACCGCAGGAGATCGCAGGTCCAGCCAGGCCCGAACGCCGCTCCCGATTCGCGACGTTTCGGGCGCTTAACTATCGAGACTACCGTCTGCTCTGGGGCGGACAGCTGCTCCACTCGGCGTCGCAGTGGATGGAACAGGTGATCCGGCCGGTGCTGGTGTACGAGTTGACCCAGTCGGCGACCGCCGTCGCCTGGGTCGTCTTCATGCGGATGATCCCAGTCCTGCTTTTTGGCGTGCTGGCCGGGGCGGCCGCTGACCGGTTCGACAAGAAGCGGATCTTGCTGTTCACGCAGAGCACGACGATGGCGATGCATCTGACACTGGCGGTGCTGGTGCTCAGTGGCACCGTCCAGCTGTGGCAGATCTATGTCTCGGCGATGGTCGCCGGCGCGGCGTTGGCCTTCAATCAGCCCGCGCGGCAGACGATGATCCCGCGCCTGGTGCCACCAGACGTGTTACTGAACGCGGTCGCCTTGAACACCACGGCGATGAACTTCATGCGGATCGGCGGCGGCGCGATCGCGGTCCTGCTGCTAATCAAGTTCAGCATCGGTGGCGTC
>JBFXAN010000301.1:0-3450 GCA_050184225.1 Dehalococcoidia bacterium | reverse complement strand
ACCTAACCCCCCGGCCCCCTTCCCTCGCTGGGTAGGGGGAGTCCTCGTCGATCGAGGGTGCCTGTATCCCGATTGATCTTGTCGATGATCCTTGTTCCCCCGCGGTACACCCGGACACCCCCTTCCCTGCGAGGGAAGGGGGCCGGGGGGTTAGGTACCTGTGCTCTGGTGTGAAGTCCGCATCACTGTTCCCCTTCCTGATGTCGAAACGACGGCCGAGGTGCTTCGCGTCGTGGCGCCGGGAGGGGTGAGCATCGAGGAGCCGGTTGTGCCGCTGGGGCCGGAGGAAGGGGCGCGGCTGGAACGGCACCGGCCCGCGATCGTTTCCTGTTATCTGCTCGTGGACGACGGCTTGGGGGCGCGGCTGGATCAGATCGATGCGTTGCTCGATGCGCGTGAGTTGAAGCCGGAGATTGAGACGCGCCGCGTCGATGAGGCGGAGTGGGCCGATGCGTGGAAGGAACACTTCCACGTGATGCGGGTCGGACGGCGGACGGTGATCCGGCCAAGCTGGCGCGACTATCAGCCAGGGCCGGGGGATGTGGTGATTGACCTGGACCCGGGAATGGCGTTTGGGACCGGGCAGCACGAAACGACCCGCGGCTGTCTTGCCATGCTGGAGGAGATCGTGCGGCCGGGAATGCGGGTACTCGACGCCGGTACCGGCTCCGGCATCCTCGCGATTGCGGCGATCAAGCTCGGCGCCGCGTCGGTGATGGCGGTCGATGTCGAGCCGCAGGCGATCAGCGTGACCCGTGAAAACGCGGCACGTAATGGTGTTGGTCAGCGGGTCCGCGTGGCACACGGCTCTCTCGGCGCCGCGTGGCCCTTTGACGATCCGTCCGCCGGGATTGCCGATCTGGTCGTCGCGAACATCCACGCGCGGGCGCTGATCGAGCTGGCAGAGGATATCAGCGCCGCGCTGACGCCGGCCGGTGCGATCATCCTCTCCGGGATCATCGCCGAGCGGGAAGCGGACGTGCGCGACGCGTATGCAGCGCTGGGGTTCTCTGTGACGAACCTGCTGGCCGAGGGGGACTGGCGCACCCTCGCACTGCGGCCGGCGGGATAGCCGCTGCATGAGTGCCTGCGCCTTGAACATTAACAGCCCACGCTTCTATGTAGACAAAACGCTCGATGGCGGCGAGATGGACCTGCGCGGCGATGTTGCCCATCGGATTGCACGGGTATTACGGCTCTCGGCCGGAGCAACGGTCGAGTTGTTCGATGGCGGCGGTCGCGCCTGGCCGGCCGAGGTGACCGAAATCCGAGGACAGACCGTCCGGCTCGCGGTCGGGCAGGCGACCGAGCACGCGCCGGACCCCACCACGATCCTGTTGGCCGGCATGATCCGTCCGCACCGTTTCGAGTGGCTGATTGAGAAGGCGGCCGAGCTTGGCGTGACATCGATCCTGCCCGTTGTTTGCACGCGCAGCGCGGTGCGCCCCGCCGAGATCGGCCGGTCCCGCCATGAGCGCTGGCGCCGGATCGCGGTGGAAGCGGCGGAGCAGTGTGGCCGCGTCACGGTGCCGCGGATCGAGCAGCCAGTGCCGTTCGAGGCGGCGCTGGATGCGGCGGCCGGCCGGTTCTTCGTCGCGGCCGAACCGGCGCATGGCCCGGTTCGGCCGCTCGGCGCCGGTCTGGGCGATGTCGGCGGCGATGGCGTGACGCTCTTCGTTGGTCCCGAGGGTGGGCTGACACCCGACGAGGTGCGCCGCTCGATCGACGCTGGGGCAGCGGCAGTGACACTCGGCCCGCGTATTCTCCGCGCCGAGACCGCGGCGCTGGCGGCGCTGAGCATTCTCGTCGACGCGCGGCAGCGCGCCGTTGAGCAAGCGCCATAGAGAATACGTCGAGTCCCGCCGTCGCTCCTGTTCATTTGAACTGAACCGGCGAAGCGCCGCCGCTGCCTGGGAGCGCGGGCAGGATGCCCGCATCGATGGACTGAGATCAATGCGGGCAGGATGCCCGCGCTCCCAGGGGTGTCTGTTGGCGAACCTTTGCGACTTCGCGGAGGGTGCTGAAGGTCGCAGAAGTACTCAGAAACCGTTGCCGCAGGCGGGCGGGCGCATCGTGCGCAGGAGGCTGTCCCAGACGGCGAGCGCCGCTGGTTCGAGTGCGTCAAGCCGGCCCATCCGCGCCGCCTGCGATGCGGAGAAGTGACCGAACAGCAACGACACGAGCGTGCCCACGGGCATGTTCATCTCCGGCGCGCGTTCGGTGCGGCGCACGCAGGCGGCGCCGGCGGTGACTTCCATCTCCCAGCGGCCGGCATTCCACGGCGCCATCTCGTCCTGGACCTCGAACACGATCCGGCCCTCGGCCTGATAGCCACGCTGCGACAGCGCGCGGTCGACATCGACGATGCGGGCGAGGATGCCGTCGATCTCGATCGCGTGCAGCATCCGTGGCTCGAGCAACAGATCCTTTGCCGGGTCGTCGATCGGCATGCGAAAGCAGATAATCTGCCGGGCGAGGTCGATCCGGCGCAGATAGTCCCACAGCGCCTGGTAAGCGTCCGGTGTCCGCCAGACGAATTCACCCACGTAGGCCGTGACCGTGCCGCCGAGCTGGAACGCCTGACGCTCTTTCATTTCAGGCCAGTACACAAGATAGCCCTGCGCCGCCCCGTCTTCTTCATAGGCGACGGTCAGCGGATGCTCGCGGTCATAGCCGAAGGTGAGATGCTGCCAGTCGTGATCGGTGCGTTCGATAAAGCCGGTTCGATCGGCGGCGACAGCGTCGTAGACCGGTTTGATGCGAGAGTAGTCGTCGCGGCTGAAGCCGACCATCCGTCCGGAGAGCGGCCGCGGTGTCGTAAAGGCGATGTACTGCGGTTCGACCGTGTAGCGCAGGTGTGTCGAGACGATGCTATAGCCGAAGCGCTGATAGATCGCTGCCATCGATGCGTAGAGGACCGCCAGCGCCGGGCCACCCTCGTCGTGCATGCGTTCGAAGTCATACGCCATGATCCGGCGCAGGTGGCCCCGCCGGCGATGCCAGGGCAACGTCGTCACCGCCGTGACGCCGGCAGCGGCGGCCGTCTTGCCGTTCAGATACATGGTGAAGGGAAACGCGGCATACGTGGTGGCAAGTTCGCCGTTTTCGAACGCGCACAGTGTCCATTCCGGCAGGATCTCCTGGGGCCGCTTCGGTTCCTCGCGCGGCCGGGCGGGCGCGGAGAACCCGATGCGGATGTTTTCCTCGAATTGTTTCATCTCGTCCTGTCGGAGCGGACGAATCTCCAGAGCCACGGGTCACCTCTCATGGTCTATTGTACCTAACCCCCCGGCCCCCTTCCCTCGCAGGGAAGGGGGAGTTCTGGGCAATCAGGGTGGAATAAGGGTCGTCGGTGTTCTCAGACGAAATATTGGCATCGTCGGTCGAAAAGGACTCCCCCTTCCCAGCGCGGGGAGGGGGCCGGGGGGGTAGGGACATCCAGCGCGTACA
>JBFXAN010000300.1:0-3835 GCA_050184225.1 Dehalococcoidia bacterium | reverse complement strand
GAGAGGGGTGCACTGACTGGCGCTGCTACCAGCGTCGTCTTGGTAACGATCTGGCGGCGGGCTGGTTCATGTTGGCACCCCAGATCCGGCGAGGCACCCCTCTCCGCGCGGCAGCGGGGGGAGGGGCTGGGGGAGGGGTTCCGTCGTTATCCCCCCGCCGGCGCACCGGTTAATCCCGGTTGGGTCATCGCGATCGGGTCAAGCACCCGGTCGAGTTCCTCGTCGGAGAGGGCGGTCTTCTCCTTTGCGACCTCGCGGATCGTCTTGCCGGTTTTGGCGGCGTACTTGGCGATCTCGGCGGCGGCTTCGTAGCCGATGATCGGGGCGAGGGATGTGCCGATCATCAAGCCGCGTTCGACCATCGTCGGCCCCTGGTCGGTCGCGCTCAGGCCGCGGACGAGTTGCACGGCGAAGTTCTCGGCCGACGCGGCCAGCAGCTCGATCGACTGGAGGAGATTGTACGCGGCGACGGGGAGCATCGTGTTCAGTTCGAAGTTGCCCCACTGGCCCGCAAGGCTGACGGAAAGATCGTTGCCAAGCACTTGAGCGCCGACCTGGATCACCGACTCGGCGATCACCGGGTTCACCTTGCCCGGCATGATCGAGCTGCCCGGCTGCACTTCCGGCAGCGCCAGCTCGCCGATGCCGGCGCGGGGGCCGGAACCCATCCAGCGGATGTCGTTGGCGATCTTCATCAGGCTGATCGCAACGACGCGCAGGACGCCGCTGGCCGCGACGATGCTGTCGATCGTCGCCTGCGCCTGGAAGTGGTTCTCGGTCTCGCGGATTGCGACGCCATTGAGGTCGGTGAGGATCGCTGTCACTCGCCGCGCAAACTCCGGATGCGTGTTAACGCCGGTGCCGACCGCCGTACCGCCGAGCGCGACCTCGCCGTGGTCTTCCTGTGCGGCGCGTAACCGCTTGATCCCACGTTCCACCTGACCGGCGAATCCGAGGAACTCTTGTCCGAGCCGCACGGGGGTAGCATCCTGCAGGTGCGTACGGCCGGTCTTGACGATGTCCCAGAACTCCGCGGACTTGGCGCGGAGGTCGTGCTCGAGCACTTGCAGCGCAGGAATCAGCCGGTGCTCGATCTCCGACAACGCGGCGACATGCATCGCCGTCGGGATCACATCGTTGGAAGACTGGCCGAAGTTGACGTGATCGTTGGGGTGTACGGCGCGGGAACCCCGGCCGCCGCCCAACGCCTCGCTCGCCCGGTTGGCGATCACTTCATTGGCGTTCATGTTGGTCGAGGTGCCGGAACCGGTTTGGAAAACGTCGAGGACGAAGTGATCGTCCAGCTTGCCGTCGATGACTTCCTGCGACGCCGCGACGATCGCCTCGGCGATGCGCTCATCGACGAGACCAAGGTCATGATTGACGCGGGCGGCCGCCTGCTTGATCTGGCCAAGAGCGCGGACAAACGCGCGCGGCTTGCGAAGGTCGCTGATCGGGAAGTTCAACACCGCGCGCATGGTCGAGGCGCCGTAGTAGGCATCGGTAGGAACCGACATCTCACCCATCGAGTCGCGTTCAATTCGAGTGTTCGAGGTGGCCTCAGTCGTCATCGTCACAACCTCCCAGACGGGCACCAGTGGCGGTCTGCCTTACCTATCCTATCGAAGCGCTGCATCAGGAACGAGCGATAATGACAGCTCATGTCATCCTGAGCGACAGCGAAGGATCTCGCGTCCAGCGTCTGGAGGAAAACTGATCCTTCGCTCCGCTCAGGATGACCATGGGACAGGTTGACCAGCGTCGCAACGGCCGGACTACGGCTCGGTGTAACCCACATACGTCAAACGCCGGTCCTCGACGCGCACTTCGGTGATCGAGCCAGGCTGACACGGCGTGCGGTTCAGCGCGTCGAAGTCGCCGTCGGTGACGGCGAAGCGCAGTGCTAGAATCGGATCGCGGTGGGAGACGAGCGCGACGGCATGGCCGGGATAGCGCCGGGCAGCGCTCAGGCAGGCAGATCGCATGCGGGACGCCATCGCCGCCATCGTCTCACCGGTTTCGATCAGGCTCGGCGTCGTCTCGAACGTTGCATAGAGATCGGCGTGCACCGTGGTCAGCTCCCGCCACGGTAATCCTTGCCAGAACCGCGCCAACTCGCTCTCACGCAGCCGCACATCCTGGTGCAGGGGAATCTCCCCGGTGACACGCCGGATCACCCGCGCCGTCTGCCGGGCGCGCAGGAGCGGACTCACGACGATCGCCACGATCTGGTGTGCGGCAAGCAGCGCGGCGGCGCGCTCGGCGTCGAGCCGGCCCTCTGCATCAAGGCCGTACCGCGGGAGATGACCATAGGCCACCTCATCGGGATTGTGGACTCTGCCGTGGCGAACAAGGAAAAGGAGGGTCGAGGCCCCACCCCCCGCTGACGCGCGGAGCGGGGAGGCAGGCTCACCAGTGGTTGATTTAGGCACCCCGCTCCGCGCGTCAGCGGGGGGAGGGGCCGGGGGAGGGATCTGCTGCTCATTCATTCACGAGTTTCTGACCAACAAGGAAGTCCCGCACGTCCTGCGGTGAACTGAAGACACGAGAGCCGATCGCGTCGATCGTGTCGATGATGTCGTCGTCGGCGTTCTCGCCATAGGCAAGGTCGATCACATCCGCGCGCTCGACGCGCCCGTGCTCTTCATATGCGGCCTGGACATACGGCTCCAACAACGACCAGTCGACGGCCATTCGGGCCTCCTTCGTCTGTACGGCAGGATCTTGCGGGCACAGCAGCATCGACCAACTGACCCGCACGGTGCCCCCAGTCTACGAACCGCCGCACGGATGAACAATTCCCGTTCACGGCACGGCACTCACGTCATCCCTCGGCTTCACGCTACTTGACGAGATCGTTACAATCCGGCCACGGTCAACCGGTCGATGGGAGGTGGAGACGATGGACTGGCAGGAACACTACCGCAGCCGGACGGTGTCGCCAAGCGAGGCGGTATCACACGTCAAATCGGATGACATCGTCGCAATCCCGATCTTTCCGCCGGTGACACTGCTGCCCGCACTCTGGGAACGCCGCGCGGAGCTGCGGAACGTCACCCTTCGCTTACTCGCCCCATCCACCGATCCCGGATGGCTTCAGCCCGAGGCCGCGGAGCACTTCAACATCGAGTACGAGATCTACATCGGGGATTTCGGCCGCCCGGCGATGGATAGCCGGCGGGCGACGTTCATCCCCAATCTCTTCTCGCTCGGCTTCAAGATGTGGGACGAGCGTCCCAACTTCAAGCAAAAGGCTGATGTCGCGATCGTGAAGGTGTCGCCGCCGAACAAGAACGGTTACGTCCATTTCGGACCACATCACTGGACCAAACGTGATTATGTGCGCCGCGCGCCGTTGGTGCTCGCCGAGGTCGATGCGTCGCTGGAGCACGTCCATGGTGATGTTCACGTCCACGTCAGCGAGATCGACTACTTCACGCCCTATGCTCCAACGGAATTCACCCGCGAGCAATTCGAAGCGCTGTTGCAGGGACAACCGCCGGACCGCGCCGCCGAGTTTCGACAGATTGCGGAGCAGGTCAACGTCAACCGGTTGGCGCCATTGGCCGGCGTGATCAACGCCGTCTCGCCGCAGGATATACGCAACTTCCTCGGCCTCACGGAGCCGCCCGAATATGCCCGGACGATCGCCGGATACCTGGCCGACCTCGTCCCCGACCGCTCCACGATCCAGATCGGCACCGGCGAGCCGGGACGGATGATGCCCAACCTCGGCGTCTTCGACTACAAGCACGATCTCGGCCTGCACACGGAGCTTGGCTCACCGGGCTACGGCCGGCTGGTCGAGGCCGGAGTGATCAACGGCAAGTACAAA
>JBFXAN010000299.1:0-3884 GCA_050184225.1 Dehalococcoidia bacterium | reverse complement strand
TTGAGCGGCTGCAGGACCAGCTCCTGGACGAACTGAACGTCAAGCGCCTGGAGCGAATCGAGCAGCCGGAGCTGTACGCCAGCTACGACGTTCGCCCGAACCTGCCCGTGCTCGGCCCGAAGTACGGCAAGGGCATCGGCGCGATCCGGTCGGCGCTCGCCGCCGCCGACCCCGGCGAGATCGCCCGCACCGTCCGCGCCGGCAACTCGGTAACACTTCGTGCCGGCGACGACACCTATGAGCTTGCACCCGATGAGCTACTAGTTGACGTAAAGGAGCGCGAAGGCTTCAACGTCGCCGAGAGTCGCGACCTGCTCGTCGCGCTGGACGCAACCTTGACGCCGGACCTCGTCGCCGAAGGTCTCGCCCGTGACTTCGTTCGCGGTGTGCAGGACGCCCGCAAAGAGGCGGGCCTCCGCATCGAGGACACGATCCGGCTGGTCTACGCCGCCGGCTCGGAAACCGCCGCCGCGATCGAGACGCACGCCGCCTACATCAGGGGAGAGACACTCGCGACCGTCCTCGAAGCCGGCGACCCCTCCGGCGAATCCCACACCGACGAGGTGAAGCTGGGCAAGGACCGCGTCCGCATCGGCCTGACGCGGGTCGGGTCACTGCTGGATAGCCGGTAAGGGGAGCGTCGCCCGTTGGGTGGTGGGATACACTTAGAGCGTGGTACGCCGATCGCCAGGGTCGACACACGGTCTCGGTGCCACCATACTGTCGCGTGTGTGAGCGAGACGCGCGGGATGTGCCATGACGGCGCTGCACGACATCGAGAAGCTCATCGCGGGGTTGACACGCGCCGAGAAAGCGCGGGTGTTGGAGTGGATCGTCCGCGACCTGGCGGATGTCTTCCCTGGCATCGAGGCCACAGCCGGCGTCTCGGGCGGCGAACCATGCATCGCCGGCACGCGGATCCCCGTCTGGGTTCTGGAGCAGGCCAGGCGGCTTGGGACGAGCGAGGCGGAAATACTCCAGGCGTATCCCTCGCTCCACGCCGAGGATCTGGCGAACGCGTGGGCGTACGTCCGCGCCCACCCGGAAGAGATACAACAACAGATTCGCGATAACGAAGCGGCCTGATCGATGGCTCGGCTGTTCGCGGACGAGAACTTCCCATTCCCGGCCGTAGTCACGCTTCGCGGTCTTGGCCACAACGTTCTGACTCTGCAGGAAGCCGGATATGGGGGCCGCGCCGTGCCTGATGAGGCTGTGCTGACGCTCGGATCGGACGATGGCCGCGCAATCCTGACGATCAACCGACGGCACTTCATCCGCCTGCACACGCAGATGCCGGACCACGCGGGGATTATCGTCTGTAGTTTCGATCCGGACTTCACCGCGCTCGGAGCAAGGATCCACGCAGCCATTGAGGCGGAGGGATTGCTCACCGGTCGGTTGCTTCGCATCCATCGACGTACGAACTGAGAGCCTAATGGGAGCACATGCGATGAGCGCGGAACTGAGCCGACGGCTGGCACGGGTCGCCCATCACCCTCCGGTCAAGGGGTTGCCACGAGGCGAGCGCCATGCACTCTGGCTCGCGTGTGAGCGCGGCACGAACTTCTCCGACCTGAGCGAGCATTACCAGCGACTCATCCTCGAAGCCGATGCCGCCCGCGAGCGGGCGATCGCCGCACAGCGCCGTTTCATCGCATCATAGCCGCGCTACCCTATCTTCGACATCGTTGGCTGGCTCCCGGTCAACCAAATCCGAGCATCACCGGATCGTTGTGCCTCTGCATGTGAGTTGTCAGTCCGAGCGTGCGGCTTCGAAGAACGCGGTGAGCTTCGCCTCATCGAGCGCGCCGTCGGTGCGGACGCCGCTGCAGAGGTCGAGGCCGAAGGGGCCGACAGTGCGGATCGCGGCGGCGACGTTCTCCGGCTTGAGGCCGCCGGCCAGGTAGATCGGTACCGGCGACTGCTCCCGGATCGTGCGGCTGATCTCCCAGTTGTGGACGCGGCCCGTGCCGCCGAGTTCCTTCACGGCCAGCGCCGGGTTGCCGCTGTCCAGCAGCAGCGCATTGACGTGCGGCGCGACCGCCATCGCCTCGTCGAGCGATTCGGGGCCGGTGACGTGGATCACCTGCATCAGCGCTACGCCCGGCATCGCCTCGCGCAGATCGTGGTAGGTGCCGTGGGTGAGACGATCGACGATCTGGATCGTGTTCACGCCCGCCGCCCGTTGCTGCGCGACGATCCCAGCGGCATCCTGGCGGCTGGTGAGCAGTACCGACGCCACGCCGGGCGGCACGATCGCGGCGATCTCGGCGATCCGCTCATCGGGAATCACGCCCGGCCCGCTTGGCATGGAGGAGACGAAACCAAGCGCGGATGCTCCCATCCGGATCGCCATCCGGGCTTCATCGACGCTGCCGATGCAGCAGACCTTGACGCGTGGGCGCCACGTAATGTCCATGTCACAAGTGTCAGGCAGCACCGCGTATCTGAACAGGGTTTTCCAAACGGTCTCGGGAATTCGGCGGGCGGATACGCTCCGTCCGCGCTTCGTCGTACATTGCGCGGCATCCTTGCTCCAAACTTGCCATGGTGACATCCCGCAGCTAAACCATCTCATCGCCAGCGAGAATCAGAACACTTGTTCAAGTTCCCAGGCAGCAACATACCGTCGGAGTGCGCGGGCATTGTGTTGAATCATTCGATGCATACACTGGACTGACTCGCCACCGTTCGATGACGTTCGCCATGAATCTTCCCGACGAGCTCCACAACCAACTGACGGCCTTCGTCCGGGCGCACACCGCCGACGCCGCGGCGTCGATCGCCGGCCTCCGCGCGATGCCGGGCCACGCCGGCTTCTCCTACGGTTTCACTGCCAAATACCGTGACGACAACGCTCTCCAGACGGAAGCGTTCGTCCTGCGGTTGCCGCCGCCCGGTGCGCGTTACGAGGGGACCGCCGACGTGCTCCGACAGGTGCGGGTGCTCGATGTGTTGCGGGAGAGCGGCGTTCCTGTCGCACCGGTGCGCTGGTCCGGCGATGACCCGCGCTGGTTCGGACGGCCCTACTTCATCGTGCCCCGGCTGCCCGGCGATACGCTGCGCGCGGGCGAAGGGTCATGGGAATCGTGGTCCGTCGAGACGCTGCGCGCCATGGCTCAGCAGGTGATCGAGGCGATGGCGGCGCTGCACGCCGTTGACTGGGAGGGGGTGCTGCCGGCGTGGGGACCGCCGCTCGATACGGCGACGGATGTCGTCCGCTGGGACCGGTTCTTTGAGCGATCCGCCGACCCGGAGCTGGTGAGTGCGGCACCGGAGGTTCGACGGCGGCTCTTGGCACAGATGCCGGCGGCGCCGCACAACGGCGTCGTCCATGGCGACTTTCAGTGGACCAACGTGCTCTTCGACGGCGATCGATTGGTCGCCGTGCTCGACTGGGAACTGGTGGGCATCGGTCCGGTCCTGAATGACCTGGGCTGGATCATGGTGTTCAGCGATCCGGAGAACTGGACGAGCGAAGTCTATACGACCGCGCCACTGCCATCGCCCGCAGCGCTGCGGTCGATGTACGCGACGGCGGCCGGGCGCAACCCCGGTGACCTTTCCTGGTATCGCGCGCTGGCCGGGTACAAGTTCGCGATCATCAGCGGGTTCAACCTGATGCTGCATCGGCGCGGACGGCGGGACGATCCGTTCTGGGAGCTGCTGGCGCCGTCGATCCCGCTCCTGCTCCGGCGCGCGCTGGACTTGCTGGATGGCAGCAATTGAACGAGGCGTGGACAGCTGATCCGCGGTGACCTGGGAGCGCGGGCATCCAGCCCGCGCCTGGCGTCGGCGTCCGTGCGGGCAGGATGCCCGCGCTCCCAGGTCACCGCAGTGGTGAGTTCTTGGAACGATGCAGCGGTCAGCAATATGTGTGA
>JBFXAN010000298.1:0-4046 GCA_050184225.1 Dehalococcoidia bacterium | reverse complement strand
TTTCCCGAGGATTCTCGGCGGAGGACCGGACCGCGATGTTCCACGACACTGCGAAGCGAGTCTACCGGCTACCCGATTACTGATCACCAACCTGGGCGCGCGGCCGTCCTTGCCGCCGGTCATCCCAGACCGATGCGGACAGGATGGCCGCGCGCCCAGGTTCCTCCGTGAACGGACTCGTTTGCGTGAAGACGAGCGGTCTGTCATGCTCACCCTCACGTGCGCGTCACGTTGGAGGCAGATCTCGATGCTCAAGTTCAGACACTATACGGTCGCGGTCCACGATCTCGATAGCGCGGTCGAGAACTACCGGCAGCGCTTCGGCATGGAGCCGACCGGTGACAAGGCGTTCAACCGCATCGGCAATTTTGACTTTGTGCCGATGGGGTACGCCGGCCAGACCGTGATGCACCTGATCTGCCCGGTGAGCGACGAAAGCCCGATCGCCCGCCTGATGAAAGAGCGGGTGAACCAGTTCAATCCACACGGCGAAGGCATCTATCTGCTCGCCTTCGACACGCCCGACGTCGAGGCGTTCGCCCAACAGATCGAGGGCGCGGGCGGCCGGATCACCCGCGGCGCGCCCGGCTCGACCAACTTCTGGGTACATCCGACGGCATCAAATTTCGTTCTCATGGAGATCTTCCCCGAGCGAAGCTAACCGGCGTCCGGGCATTTAAACGAGCGACGGAGACGGCAATGATCGAATGGACGGAAGACGCGGTGCCGGATGGGGGCGCCTGTTGCGAGGGTTCACGCTCGATCGCGGCGGCCGGACGCTCCCCGGTGTCTTTTGGTTTCCGGCCAATCCCGCCGGTCCGGCGCCGATCGTGCTCATGGGTCACGGCGGCAGTGGCGACAAGCGGAACGAGCGGATGACGATGCTCGGTCAGATGTTCGCGGCTGAGTACGGCTGGTGTGCCGCGGCGATCGACGGTCCTGTCCACGGCGACCGCGGCACGATCACGGACGCCGGCGACCCCCAGTACCGGGCGATGTGGAAGCGCCCGGACGTTGTCGAAGAGATGATCGGCGACTGGCGGGCGACGCTGTCCGCCCTGTCCGAACTGGACGCGGTCGATGGAAGTCGGGCCGGCTACTGGGGCCTCTCGATGGGGACGATGTTTGGACTGCCGTTCGTTGCCAGCGAGAACCGGCTCTCGGCGGCGGTACTCGGCAAGGCGGGCATGATCGGATCGAGCGTCGAGCGGAGCGGCATCGACGTCCATTTCGAAAGGTACGCTCCGCGTGTGGCGCTGCCGGTCCTGTTTACGATCCAGTGGGACGACGCGCAGTTCCTGCGATCGGGTCAACTCGACCTCTTCGACCGCATCGGCTCCGCCGACAAGCGGCTCCACGCCTATCCCGGCGGTCATGGCGACAACGGGCCGGAGGCGTTCGTCACCCAGGCCGAGTTCCTCAAGCGGTATCTCTAGGTCAGGGTCAACCGACGGTCGAAGCGCATCTGTTGCATCGAATGGAGAGCGCACATGTTGACGAACAAGGTGGCGTTGGTCACGGGCGGCGCCCGCGGGATCGGCGCGGGGATCGCCCGTGTGATGGCCGGGCAGGGTGCGGCCGTCGCCATTCTCGACCTGGACGGACCGGAGGCGGAGAAGACCGCGGCCGGACTCGTCACGCCGAGTATCGGGATGTCGTGCGATGTTGCCGTCGAGTCCGACCTTGCCCGCGCGGTCCAGACGGTTGTCGAGCGATTGGGCGGTCTCGACGTGGTTGTGAACAACGCCGGCGCGGGCCGGGGGCCGCTCGACCCGACGGTGACACGCGCGACCGGCGGCGGTGGTGGGCGGGTGGACGACATGACAGCAGAGTCGTGGGACGAGCAACTCTCGCAGAACCTGCGCACGACATTTCTCACGACGAAGACGGCGGCAGCGCATCTCAAGGCGCGGGGCGGTGGCGCGATCATCAACATCGCCTCGATCGCCGGGCTGATCGCGTCGCCGACGCTGCCGGCGTACGCGGCGGCAAAGGCGGGTGTGATCTCACTGACGAAGAGTCTGGCGCTCGACTATGCCCCGCACGACATTCGCGTCAACGCGATCTGTCCCGGCTTCTTGTGGACGCGCGCCTGGGAAGGGCTGGCAACGGGGTTGCGGATGGCGGTTCCCCAGTACGCCGATCGCGAGCCACGGGAGATCTTCCTCGAGGTGGTCGCCCGCGGCGTGCCACTTGGCCGCGAGCAGACGCCGGAGGATATCGGCGAGCTCGCCGCGTTCCTGGCGAGCGATGCGGCACGGAACATCACGGGACAGTGGATCGCCGTGGACGGCGGCATTACCCTGCGGCAGCAGTAGTGAAGTGCCTGGGAGCGCGGGCATCTTGCCCGCATCGTCGTCCGATACCTATGCGGGCAGGATGCCCGCGCTCCCAGGCCGCCGTGTGGGGATGCACGAGTCTGCGCAGCGGTCTGTTCGAGTATGCCAGAGGGAGGAATCAGACGATGGTTTACAAGCCGCCGCGGATGACGTTTGGCATCTTCATGGCGCCGTTTCACCGGTTCGGCGAGAACCCGACGCTGGCGTTCGAGCGCGACCTGGAACTGATCGAACACCTCGACCGGCTCGACTTCGACGAGGTCTGGATCGGCGAGCACCACAGCGGCGCCCGTGAGCTGATCGCCGAACCAATGCTCTTCATCGCGGCGGCGGCGCAGCGCACCCGCAAGATCCGGCTCGGCACCGGCGTCACCAGCCTGCCCTACCATCATCCGTTCATGGTCGCCGACCGAATGGTGCAACTCGACCACATGACCCGCGGCCGGGCGATGCTCGGCATCGGGCCGGGACTGCTCGCCTCGGACGCGGTCATGCTCGGCATCGATCCGGTGACACAGCGCCACCGGATGAACGAGGCGCTCGACGCCGTGATGGCGCTGCTCCGACGCGAGGGGCCGGTGACGATGAAGACTGACTGGTTCGCGCTCAAGGACGCGCGGCTGCAGCTCGCCAGTTACACGAAACCGCATCTCCCGATCGCCGTGGCAACGTCGTTCACGCCGTCTGGCCCGGTGGCAGCGGGGCGGCATGGGCTCGGCCTGCTCTCCGTCGCCGGCCCGGACGACGAACGCTTCACACGCACCTGGGGCTGGGTCGAGGAGGCCGCCGCCGAAGCGGGCCGCCACGTTTCACGCGCTGATTGGCGCGTCGTGCTCACGTTCCACCTGGCCGAGACACGGGAGGAGGCGATCGCCGACCTGCGTTCCAGCTTCCCCAAGCGGGCCTACGTCGGCGACGCGCGGACACCGGGACGCGGTCTCGCCTTCGGTCCGATGGGCGCGACGGTCGAGGAGGCGTTGGAGTCGGGCGGCATGATCGCCGGCACACCGGATGACCTGATCGCCAAGATCGAAGAGGTGCAGCAGCGGTCCGGCGGGATCGGCGGCATCCTCGCGCTGGCGCATGAGTGGGCGAGCACGGCGGCGACGCACAAGAGCTACGAGCTCCTCGCCCGCTATGTCGCGCCACGCTTCCAGGGCCAGATCGACGCACTGGAGGAGGCGCGCGACTGGTTCGACGGCAACCTCGGCGCGATCTTCGCCCAGTCCGGCGCCGCGACCGTGCGAGCATTCTCCGACGCGGGCAAGGAGATCCCGGAGGAAGTGAAGCGCCAGATGGAGGAAGCCGCCAAGCGCCGCGCCGAACGCGAGGCCGCCGCCCACGCCGGCGACGGCTCGTAGCGGGGACGAGCCGCACACCAACGAACCAATCACACGGTGTCATCCTGAGCGACAGCGAAGGATCTCGGATGTGGACTAACCCCCGAGATCCTTCGCTGTCGCTCAGGATGACACGGGAACCGATGATCTCGATGCCTTGACGCGCTCAGATTTGATTACCGTGGCATCACCGGCAGCGTGATGTGTGATGGATGCTCGGCGTCGTGATAGACGTGCTGCTGTGCCGGGACACATTCCGTCTCGGTGGCGATCGGGCGACCGGTGTTCGGGTTGCGGTCGAAGCGGGGGAAGTTGCTCGAGCTGATCTCGACGCGTATGCGATGGCCGGGGAGGAAGACATTGCTCG
>JBFXAN010000297.1:0-4061 GCA_050184225.1 Dehalococcoidia bacterium | reverse complement strand
GTCGATCGCGCAGAACAGTACAATGAGCAAGTCCTCGGTCGTCATGGTCGTTGCCTCGCAACAACCACCATCCGACCGAGGATTCACTCTGCCAACTCATCTCACTAACCCACATCAGTCGCCTCAGGCGGGTGCGGCCGACGGTCCTGACTCCGCCGGCTCGGGCATCGGTGCGCCCGCAGGTGAGGCGAGGGTTCCCATTTCCGCCCGCTTATGGACCCCGCGCAGTTGGAAGGCCAGGATGATCTCGGTGATGCCGCGGACCAAGCACCAGGCACCAGCCCAGGCGATCAGGATGACGACTTGCTGGCCAAAGTAGCCCGCCGCCCAGAACGCCAGCAGCAATTCCGCCCCACCGACGATCAGCAGCAGCCACCACATCTCGTTCTCGTGCTTGGTCATGAACGCCACGACGATGTCGAAGATACCCTTGAACAACAGAACCCACCCGATGATTGCCGCCGTCGCCACGAACGTGTCCCACGGGTTGAACAGGGCGATCACGCCGAAGACGACGAAGATGCCACCGAGGATGGCGTGCACCCACCGCCACCCCCCGTCTGTGACATTCATCGCCCCGAACTCGTTCACCCCGGCGACCAGAATGAGGGCACCGACGAGCGCCCCCACCGCGCCGGCCGAGGTGAGATCAAAGCGAAACACGATCAACGACATGACAAGCCAGAGGATGCCGGTCACCAGGAATACCCACCACCACTTCGTGACCGCCGCCGTCTCGCGCAGCCGCGTATCGAACTTCATCATGCCGATCGCTCCAGTCTGCGGGCGCAGCACCCGCCACTGTTCCCTTCTCCGGAGGTGGATGCGTCAATCTATGCTCGTCTCGGCGGTTCTCGCGGAAACCTCGTTCGCATACGTCACCGATCACACGCCCCTAATCGATGGCAGAGATGATGATGGCGTTCGGTTCTCACTCGCCTACTTGGGCGACATTGGCTCGCTGACGATGCCACCACAGTCGGTTCCAGGAGGGTGAATCGACATCACCTCTCCACGAGATCCACCCTGGGTGAAGGAATCAGGTTCGTTGGGGTGAAGGACCACCGGTGGTCGGGTCCAACGGTCGCGTTTGGCGTAGGAGTACTCCCTCCGTCCCACGCAGGTGTACACGGATGAAGGGTGGGCTCTGACCGAAGACGTGAGACGGGAGGTCACTGGCCCTTCCTGTCACCGCGTCGCATTGTTCTGGCGGCGGAGATCTTCCAAAGTCTGCTCGATGCTATCGAGACGATCAGCGATCACCTTGAGTCTCGCTTCAATCCGCTGGTCGCCAGCCGCCTCCTCAGCAAGTTCCTGGGCGCGGTACTTGAGACGGACGCGCTCCACGAAGCTCGAGGTCACCGCCGCTGTGATCACCGTAAGGAACGCGATCGCCTCGACCATGATCACGGCTCCGACGATCCGACCGAACGGGGTTTTCGGCGTTACATCGCCGTATCCCACGGTAGTGACGGTCTGGAGCGCCCACCACATGCCGACGAATATATTGGGGTAGTCTTTGGGGTCGAGCAGGCGGATCAGGATTCCGCCAATCACGACCGTTACAACCGTCGCCACAACGATCACGCCCATCGCGGCGCGCACGGAAACCGGCTGCTTGAGGGAGCGGTCCACCTCGCGTTCGACAATCCTCATGGACAGGGCCTCGCGAATTGATGCAGCCCCCGACGTGTGGAGGCAGAACCACCATGCACCCTGGCCGTGGCTGAGGCCAGCCAGTGGCACCAACGAATCAGCCGAGTACCACCCCCTCGGCAGCTTCCGATGGTTTGGGGTCCGGTAGCTGCCTCATCCGCAGTGAGTTGAAGAGTCCAATCAGGCCGGCGAGGAGCGGAACGAGCAGCGCGACCTGGAGTGCGAAATCTCTTGCATCGGTGTTGATACGGATGATTTCCTGCTGTATCTCCTCGGGCTGACCGGCCAGTTGCTGTTCGATCTGTGTATTGCTCATGATCTCCGCGTCGTCCTCAAGCGCGTTCGCGACACGCTGCTGGTCGGCCGGAGGGAGCACTGTGCTCGACTCCGCCAGGTTGGTGAAGGTGGTGGAGAGCGTCGCGAGCATGATCGCACCGGCGAACGCCAGCCCGAAGGAGAGTCCGAACGAGCCTGCCGCAGAGTTGACGCCGGCAGCCTCGCTGACGCGCTCTTCCGAGACCGGCGACAACGTGTAGTTGTTGAGTTGAGAAACCAGCAGACCCAATCCACATCCCGCCACGATTAGAGGCACCGCCAGATACCAGCCGGAGCTTGCCCTGGGGACGATAGGAATCAGCAGGACCACGCCGGTCGCCAGAAGCGCGAAGCCGACGAGGACGATGCTGCTGGGGCGGCGTCTTCCCGCCCGCTTCCCAGCGAGCAGCGCCGTCCCGAACATGCTGAGTGAGAGCGGTGCAAGAGATAGGCCGGCCTGCATCGCGTTGTACTCCAGCACCATCTGCAAATAAATCGGCAAAGCAATGATCATGCCGCCCAGCGCGATCTGCTGGAGCATCTGTTGCGAGATGCCCAACCTGAAGATGTTCGACGCAAACAGCCGCGGGTCGAGCAGCGTCGGTTTGCTCTGACGCTCGCGACGCAGAAGCCAGTAGACCAGCGCCGCCAGCGCGGTCGCCCCGGCCGCCAGCAGCGCGGCGACGGATTCCCCGCCTTCCTGCCACGCCAGGATGCCCAGCACGATCCCGCCCATTCCCAGGATTGAGAGGACTGCACCGAACACATCGATCCGCCGCGGGCCTGTGTACGGTACGTCTCGGACCAGTCTGATGCCGGACAACACGATCGCTATCAAGATGAGCTCGAGCAGGAATCCCACCCGCCAGGACAGATAGGTGGTGATGAATCCTCCGAGCAGCGGTCCGACGGCGGTGGCGATCGCGGCCGCCGCGCCCACCTGCGCGTAGGCACTCCGACGCTCCGCGCCATCGAAGTTGCCGTGTACGAGCGATTGCATGGCGGGCAGCAGGAGCGAAGCACCCAGTCCACCAATTAAGGCCCAGAATACGATGATCGTCGTCAGATCCTGGGCGAACATCATCGCCAGTGCGCCGACGGCATAGCCGAGCAGACCCAGCACGTACGCCCGTTTGCGCCCCCAGAGGTCACCAATCTTGCTGCCGATCAGGATGAAGGCAGCAGACACCAGCGCCTCGATCGCGATCGCGGACTGGACACCGCTCACCGTTGTATTGAGATCGCCCACGATCGCGGAAATCGAGACGTTCATCAGTGAGGTGTCGATGACGAGAACGAACATCGCCATCGAGAGTCGAATCGCGAGCCCTCGACTGCGGCTTGCCGGCGCAGGGCTGGTGCTCTCTTCCATATTGGTCGACTCCTGAGGCAACGAAGGGATCGCCGAAGCTGTGAACCATCAGCTTCGCTCTCATCGCGGCCGCCGGCGGCGTAGGGTTTGAATCTAGCGTTCTTCGAACCCTTGGAACCCTCCGTGGAGCGCGAGCACAGAGGTCACGAGCCCGATGTGAGAGAAGGCCTGGGGAAAGTTGCCCAGCATCCGCTTCTCGATTGGGTCGTACTCCTCACTCAGGAGGCCCACGTCGTTCTGCAGGGCGAGCAGCGCATCGAGATGGCGACGCGCTTCCTCCTTCCGCCCCACAGTTGCCAGGGCATTGACGAGCCAGAATGAACAGATGAGGAAGGAACCCTCACTTCCGGGCAGGCCATCCACTGCTTCGTCCGTTGAATAGCGCGATACAAACGGCCCGGATGCAAGCTCGCGCTGGATCGCATCAACCGTGCCGACGATGCGCGGGTCATCGTCCGGCAGGAAGCCACTGCCTGGGATGAGCAGCAGGCTCGCATCGAGCGCCCCGGCGCCGTAGTACTGGACGAACGTGTTTCGATCAGCATCGAACCCGTTCCGGCAGATGTCGTCGTGAATCGCCTCTCGAAGCCCCTGCCAGCGCTCGACGGGCGCCTCCCGACCGGTCGCTTCCGCAAGCTTGAGCGCCCGATCGACCGCGTACCAGGCGGCAAACTTGGAGTAGGTGAAATGCTGGCGTCTGCCTCGGACCTCCCAGATC
>JBFXAN010000296.1:0-4211 GCA_050184225.1 Dehalococcoidia bacterium | reverse complement strand
CCCGCTGCAGGTGTGCCAGCATCATGATCGTGACAAGGGTGCCGTGCGTCAGACTGCTGTCGGTGGGGTCGTAACCACAATAGGCGGTCAGGGGCTGCTCCAGCGCCGCCCGCAGCCCGGCCTCATCCGAGACCTGGTAGACAAACCCACGTTCCTTCAGCGTGTCAAAGACGTTCGTCATTCCTCGCCACCCATGTTGATTCACCTACGTTTGGAGTTTAGCAAGTGGTGCGTTGGTGGGCATATCTGATGGCGCGGTCCTCACCCCCCGACCCCCTCGCCCGTCCCGACGGGCGAGGGGGAGCCTCACTTAACCAAGGTTTGCCAGTATCCCCCTCGCCCGCTCCGGCGGGAGAGGGGTGGCGAGCGCAGCGAGCCGGGGTGAGGGCCGTCACGGCAGTTCGACGCCCCTCTCTAATCCCCCATCGATACCCGCGATGCCTCGCGCTCCTTCAGTCGAGTCGCATACTCGGCGCCGACGCGGACGGCCTCGGCCATGCTCAGCCAGCGGGCCTTGCCCGTGCCGGCGATGTCGAAGGCGGTGCCGTGGTCGACGCTGCTGCGGATGAAAGGCAGGCCGGTCGTGATCGCGATCGTCCGGTCGAAGTCGAGCGTCTTGGCAGCGATGTGGCCCTGGTCGTGGAAGAGGGACAGCACCGCGTCGTGGTAGCCCATCGCCGCGTTGTGGAAGACGGAGTCGGCGGGGTGCGGGCCGGTGGCATTGATGCCACGGTTCCGCGCGGCTTCGACCGCCGGCGCCAGGATCGTAATCTCCTCGTCGCCAAAGAGGCCGCTTTCGCCGCCGTGTGGATTGAGCGCGGCGAGGGCGATACTCGGCTCCTGGAAGCCAAACCGTTCCAGTTGCTCGTGCGCGTGGCGAAGCTGATCGACAACGCGGTCGCGGGTGAGGTCATCGATCGCGCGGCGCAGCGACATGTGGCGGGTGGCGAAGAAGATCTTGAGCCGGTCGAGCACGAACATCGTCGTCACGTCGTCGCTGTTGGTCAGGGAGGCGAAGGCGCCGGTATGGTCGAGGTAGGGCACGCCGCCGAGCTTCAGCGCCTCCTTGTTGATCGGCGCGGTGGCGATCGCATCGACTTCACCCCGCAGCGCCAGCGCCGTCGCCCGCTCGATGTAGGCGAATGCCGCCTGTCCGGCGGTGGCCTGGACTTTGCCGATCTCCAGTTCAGTGGAGACGTTCGCAAGGTCGATCAGATCGATGACGCCCGGTTCATAGGCCGCGCCGGCAGGCTCATCGACCGGATGGAGCGGCAGGGAGACGCCCATCACGCGGGCGGAGCGTTCGAGTGTGCCTCGGTCACCGATCACGAGCGGACGGCAGCAATCGCCGAGATTGCCGCCCGCCAGCGCCGCTGCCACCACATCCGGTCCGACGCCGGCCGGGTCTCCAATCGTGATCGCGACGATGGGCAGTGTGGACATGGGAGTACTCCTCGATGCATGCATTCGATCTGGGCGGCCGAACTTCCCCCACCGTACTGCCTCGGGACCGATTGCGGCGTGACGGCAACGGGCCTATTTCTACCTTCGGGACCGCATGGTAGAGTATCGGCCACACGTCACACCGGGAGGGAGGGAGCGGCGTGCTTGAACCGTATCGCGTCTTGGACCTTACCGATGAACGAGGCCTGATCTGCGGGGAGATGCTCGGCGACCTGGGCGCCGATGTGATCGTGGTCGAGCCGCCGGGTGGGAGCAGCGCCCGGCGTATCGGCCCGTTCTGGCACGATCAGGTCGACATCAACACTAGCCTCTACTGGTGGTCGCTCAACCGCAACAAGCGCGGGATCACCTGCAACCTGGAGACGGAACAGGGCCGGGATCTGCTGCGGCAACTGGCGGCGGGCGCCGACTTCCTCGTCGAGTCGTTCGAGCCCGGCGCGATGGCAGCGATGGGGCTGGGATACGACGACCTGGCAGCGATCAACCCGCGCCTGATCATGGTGTCGATCACGCCGTTCGGTCAGACCGGACCGAAGGCGCACAACGCCGCGACCGACCTGACCGTGCTCGCCGCGTCGCATCAGTTGCTGCTCTGCGGCGATACGGACCGGCCACCGGTGCGCGTCGCCGTGCCGCAGGCGTTCCTCCACGCCGGCGCCGAGGGAGCGGTTGCCGCGCTGATCGCCATGTTCGAGCGACATGAGAGTGGCGCGGGCCAGCAGATCGACATCTCGGCGCAGACGGCGGCGATGATGGCGACGCAGTCGATGGTGCTGCAATCAGGCTGGGGCGACCGGTCGCTGATCCGGGCCGCGGGCGGCGTCAAGCTTGGTCCGATCCATCTGCGCTTCGTCTACCCCTGTGCTGACGGGTACATTTCCTACTCCTTCCTCTTCGGCACCGCGATTGGCCCCGCGACCCGGCGCATGTTCGAGTGGATGTTCGAGGAGGGAGCGATCGACGAGGAGCTGCGGGACAAGGACTGGATCAACTACACGACCATGCTCCTCTCCGGACAGGAGCCGACCTCCGAGCTCTACCGCGAGATGGACGCGCTCGCCGCCTTCTTCGCCACGCGGACGAAAGGCGACCTGTTCCGCGAGGCGATGCAACGCGGGCTGCTGATCGCGCCGGTCGCCACCACCGCCGACGCCGTCGAGGGCGACCAATTCCGCGCGCGTGACTACTGGACGCCGATCGAGCACCCGAACCATGTCGGCAGCGTCACCTACCCCGGACCGTTCGCCAAGTTCAGCGAGACGCCGATCACCTATCGCCGGCCGCCGCCCGAGCTCGGCGAACACAACGAAGAAGTTTATCGCGAACTGCTCGGCCTCGGCTCGGATGACATCATTGCGCTGCGTGCGGCCAACGCGATCTGAGGAGGTTGCCGATGAACGGGAATGGGAAGCTTCCGCTCGAAGGGATCAAGGTGGTCGACCTGACCTGGGTGATGGTCGGTCCGATGGCGATCCGCTATCTCGCCGACTGGGGTGCAACGGTTGTCCACGTCGAGAGCGCGACCCACGTCGATACGGCGCGGACGATTCAGCCGTTCAAAGATAGCCAGCCGGGACCGGAGCGCAGCGGCCTCTACCAGAACGTCAACGCCGGCAAGCTCGGCCTGACGCTGAACCTCAATACCGAGCACGGCTGCGCCGTTCTCCGCCGGCTGATCGAATGGGCGGACATTCTCGCGGAGTCCTACACACCGGGCATCACGGCGCGGTGGGGCTTTGATTACGCGCATGTCCGCGAGATCAACCCGAGCATCATCATGCTCAGCACCTGCCTCGCCGGGCAGACCGGGCCGAACGCCCGCTTCCCCGGCTACGGCACGATGGGAGCCGCCTTCGCCGGGTTCATCGACATGGCCGGCTGGCCCGACCGCTCCCCCGCCGGACCGTTCGGCGCGTACACCGACTACGTCGCACCGAAGTTCATCGCCTCCGCGCTGCTGGCCGCGCTCGACCATCGCCGCCGCACCGGCCGGAGTCAGTACATCGACCTTTCGCAGGCAGAGGCGTCGATGCACTTCCTCGGTCCGGCGCTGCTCGACTATATGGTCAACGGCCGGGTGGTCACCCGCGCCGGCAACGCCGATCCCGGCGCCGCGCCGCACGGCGTCTACCCCTGCGCCGGCGAAGACACGTGGGTCGCGGTCGCCGTCACCAATGATGCGCAGTGGCACGCCCTCTGCGCCGCGACCGGCCACACCGATTGGTTGACCGATCCTCAGTTCGACACCTTCCTCGACCGCCGCGCAAACGCCGCCGGCCTCGATGCGGAACTATCGGAATGGACACGACAGTCGTCCCCCCAGGATGTCGAGTCGCTCCTTCAAGCGCATGGCATCCCGGCCAGCGCCGTGCAGACCAGCGCGGACTGCTTTCTCGACTCGCAACTCCAGTCACGCGGCCACTTCGCCGAGGCCCAGCACCCGGATCTGGGCGCGATCCCGCTGGAAACGTCACGCATCCGCATGTCCCGCTCCGTCCCTCGCACCCCGGCTGCTGCCGCGATGTTCGGCCAGCACAACGAGCAGGTGCTCAAGGACGTTATTGGGATGACGGATGAGGAGATTGTTGAGCTGACGGTGGCAGGGGCGCTGGAGTGACGGATGGACCCCTCCCCCGGCCCCTCCCCCCGCTGCCGCGCGGAGAGGGGCCGGGGGAGGGGTCCGTTTCCCTACTTTGACACCCCCCCACCCCCTCCCTAGACTATGGGTAAGAACCCCTGCGCAACGT
>JBFXAN010000295.1:0-4275 GCA_050184225.1 Dehalococcoidia bacterium | reverse complement strand
GCGAGGAGCCGCCGAAGCGCTTCGAAACATTTCGCACATCGAGAGGAAAGGACTCACGAACACCAACACGCATCACTACATCACTCCAGATCACGGGGGCAGATCGGATGGCACGACAAAAGGCCCACTACGCTCGCTGTCTCGTAGTGGGCGGATTGCGCGCTGCAACAGGCGGGAGAACGGACTCAGGTGTCGCCGGTTGCGCTGGACGCACTCATCCCACATACGAACCCGCCGCCGGCACGATTCCGGTCCTCAGCGAGTCTGTGGATAAACTGCCCAGCGCACATTGGTGGGTACCTCGAAACCTACGGAGATGATAGGCAGAGCGCCTGACGGGTGTCAACGCTCGCTCGCACACGCCTCATGTCACAAGCCGGCGTACCACCTCGAACAACACCTGGGTACCCAGGCGAATGTTCTCGAGGCTGATCCGCTCGTTGTGACCGTGGATACTGGCATAGTCCTCCTGCTCCAAGAGCACGGGGATGAAGCCATATGATGGCGTGCCCACCTGGCGAAAGCCGCGGGAATCGGTGAACCAGGAGGAGACGACGGGCAGGACCAGCGCCCGCTCGTCGTAGTCTCGCACCACCTCCTCGGCCGTGTCGTACAGCACGGACTCGACCCGGGAGATGGGCGCGCCGAAAACGGTGATCGGCTCGACGCTGACCTTCGGATCGTCGATCACCTCGCGCACGCGGCGGGTGAACTCCTCGGCGTTCTGACCGGGCAACAGGCGGCAATCCAGGGTCGCCTCCGCCTGCGCAGGGATCACGTTCGTCTTGATGCCGGAGTGGAACGTGGTGAGCGAGATCGTGTTCTGTGTGAGCGCGTTAATCATCCGGTCACCAGCGGCGATCGGCTCGACATCCGCTGGCGTGCTGATCGGCGGCAGGGCGCCCACCTGGGCCAGGCGCTGGAAAAACGGCTCCATCTCCGGCAGGATCACCCGCTCCCGGCCCCAGGTTTGCACCCGGTCGAGCGCGCGCACCAGACGGCCGAGCGCGTTCTCAGCATGAGGCAGCGAGCCGTGACCGGGTGGCCCCTCGGTCCGCAACCGCAGCCAAAGCAGCCCCTTCTCCGTCGGCGAAAACCCGAAGAACGGCCGCTCGACGCCGCCCCAGGAGGTCCAACCGAAGGCGCCTTCGTTGAGACAGAAGTCTCCCTTGAGTAGGTCGGGATGGTTCTTCACGAACCAGTCGATGCCGTACTCACCGCCCATCTCCTCGTCCGCCATCGCGAAGAAGACGACATCCCGCCGCAGCGGCAGCCCCAGCCGCTTGAGCAGGAGGACGGCCATCAGCTCGAAGATACCCATCCCCTTCATGTCGAGCGCACCCCGGCCCCAGACGTAGCCGTCCCGCACCTCACCACCGAACGGTTCGACGCTCCAGAACTCCCGCTCGACCGGCACGACATCGGTGTGATTGAGCAGGATCAGCGGTCCCTCCGACCCATCCCCCGACAACCGGCTCACCAGACTCATCCGACCCGGCCCCGGTTCGTAGAGGTCATAGCTCAACCCCTCGCGGCGCAGCACCGCGCCGAGAAACGAACAGGCCGCCTCTTCGTTACCCGGAGGATTGGAGGTATCGACCGCGATGAACTCCGACAGCAGCGCCGTCGCCTCCGCCGCCGCTTCATCCCAATCAATCGCCGCTCCATTCAGCACCACACACCTCACCAGCAAGCCGAATCCGCTCCAGTATCGCACGACGATGCTGTCGAACCGGTCGTTGAACCGCAGAGACACAGAGGACGCAGAGGGACGCAAAGGTTTCTTTGTCATGCTGAGGAGCGAAGCGACGAAGCATCTCGCCGTCGAACATACTCACCACGAGAGATGCTTCGCTCTGCTCAGCATGACAATTTGAACCTCTGCGTCCTCTGTGTCTCTGCGGTTCAGCAAGATGGCCTGAGATAAGAGAAATACGCGTGCGAACAGAATGTGGTTGCCGAAGGGAAGGACCGGCCCGTAGCATGGATGGGAGTACCCAGAGGGGGAGTTTGATGGTTGGATCCGCGGCCGGGCGGTGGCGACGGGTGGGGGCGGTCGCTGTCGCGATGGTGCTGGCTTTGAGCGCCGGCGGGACATTGCTGGCGCAGTCGCCACCACCGACGGGCACCACGCCGACACCGACGCCGACGCCGGCGGGCACATCGAATGTGGTGAGTCCACCCGCGCGGTCGCCGGTCCCTCAATCCCAAACGCAATCCCCTCCGGCAACCGGCTCGACTTCAGGCCAGGTGGCCGTCGTCACCGATCCGGAGGGACTGAACCTGCGCGGCGGACCGGGCACGAACTACCCCGTGCTGGCCGTCCTGCCGCTGGGTGCCCAAGCTCCGGTCCTGGGCGAGCGGGTGAACACGAACTGGTTGCCGGTGTCCTATCAGGGCCAGCTCGGCTTCATCCACGATGACTTCGTCGAGATCCGAGCGGGAGGCGCCACGACACAGCCACCGCCGTCCTCGTCAGGGGCGGCGCCGCCGGCGGCGCCAACGCCAACCCCGGCGCCGACACCGCCACCGTTGCCAGCACTGACGCCGGGCAGCGGCATCACCAACAACGGCATCACGCTGGCCGGGGTTTTCGCCTATGACATCGACGACATGATCACCGTCGCCGATGAATTCAGGTTGACCGCCGCGGTCGAGCCACCACCCGGCGTGACGAAGATAACGATGCGGCTCAGCGGCGCGCCGTTCCTCAGCGCGTCGGCAAGCTTCGATGTCCAACCTGGCACCAACTGGCTGGAGGTTCCGGCCTTCAAGGTCGATACAGAGAATGAGCCGTCATTGCGGGAGCAGGTCGTCCGAACAATCGGCGGCACGATCCCGATCAGCAACGGCGCGCTGGTGCTGGCGCTGGACTACACCGACGCCTCCGGTGCGACCCAGACGGCGACGTTCCAGCCGGCCGTTCGCAGGTTCAACGATCCGTCCGCCTCGGCGGTGGTCGAGTATCCCGACCTGAAGCGGGTGACGGGGATGCCCACCAGCGGCGCCGGCACCGATAACTTCTATCTGCGCGGCGACGCCGACTTTCACCATCCGGAGGACTTCTACGTCCGCAAGCTGTCCGTTGAAGCAGGGCGCAACGGCGGCGTCTTCCCCGACAACCCAGAACTGGTGGCGGATAACATCTTCACCTATATCAACAGCCTGCTCGGCGATGCTGAACCTGGCGACTTCAACAACGACTACAATGTTGCCCGCTTGATCGACGAGGGCACAATCAAGCGTGGCCAGTCTAATGGTGGTTACATCTGCATCGCCCAGACGTACATCATGACCGGGCTCACCCGTACCCTCGGCCTGCCCACACGCGAACTGAACATCCTCGTTGGGCGCGCCAACTGGCAGGGCGACGACGGTCTCTGGCGCGTCGTCTGGTGGCAGGAAGGCGCGCTCCAGACCTGGTACAACGGTAGCTGGCATCACTACGACCTCTGGCTCGGCTTCAAGGGAATGAACGGCTACTTCAATGCGAACCTTGCCTACCAGGCGTGGGCGGCATACGACCGGCAGGCCGTCATGTTCATGACCCAGCACGGCGAGTCCACCGGCCTGCGCGGCCATGACTTCGGTCCGAAGGGACTGGAGACGTTCGAGTTCGTGCGGGAAGCGACGAAGCCCGGCTATCAGGTGCTGGATATGCCCGCCGAAAACGGCGCTCCGGTGAGCAACGCCGACTTCGGTGTCTACCTGGCCCCGGAGAGCGCTGAGGCGCCGGAGCGCGGCCCCAGTGTCATCCCCTGGCCCTCACCCAACCTTGGCATCCTTCGTCCGCCGGAGCAGCGGCCGTAGTCGATCGAGCGAGAAGGGCGGGTTTGAAACCCGCCCTTACGAATTTTCGGCAAGGAGGTGTTCGGCCAGCACCTCGGCGATATGTTTTGCTCGTTGCGGACGCCCGCCGGCGCGCAGGCCGCCACGGATGTGCATCAAGCAGCCAGGATTATCGGTCACCACGCACGCCGCGCCGGTGGCATCGACGTTCGCCAGCTTGCGGGCGAGAATCTGCTTCGCGACATCGGGATGCTCCAACGAGAACGTCCCACCAAATCCACAACAGACGCTCGACTCCGGCAACTCCCGCAACTCAATCCCGCAAACATCGACCAGCAACCGCCGCGCCTCCGGGCCGAGGCCAAGGCAATTGGCGGACTGACAGGCGTCGTGGTAGGTGACGGAGGGATACCTAACCCCCCGGCCCCCTTCCCTCGCAGGGAAGGGGGAGTCCTGGTTTACCGTGGTGGAACGAGGATCGTCGGT
>JBFXAN010000294.1:0-4307 GCA_050184225.1 Dehalococcoidia bacterium | reverse complement strand
TGAAGCTTGAGATGTTCCACCTGATGCCCTACCGGGAGCTTCCGGAGGACTTCCGCGAAAAGCACCACAGCGTCTGGGTCGATGTCCCCGCCGAGCTGATGGACCCGCTCACCGTTCATCGTCTCTATAACGACACCCTCGACGAGCTGGAGCTGGCCGCCGCCAGCGGCTTCGACGGTGTCTGTGTGAACGAGCACCACCAGAACGCCTACGGCTTCATGCCGTCGCCGAACATCATGGCCGCCACCCTCGCCCGCCGCACCCGCGACGTGGCACTGATCGTGCTCGGCAACTCGATCGCCCTCTACAACCCGCCGATCCGCGTCGCCGAGGAGATGGCGATGCTCGACCATATCAGCGGCGGCCGGCTCGTCGCCGGCTTCCCCGTCGGCTCCAGCCCCGACACCAACTTCGCCTACGGCATGAACCCGGCGACCCTGCGCGACCGCTACTACGAGGCGGAAGCACTGATCGTCAAGGCGTGGACGGAGCCGGAGGTCTTCTCCTTCGACGGCACCTACACGCAGCTGCGCTACGTCAACCTCTGGCCCCGGCCGCTGCAACAGCCCCGGCCGCCGATCTGGATCCCCGGCGGCGGCAGCATCGAAACCTGGGGCTGGTGCCTGGAGAAGGGCTATCTCTATGCCTACCTCTCCTACTCCGGCTTCAAGCGGGGCAAGTCGGTGATGGACGGCTTCTGGCGCAAGGCGGACGAGCTCGGCGTCGAGAAGAACCCCTATCATGCCGGCTTCCTCCAGCTGGTCGCCGTCGGCGAAACCGAGAGCGAGGTGGCCGACAAGTTCGGTCCGCACGGCGAGTACTTCTACAACAAGATGCTGCACATCGACCCCGGTTTCTCCGATGCGCCCGGCTACCGCACGATCGACACGATCAAGGCCGGACTGCTCGGTCAGACGACCCGCTTCGGCGAGCGGCCGCCGGCGATGACCTGGAAGGACCTGCTCCAGCAGGGCAACATCATCGCCGGCACGCCCAAGCAGGTGACCGAGCAGCTGGAGCACGTGATCAAGGACCTGCACATCGGCCATCTGATGATCCTCAATCAGTTCGGCTCGATCCCGCACGACCTGGCGATGGCCAACATCACGACCACCGCCGAGAAGGTCCTGCCGAATCTCAGGAACATCTGGCAGGGGCAGTGGGAAGATCACTGGTGGATCAACCCGATCGCCGGCCCGCAGGCGCCGGCGGCGTTGCGCGGACCCCTGGCGGCGCAGACCAACGGCCATGTCGCCCGGACACCGGTCGGCGCTCGGCCCTAGCGGGACGGGCACCATCCGCGATGCCCCTGGGAGCGCGGGCATCCTGCCCGCACGGACGGTAGCTGCCATGGCAGGCAGGATGCCCGCGCTCCCAGGGGAGGAGCACACCCGCCGCTGCGGTGCACTGCCGAACGCGACTGAGCAAGTACATTGGAGGCTGACATGCAAGAGCGAAAGGTCGCCGTCCGCGGCGGTCTGTTCGAGACGGAGATCATCGAGGACGGGGAGGGTCAACCGCTCCTCTATTTCCACGGCGTCAACGGCGTCCGGCCGGGTGACCCGTTCCTCACGCGGCTGGCGCAGGACTATCGCGTGATCGCGCCACGGCTGCCGGGGTTCGGCGAGTCGACCGGCAGCGAACACCTGCACGACCTGCACGACCTGATCTACTACGAGCTGGACCTGCTCGACACGTTGGGGCTGCGCAACCTGCCGCTGATCGGGCACTCGCTCGGCGCGATGGTCGCGGCCGAGGTGGCCGCCGTCCAGCCGGAGCGGGTCAGCGCGCTGACGCTGATCGCGCCGATGGGCCTGTGGAATCCCGAGTACCCGGTCGCCGACTTCTTCGCGATGGCGCCGGCGGTGCTGGCAGCCGCCACCTACCACGACCCCCAGTCCCCCGTCGCGCAGGCCGCCGGCCGGCCGCCGGACGACAACGAGGCGTACATCGCCTTCATGCTCGACCGGGCCAAATCACTGGCGACGACGGCCAAGTACCTCTGGCCGATCCCGAACCGGGGCCTCAACCGGCGGCTGCATCGCGTCTCAGCGCCGACGCTGCTGGTCTGGGGTGAGAGCGACCGGATCGTGCCGCCGCGCTACGCCGCCGACTTCCAGGCGGCGATGCCGAACGCGGCAACGGCAACGATCACCGCTGCCGGCCACCTGCCGCAGGTCGAGCAGCCGGACCAGCTTGCGGCGACGGTGAAGCAGTTCCTCGCGGCCACATAGCGGCGCCGCATGTCCTGGGAGCGTGGGCATCCTGCCTGCAACAGCGCCAGACACCGATGCGGGCACGATGCCCGCGCTCCCAGGCAACGGCTCCTTCTCGTTGAGCGATGACGGTCCTGCAAGAGAATCCTGTTCACGGTACGCTGTGCCTGAGATGAACGATTGCGAGCATGGGCAGTGACGACGATTCGCGATGTGGCCGAATGGGCGCAGGTATCGGTGGGGACGGTTTCGCGGGTGATGAACGGTCACCCGTCGGTCAGTCCCGCCATCCGCCGCGTTGTGCTCGAAGCGATCGACGAACTGCACTATCAGCCGAACGCGGCGGCGCGGACGTTGCGGACGGCGAAGACCGACACGCTCGGGTTCCTCGCCGTCAACATGCGCAACGCCGAGGTAGCGGCAGCGGCGATCACCGGCGCCGAGGCGGCCGCGCAGGAACACGGCTACGCGCTGTTCGTCGCCAACACCCGCCGCGACCCCAGCGTCCAGGACCAATACCTGCGCAACCTGCTGGGGCGGCGGGTCGACGGCCTCCTCTGCCCGGCGTCGATGGACCTGGAGCGCGTTCATCAACTCGTCGATCAGGCGGGCGTACCCACCGTCGTCTTCGGCCAGCCGAAACCGTTCACCCTGCTGCCATCGACGGTGCTCAATTTTTCGGCGGCGACGGAAGAGGCGATCGACGATCTCCGCGGCCTCGGACACGAGCGCATCGCCACGATCACCCACGTCAGCGACGCCGGTCTCGAAGAGTCGGTCGCTTGGGGTGCGTCCTACATTCAGAACGCGCTCCGCCAGCGCGGCATCGACGGCGGCGACGGTTACGAGCTGATCGTGCAGTCGACCGAAGAATGCACGCGGCGGGTCACCGAGTTGATGGCGCGGCCCGATCGGCCGACCGCCCTGCTGGTGACGCCGCTCTATCTCGTGCCGGCGACGATCGCCGGTATCCGGACGGCCGAGGCGACGATTCCGGCCGATGTATCGTTGATCGGCTTCGGCGACTCCAGTTGGGCCGAGATCGTCGAGCCGCCGATCAGCGTGATCGCGGCCGACCTCACCGCCTATCTCCACGCTTCAACCCGGCTCTTGATCGACCTGATCAACGGCGGACAGATTCCTGATCCGCCGATCGAGCACCACGCGCATTACATCCGCCGTGGCTCGGTCATGGCGGCCCGCTGCTGACCGGTCATGGCCAAGACACCCGTGCAACGTCTCCGATGCCGCCCAAACGCCGGGCCGAGGCCGGCGTCCCCGCGTCTCAGAGATAGTATGGCGCCCGGCTCCTGAGGAGATGGAGGAGAGCCGGGCGCATGAGGGAAGACGAGGGCGCTGGCAGCCCGCCCTCGCAGTCAGTATGACAGTTTCGGACGTTATGTCAAGACATGCTGACTACCAATCCGGCCGCACGCCGAACAAGCATCCGCGCCGCCGCAGGTCGGTCCGTGTCCCGCAATCCGATCGATGGGAGGGCGGACAGCCTATCCCCGTGCCAGCGCAGATCGCGGCAGATCCCAGCGGCCGACCCTGTCCTGTAGGAATGCATGAAGCGGCGGCTACCCACTGAGCCAGCCCCCATGCTCAGCCGGTAGCCGCTGCGAGTGGCGCCCGATCCCAGAGAGGAACGAGGATCGGGCGTCGGAGGTAGGGTACGGACCGGCGGAACGAACCGGCCGCACGAGTGCAGTATGCCAGAAACTGACGCTGTGTCAAGACGCGATGACTGAGTGCGCGTCGCCGCCTCGAATCAGCGGCGCGCTGTGGACGACGGCGGTCTGGTTTGGCGCCCGCGTGCCGTCCGAATTTCGCTGAGTCTGCCCCTTGACTTCACTTTGATGAGGCGTACTCTGGCAGCAGCATCGATCATAGTGATTGGGCGGTGTGACTGGACTCACTGTCACATTGGCACGAGGGAGGGGCCACCATGGTACAGCACGCTTGGCGGCGTGAGACGAGTCGTCCGTTCACCCGGCGACGGGTTCTCGGTGCAGCCGCAATCGGCGGTACAGCCGCCTTTGTGGCCGCGTGTGGCGGTGATGACGCATCCGACAGCGGCAGCGCGGTGCA
>JBFXAN010000293.1:0-4420 GCA_050184225.1 Dehalococcoidia bacterium | reverse complement strand
GGGCCACCCTCGTGGCGCTGCTGATCCTCGTCGTCGCGATCGGTGTGGCGCCAGGGCCGCTGTTGGCGGTTATCGACAGCGGGGTCCGTTCGCTGATCACGCCATGAGTCCGGCGGTATGAGTGGCATGGGTGGTATGCCGGTCGGCGACGTTCTGCCGGAGCTGGTGCTTCTTGCCGGAGCTGTCGGCATTCTGCTGTTTGCGCTCTTTGCCCCGCGGCGACTCCAGCGCTGGGCTGCAGGACTGGCACTCACCACTGCCGCAGCCACCACGATCGCCACAATCCGTCTGCTGAGTGGACCACAGCGGCTGACGTTTGCGGACACCTACGCGGTCGATGGCGCGGCCCTCTGGGCGAAGCTCATCATCCTGGCGATCACGGTCATCGTCATCGCGCTGTCCGTCGACTGGTTCTCGGAGGACCCCCGGCAGGGCGAGTACTACACCCTCTTGCTGATGTCGGCGCTGGGGGCGATGCTGCTCGCGGGAGCCGCCGATCTCATGCAGATGACGCTGGCGCTCCTGCTCTCGTCGGCCACCGGATACGTGCTCACCGCCTATCACCGCCGGTCGCGGCGCGCGTCGGAAGCGGCGCTCAAGTACTACCTGCTCGGCGCCTTGGCGAACGGCGCGATGGTCTACGGTGTCGTGCTGCTGTTCGGTCTCGCGACGACGACCACGTTCGCTGGCTTGCTGACGGGACTTGAGGGCGCGCACTCGCTGCCGCTGGTCGCGGCGACCGGCCTGGTCGTGGTCGGGTTGGCGTTCAAAATGGGAGCAGTGCCCGCTCATGCCTGGATGCCGGATGTCGCTGACGGCGCGCCGGCGCCCGTGGCCGCCTTCATCACCGCCGCGCCCAAGGTCGGCGCCGTGATAGCGCTCGCCCGACTGGCGATGGTGCTGCCGGAGAGTGGCGTCGGGTGGCGGCCGCTCGTCGCCGTCCTGGCGGCCCTCACCATGACCGTTGGCAACGTCGCGGCGCTCTGGCAGGACGACGTGCGCAGGCTGCTGGGCTGGTCGGCGGTCTCGCAGACGGGATACGTGTTGATGGCGATCGTGGCGCTCGGACGCAGCGATCTCGCCGTGCCGGCGCTGTTGTATTTTTTCGTGGCGTACACGGCCGCGAACCTCGCGGCCTTCGGCGTCGTTGTGCAACTGCGCGGCCAGAGCAGCCGTGCGCGCTACGCCGGGCTCGCCGCTGGCCATCCGTTCCTGGCCATGGCGCTGACGGTGAGCTTCCTGTCCTTGGTCGGGATACCGCCGCTCGCGGGGTTTGCGGGGAAGCTCGCGCTCTTCGGTGCGACGATCGACGCCGGCTACGGCTGGCTGGCCGTCGTCGCGGCCATCAATACCGTTGTGTCCCTGTTTTATTACGCACGCGTGCTCGGGCCGGCGTACTTTGAAGCGGCAGCCGAGCCTCGAGCGGCGCTCCCGACACTCGGCCGGTGGACGGCGGTCGGCGTGGCCGCGACGGCTGTGGCACTGGTTGGCTTCGGAATCTGGGCGCAGCCGCTGTTCGAGTTATTTCGTCGAGCCACCCTGTTGTCCGAGTGAGCAAGCCACAGGCAGTCAGACCACGACCTGATTGCATCGGTTGATCAGGAACTGACCCGGTTACCAATGACCACATGCCCGCCTGCGGTGCGACCCCTGCCGTGGCGTCACCGTCGCCAGTCGCGATCGGGTTCAGGCCGGCCAGGGCGGGAGACATTGCCTTCGCGTGTGGGATGAACATGCTCAAAGGGGTCGTCGTGGTGGAGTGACTCAGAATCGTCAATGTGCCTCGTCTCCTGCGACCGCTGGACGTCACATGTCACGTCAGCAACCAACCCAATCCGTACGCCGTGATTACACCCAGGCTGTAGAGCGCGGCGGAAGTCCACAGCATCATGCGGGTGAACCGCTCCGCAGGTCCACAGGAGGCCCCGGCAGCGTCGGCTGGACACGTCTGACCTGCGGCGCGCAGGCGCGGCGCCAGTCCATAGACATAGGCGACGTTCAACGCGATCAGCAGCCCAGACACGACGAAGACCCAGCCCTTGTGCTGAGACAGCGTCACCAGCCAAGGAGCAACGCTGAGAAGCGAGGCAACCGTCGCCCCCAGGCCGGCCAGCACGAGAAGGGACGGTAGCGCGCAGCAGACCAGCGTGCCGGCGGACGTGAACAGAGACAGAAACCCGAGCGCGTGTGCTCGGATGCTCTCCCCTGGTGGCGACGGGATGCCAGCATCGCGCACGCGAGGCCGTTCGCTAGCGTCCGACTGGCTTGACACTCGTGACCTGCCACACCGTCGGATCTTTGGGATCGTTCCCGAGCGAGATCGTGCCGTCCACGATCATGGGACGACCTTCAGCCGCCTTGAGCTGCTGCTCGAGCGCCGGCGTCCCGCGAACCTCGTACACGTCCGGGGTGCCGGTGACTCTCAGCCGCAAGACATTGCCGGACACGACTTCCGCGGTCGCGGTGATGCGCGCGTCGCGCGGCGTGAATCCGTTCCGCCGAACACTCTCTCGGATCTGCCCGATCGCCAAGGTGTTCTCGGGCTTCAATGCGAGCACGGCGCGGCCTTCGTTGAGCTTCACCGTCGCGGTCTCCACGCCCGGCAGCTTCTCCATGGTCACGCGCACGGCGTGAGCACAGATCGCTCAATCCATGCCGAAGATCGACAGATCGATCTGGCGATACTCGGCGCGCGCCTCGGCCGCCCCGAACAGGGCCACGGCCAACAGCGACAAGACAGTTCGTGTGCGCATGGGTCGAATCCTCTCAGAAGAAGTAGCTGACATTCACCGCGTATCGGACGGTCTCCCGCTGCAGCCGGGCGCCGACGTCCCTGTAGACGGGGAACTGGACCCCACCTTCGATCGCGTAGTTCCTGTAGATCCCCAGCGCCGTAGGTCCGAGCAGGACTTGGTGTCCGCTCGTGCCCGGATGCGCCACACCCGCCTTGCGGAGGCCCCCGGATCGTTCGCCGGTCAGCTCGACGAAGAGGCGCCAATCCCAGTGCGGATACTCCTTCCGCAGCGCCGGCGGACGATATCCCCAGACCGCGCTGTAGGAGAAGATGTCCGGTCGGCGATCGCCCTCGCGCTCAGCGAACCGGGTGTATCCAGCCCCCACCCAGACATAGTGACTGCGCGACGCCACGCCCGTGGCCACCGCCGTGTAGAGTCCTGGCGCCCGCCGCAGGTCGCCGGCCATGCCGGCTGGTCGCTGCGGACCGGGCACGAGTACTCCGGCATACGCGGTGCTTTCGATGCGCCGGCCCACGGCCGTCCCGCGTCGGTGGAACCGCCAGGCCCCGATCGCCTCGAAGTCGCCGCTGCCAGGCATCATCGCGGTACCCCGTGCTGGCGGGAATGGCGCGGAGGCGAAGACCAGCGGCGCCGACACCGACAGTTGAATGTCTTCGGTGAACCCGTAGGTCAACATCCCACGCGTCATCGCCCCGTCCTCGCCGTCGCCGGCCCGTCCCATGACCCCGAAATCGACCGCCCAGGCGCCCTTCGCATTGGTCGGCGTCGTCAGGCCGAAGACAGGGCCGTGACCCGACGCGAACGCGGACCCCGGCGAGCACGTCAGGGCCGCCACACAACACACCGCGGCAGCCCGCCTCGTGATCATGGGAGCACCCCGGTCTTGAATCCCGCGTCGGCGATCCGCTGGGCGACGGCCGACGGAGTCGTTCGAGCCGGGTCGTAGACGATCCGGGCGTGGCCTTCTTCAAGGTGGACGACGGCGTCCTGCACACCCTCCACCTGGAGCGCGATCCGTTCGACCCGAGCGGAGCATGCTCCGCAGGCCATCCCGTCGACCTTCAGTTGCGCCGTTGCGCCGCTGGCGGCAGCCTGGCGCGGCGCCGCTCCACGCGGCCACACCACCGCCAACAGCACGATCACAACCACGGCCGCGAGCGCGAACACGGTACTCGACTGCATCGCCCTAAACCTTCTGCATCTCCTTGCCGCAGCAGCAGCGCGGGTGAGAATCGCCACCCTTCCCTGAAGCGGCTCCCTTCGTCACCTGAATCTCGCACCCACATGCCGGATCGGGGCAGCGATACTTCTCACCTTGTTGAAATGCCATAGGAGTCTCCTTCTCAGTCGTGTACGAACCATTCGAAGCCGGACGCCAGGGCAAACGACGCCACGGCGGCGACGGCGGTGATCCATTTGTTGAGCGGCCGCGCGCGCAGCCGCAGGTTCAGCCAGATCGAGACGCCGGCCAGGCCGGCGCTGACGATGAGGAACGCCGGACGCTGGGCCGCGAGGGTCTGTGACATGGCGGCCGAGCCGGTGCCCCCGAACGCCAGCAGTGCCGGCAGCACGCAGCATGGCCGCGTGAGGAAACCCGCGCCGGCGGCCATCGCGGCGACGAGCGCCGCCCGCCCGCTCGACCGACCGGTGCCGGGCATGTCAGG
>JBFXAN010000292.1:0-4480 GCA_050184225.1 Dehalococcoidia bacterium | reverse complement strand
GGGGAATCGCGGCCCGCCGACCTCCGCTCACCCACGGGCTCGCCCGCCCTCAGGGCCGCCGGTCTGGCGTGCCGGGCGGAACCTCGCCCGCCACCCTCACTCTACCGACCTCGCCAGATACAAGGGCCGAGCATGACTACCACAAATCACCAGTGCGTCATCTACGATGGAGCGGAGGGCGGCCGGCAACTCCTCCGCGATACGATGAGATCAACGTTCGGCGCTCAGGGATCCGAGTGAGAACCGGACGAACCTCGAACGCCAAAACCCCGAACCCAATAGGAGTAACGATGTTTGCACGAAGCGTCCGGTACAACCTGCGGGCGGGGTCACGCTCGACCTTTGAGACGTATGTGAGCGAGCTGGCGCCGTTGTATCACGGACACCCCGGATTCTGCAGCTTGACGACGATGGTGGAAGGATCGCTGGCCGAGTTCGTCGTGCTCAGTCTCTGGGAGACGAAGGAAGGCGCCGAAGCGGCAGGCAGCATCCGGCCGGAGTCGCTGCAATGGCTCGACCGCGCGCTGCTCGGCCCGCCGGTCGTCCGCATCTACGAGGTCTTTGAACCGCGCGGATGAGCGGACGAAGCTGAACCGCAAAGACGCAAAGGATGCAGAGTTACGCAAAGAAGTTGTAAACACTTTGCGCCCTCTGCGTCTTTGCGGTTCACTCCGGCTTCTGGGCGACATACCAGGCGGTGGTGTGCCAGAAGTGCGGTTCGTCGTCGGCGAGCCAGACGCCGATGCCCGCCACGTCGTCATCGATCGCCTCGACCAGCAGCGAACGCACCCGCGCCACCACGGGGTCCGGTGTGCGGCTGATCGCCACCCACTCGCCGAGGGCGCGTTCCCGCCGGCTGGTTTCAGTGCGCAGGGTGCGCAGGCCACAGCGTTCGCTGAGGGCGGCGAGCTCGGAGAGAGGCAGCGCGCGGGTATGCGACGGGTCGCGGAGGCGCTCGATCGCGTTGTGCCGCGCCGCCTTCGCCGAATCGTCGCTCGTGATGATGTCGCTGATCGCGACGAGTCCGCCGGGACGGAGGACGCGGGTCATCTCTGCCAGGATTCGATCCGGTTGGGGAAAGTGATGGAAGGCGGAGCCGCACGTGATCAGATCGAACGTGCCATCCGCACAGGGGAGAACACCGGCATCCGCGAGCGCCAGATCGAGGTTTGCCGCGTCGCGGCGCCCGCGCTCGGCCCCGGCCCGCGCCAGCATCGCCGGGGTGAGATCCACGGCCACCACCCGGCGCACACGTTCCGCGAACGCCAGCGCCACAAACCCCGGCCCCGTCGCAATATCGAGCGCGAGCGCCGTCGCCGGTGGCGCAACGAACGCGGCAAACGCCCGCCGCCCCTCCGGATCGGCGATCCGCGCGCTGCCGCTGTAGCTGACCGCCTGCGCCGTAAACGCGCTGCGGACGCGCCGGGCATGGTCATCTTGCTGACCAGCGTGCGACTGAGCCATCAGTTCACGCTATCCACGAACGTTCCTCCGACTCCTGCCGCGCCAGCATCGCCGCCAGCCGTTCCGGTGTCCGGATCGGGATAACAAAGACCGGCAAACCTTCGTCGATTTGCAAGGTCAGCATCCGATCCATCACCAGGTCCGCGACCTCATCAGGATCGTCAAGGTCGACCGTTGCGATGATATGAATCGCACCCGGCTCATCCGCAGCCGGCACAACCGCGAACGTGGCCGTTGGGTAGTGATCCTTGACCAACGCTTCGAGTTCGGCCACCGCAGCGTGCATTCGGAGGGAATGCGGCGGATTGGCCCGCACCTGATCCATTGACATTTCCTCCCGCGTCCTTCGAACGAACACCGCGAATTCCTACAGATGACGCGGACGTGGTCCTTCGTTCCGGCAGCGTATCATGGCCGTAGAGTCAAGGCAGTTGCATCGATTCGAGCATGTGACCATGACCACAGACGCGCTCGTCCGGCGGAACCGGGAACTGTCGATCCTCAACGCGATCGCGGAGGGGTTGAACCGCGCCGTCGATCTGCGCGAGGCGTTGGAGACGGCCCTCGCGCTGGTGGCCGAGCTGCTCGGACTGCGCTCCGGCTGGGTCTGGCTGCTCGATGAAGAGACCGGCGAGGAGATCCTGGCGGCAGCGCAGCACCTACCGCCGGTCCTGCGCGACGAGCCGGAGCGGATGACCGGCAGTTGCTTCTGCCTGCGCACCTTCCGCATGGGCGACCTCCGCGGCGCCGCCAACGTCAACGTCGTCGAGTGCAGCCGCCTCGACGACGCCCTCGAGGGGACCGAGGGCCTCTCCTATCACGCCAGCATCCCCCTCTACGCCGGCGAGCAGCGGCTCGGCATGCTCAACGTCGCCCGCGAGAACTGGCGGGAGTTGACGCCGGACGAACTGCAACTGCTCTACACGATCGGCTATCAGGTCGGCATCGCCGTCGAGCGGGCGCGCCTCCACCAGCGGGCCGCGTTGCTGGCGACGGCGGAGGAGCGTACCCGCCTCGCCCGCGAGCTGCACGACTCGCTGGCCCAGTCGCTCTCCGCCGTCACGCTGCAACTCGAGGCCGCCGATGAAGTGGTTCAGCGCGCGCCGGAACAGGCGCAGCCGAAGATCGAAGAGGCGCTCCGCCTGACCCGCGAGGCCCTCGTGGAGACGCGCCGGGTGGTACACGATCTCCGCGCCGGTGCGTTGCAGGGAAAGCCGCTCCCCCAGGCATTGCGCGAGCTGGGCGCCACCTACGCCCGCACCTACGACGTCAAGGTGTCCGTCACCAGCAGTGGACCCGTCAACCGGCTGACGCCGCACCTGGAGGCGGGACTGTTCCGCATCGCCCAGGAGGCGCTGACCAACGCCGTCCGCCACGCGCAGGCCCGGCTGGTCCGCCTGCGGCTAACGATCGGATTGGATGTGGTGACGATGTCGATCAAGGATGACGGGCACGGCTTCGAGACGGAGCGACTGCTGGCGCGGGACCACGCCGGTGGGTTCGGCGTCACCGGTATGATCGAACGGACGCGGTTGCTCGGCGGCAATCTCCAGATTGAGAGCGCGCCGGGCAAGGGCACCCGCATCCGCGCCGTCGTACCGTTGGGAGGACTGCCGTGAACGGAATCACCCGCATCCTGATCGCCGACGATCACCCCACCCTGCGCGAAGGACTCCGGGCGATCCTCGAAACACAGGCGGACTTCGAGGTCGTTGGCGAAGCGGCCGACGGCGAGGCGGCGGTCGGCCGGGCCGAAGTCCTCCGCCCGGATGTGGTGTTGATGGACCTGGAGATGCCGCTCTTGGACGGTGTCGAGGCCACCCGTCGCATCCACGAGCGCCTGCCCGACACGCCGGTGATCGTCCTCACCGCCTTCGACACCGACGACCGCATCGTCGGCGCGGTCGAGGCGGGTGCCCAAGGCTACCTGCTCAAGGGCGCCACCCGTGACGAGATCTTCCGCGCGATCCGCGTCGCCCGCGAGGGCGGCACCCTCCTCCAACCGGCGATCGCCTCTAAGCTGCTGCGCCACGTCAACGCGCCGTCACGCCAGGCACAAGGACCAGACACCCTCAGCCCCCGCGAGCGCGAGGTGCTGGCACTGCTGGTTGACGGCCTCCAAAACAAAGAGATCGCCGCCCGCCTCGTCGTCAGCGAGCGCACCGTCAAATTCCACGTCGCCTCGATCCTCTCCAAGCTCGACGTCCCCAACCGCGCCGCCGCCGTCCGCGTCGCACTGGAGCAACGGCTCGTTACCCGCAACGCGTGAGGCGGAGCGACGTGCGTCGGTATCTGGAAGCATCACGCGTCGAGACGATACTTCCAGTAGTCTGGATGGCGGCTATGATGCTTCACTACCAAGATTCGTAGGTTATTCCCATCAATCCGGTAGTAGATGCCGTACGGAAAACGGCGCATCACGTAGCGGCGCACGTCCGCCTCCACCACCGGCCACCTCTCTGGAGCTTCTTCAATAGTCTTGATCGCTACATCAAAGTCACTTAGAAAGCGGTTTCCTAGACCTTGCACTCTGCGTGAATAGAATCGGACTGCCTCGATCAATTCGGCTTCAGCGTCCGGATGATAGATCAATCGCATTCGAGGATTCGCCGAGCGGCTTCCATCACTTGATCATGGGTGCGACCGACGACGGCGCCTGATGCGAGCTCAGTGTCGCGCTTCAGAGCCTGCTCCACCGCTTCGCGTTCCTCGATCGAGTAGTCAGCCTCCGGCTCCTCATCGATACTCTGCCAGAGCGCCTCGGCGAGAGCGACGCGCTCATCGAGTGGCAGCGCCAATACCTGCGAAGCCAATGATTCATTCGACATGGCCTCACGATACGCAGCACTATCGCCCATTTCAAGCGACCCTACCTCTCGACTATGCACCTCGCCCTGGCCACCAATCGCCGCCGTCCGCGTCGCGCTGGAGCAACGGCTCGTTACCCGCTGACAGTTCCTTCCCCGGCCCCACGTTACCTAACCCCCCGGCCCCCATCCCACGCAGGGAAGGGGGT
>JBFXAN010000291.1:0-4621 GCA_050184225.1 Dehalococcoidia bacterium | reverse complement strand
ACTCGCACGTGGGCCAGCGCCGCCTCCTACCGGAGCGAGTGTTGGGGAGCCAGAATCAACCGTGACCGCCAACTCGCACCCAGGCACTGTCTGACCGATGGAAGCGCTGGTGTTCTTGGTTGCTCTAGGCTCCCCTCTCCCGCCGAGCGGGAGAGGGGCCGGGGGTGAGGGCCAGTTGCTTCCTGCAACGGACTCTACGTCAGTTCGTTGCTTCGTGCAACTCACGAACCTGCTATCATGACGCCATGCGCGGCGTCCCACTCTCTTCGCTGCACTGCTCGATCGCCCGCACGCTCGATGTCGTCGGCGAGCGCTGGACCCTGCTCGTCCTCCGCGACGCCTTCAACGGCGTGCGTCGCTTCGAGGACTTCGCCGCCCGCCTCCCGATCGCCCGCAACATCCTCACCGACCGGCTCCAGACGCTCGTCGAGCACGGCATCCTCCGCCGCGACCGCTACCAGGAGCGCCCTGACCGCTATGAATACCGCCTCACCGAAAGAGGAATGGAACTCTATCCGGTCCTGATCGCCCTGCTCCAATGGGGCGACCGCTACCTCGCCGGCGACGACGGCCCGCCCGTCGATGTCCGCCACACCGCCTGCGGCGGCCATGCCGCGGCGACCGTCATCTGCACCGGCTGCGGTGAGACTCTGACGGCGCGGGATACGCGCGGTACATACCGCCAGCCAATGCCCATTACACCACCACGGCGCCAGAACACCACCTGACGATGAATGCTGTGGTGTCTTGACGCCGTGGTGATGAATCGCCCGGCGAGGGGACTATGCCGCCCTCGCGCCTGACCGAACGGTGACGGCCTCGTCCCAATCGACATGGTAGGCGTAGGCTTGCTCGGCGCTCTTGACGCCCATTTTCAGGAAGAACGGGAGCACCAGGTCGCGGAGAGTGCGGGTCAGGCCGTTCGCCGGCGCCTTCTGGTTGCCGGTGCGCCGCGCCGCTTTGACCATGGTCTCGACCCGATCGCGGCGTAGGTCCTCGAAGGCCGTGAACGCACCTTCGACCGTGACGCTGTCACGCAGGCACTTCGCCAGGACGATGGCGTCCTCCATCGCGAGCGAGGCGCCCTGGCCGACGTGCGGTGAGATCGCGTGCGCGGCGTCGCCGATCAGACAGATGGGACCGGTACGCCATGATGGCAGCGACGGCATATCGTAGATCGGCCACCGTCCGATCGAGCCGGTGGTGGCGCGGATGATCTCTGAGACAGGCGCGTGATCCTGCTGATGCAGCGCGATCAGCCGCTGCCGCCAGCGGTCGTCGGGGATCGCATCGAGGTGGGCGCGATCTGGTTCGGCGGGCGCCGTGAAATTTTGGAACCAGAAGACCTCATCGGTCGGGACCGCCTGATAGCCGAAGAATCCCTTGAGGCCGAAGGTCATCCGCATCACGCTGTCAGCGCGCAGGCCGAGCGTGTTCGGTGCGATCGCGCCGGAGTCGATCACGCCGGTGTACACCGGCAGCGGCGCGTCGGACATGATCGCGCGGCGCGTGCGGGAGTGGATGCCGTCGCAGCCGATCAGCAGGTCGCCGGACGCCTCGGAGCCATCCTCGAATCGCGCGATCACCGACTGACTGGGAGTGACCTCAACGTCGCGCAACCGCCGGCCGAACTCGACTGGGATGCCGCGGTCGAGGGTGGCCTCGCGCAGCCCCCGGGTGAGCATGCCCCGCTTGATCAGCAGCGTCCGCTCCGGGTTCTTGCCGAGCTGCTTGCCGCGGTGGTTCTGGAAGAGCGTGCTGGTCGTCGGCGTGCCGAATGCCTCGATCGCGTCCTTGATCCCCAGCGTGTCGAGCACATCAAGCCCGTTGGGGGCGAGGTTGAGAAAGGCGCCGTCCTCGTCGCGTGGCTCGGGCCGGCCCTCGTAGATGATCGGTGTAATCCCGGCGCGCTGGAGGAACATGGCGAGGACCGGGCCGGCGATGCCGCAGCCGACGATCAGCGCCGTCTTCTCGGGAGCGGATGACTGGTTCATGACGTATCTCCTTCTCAAGGGCGGCGACCAGGTGCGATCACGACGTGAGCAGCGACCGCAACTCGTCCGTCAGCGCCTGGGCCTCGTCGGGGCGTCCGAGATACTCGGCGCGGGTGTTGTGAAAGGCGGCGACGCGCCAATCGCCATCACGCTTGACGGCGATGAAGGTCTGGACCGAGTTGCGGTCCGGAGCGATGTCGGACTGACCGGTCAGGATTGTGCCGCCGATCGTGTTCATCTGGGCGACGTCAGGCGTCAACAGGCGAACGCCGAGCACCTTGCCGACGAGCCGGCTGCCCTTGACGAATGTATCGAAGAGAAACTGGTGGGCCGCCGCGATCACGGCGCGCCCCTGGTAGCGGGTGCCGTCGAAGGCGACCTGCTCGCCATCGCCGGCAAACACCGAAGCGAATCCCTCACCGCTGCCGGCGTTCCAGCCGTCGATCATCTGCTGATACAGGCCGCGAACTGCTGCCTCGTCGGCCGGGCTCAGGCCGTGCGGTTGTGTCTGGTGTGTCATGGGCGTGTGCCTCCTTCGGTTGCCATCGCTGCTGTGGCCGAACGTCACGGATGACGCCGGGAGCGCGCGGACGCTATACTTTCTTATGAGGTGTGCATCTCATCTACTGTTCTACTTAGTATCTAAGATACTCTATACGTGAGAGGATATGCAGCGATGGGCGAGATGTCAAGTGCCGGGCGGACGCGCGGCGAACAGGTAGCGGCGCTGGGGGATGCGATGCGGGTGTTCAGCTCACAATCGGTGCTCTACACGACGGCCGCCGCCGACGTGCTGGGGATGAGCCTTACCGATCTGCTCTGCGCCGGCATTCTGAGCGTGACCGGCCCGATCACCGCCGGGCGGCTCGCCGAGCTGACCGGCCTGACCACCGGCGCGATCACCGGCGTGATCGATCGGATGGAGAAGGCCGGCTACGCGCGGCGGGAGCCGGACCCAACCGACCGCCGGCGGGTGATCGTCCGGCTCATACCAGAGACGCTCGACCGGGAAACGGCGCCGGTGTTTGCGCCGATGCTGGCAGCGTCTGCCGGAGTGATGGCGAGCTACAGCGATCAGGAACTGGCGACGATTACGGACTTTGTCAACCGTTCCATCCCGATCCTGCGCGAGGAAACGGCGCAGCTGCGGACTGCCGGCACGGCGCATCGGTTCCCGGAGGAGGCGGCCAGGCGGGGTCCATCAAAACGCGGCCGCCGGCGCGCGCCGGCGGCGGACGATACCGTGAACGCGCCTCAATCCGGCTGATCCCGGTTGTTTCAGACACCCGCGCCGGGCGACTCCGGATGCATGATCACGGACTCGCGACGGGGTTGACAGATATGGTAGATTGTTCGCGGCTTACTTCCGGCTCGGTTCGCTCGGTGAAGCGCGGCGCTTCACGTCCGGCATTCGATGACCGAAGGTGCCCAGATTTCTTGGAGGTCGTCGAGTGGCATACACCGACCGAACCCTGACCTGCGTCGAGTGTGGCGCGCCGTTTACCTTCAGCGCGGATGATCAGGCATATCACGCGGAGAAGGGTTTCACGAACGAACCGCGCCGCTGTCCGAACTGCCGCGCCGCCCGTCGTTCGCGCATGGGTGACAGCAGCTACGGCGGTGGCGGCGGCGGCGGTTATGGCGGCCAGCGGGAGATGTTCTCCGCAACCTGCGCGTCCTGCGGCAAAGAGGCGAAGGTGCCCTTCCAGCCCCGGGGCGATCGACCCGTCTACTGCTCCGACTGCTTCCGCTCCCAGCAAGGCTCCTACGGCGGCGGCAGCTACGGCGGCGGTGGCGGTGGTGGCCGCGACTACGACCGCGGCGGCCGTGGCGGCCGCTGGTAAGCCGCGCATTCGAACCACAGAGGCACAGAGGTTCGTTTCATGTCAGGCTGAGGAGCGGAGCGACGAAGCATCTCGTGGCGTGACTGACTCATTGCGGGAGATGCTTCGCTCCGCTCTGCATGCCACATAAGCCTCTGCGTCCTCTGTGACTCTGCGGTTCAATCGCGCCTCTGCGGTTTAATCAGCGGCAGGCCGACCAGAGGCCGCGACGGGCCGTGCGTGCCTCCCGTTCGAGGGTGCGGAGGCGTTCGTTCTCACGCACATCGGGCGGAAAGGTGACGGATGTCCCGTACCCGTCCCGCAGGAGCGCGGCATTCACCATCATGCCATCGACATAGACGTATCGCAGCAGCCGGTCAAACCGGTCGCGTTCAGAGATGTCACGTTCCAGCTCAACCGTCTTCCCTTCGACCAGCGCCTTGTTCCTCTCGCTGGCCTCCGGGCCAAAGCACCCGACCGGCCGGTCCGGCGCGACCGTCTCCGGCGTATCGACGCCGATGTAGCGCACCCGCTCCTGCCTACCACCGATCTCGACAAGGATCGTGTCCCCGTCGATCACACGCACCACACGCGCCGTCTCCCGCGCATGTCCCGATACAGCCGCGGTCGCGCTCGCCGGAGCGTTCGCCGTGGAGTTGTCGCGGCAGGCGGCCAGAAGGCAGGCAGCCAGGAGGAGGAGCACGATGCGGACCCCTCCCCCGGCCCCTCCCCCCGCTGACGCGCGGAGAGGGGAGCCTCGTCTGGCGGCGGATTGCCAGCATTTCCCTTCGCAACAGCCAGAAT
>JBFXAN010000290.1:0-4816 GCA_050184225.1 Dehalococcoidia bacterium | reverse complement strand
AGCGGTGAGCGCGCCACATGCGCTTGGTGTCTCAAAACCTGCCATAGCCGTCGTGGATGCGCGAACGCGTCCACTCCCAGCAGGCATCAGGGCCAGCGGATGAATCGACATACGACCAGAACCGGGAAATGATAGACTCGTCGTGCATGTTCGCCTCCCAAACAGGCGTTCGTGCGGGGGGTGGAGGGACCAACTCCACCCCCACATTATACCCCAAAACCGACGTAACCACGCCAAAAATGGGCTTGCCGATCTGCGCCATCGCGCACGCTAGAAACCGCTCGCGGGCGCTCACCGCACCACCTCGCGCACATTCACCAGCCCGCCATCAGGCATGGCGATCCACAGATGTCCCACGTAGCGCTCGAAGCTGCGCACCTCGCTGATGACCGTCTCACGCTGCAACGTGGCTACCCGCAGCGGCCAGGCGCCCACCCCCGTCGCGATCGCCCGCGCCAGCGCCGCCGTCGCCTCCGCCCCGCCCGCCTCATACCGCTCCGGCGCGCTGTACCCGGCCAACCGCAGCGCCACCTCGTGCCGCCCGCCAAAGCCGGTATCGACCAGCAGGCGCACCGTATCGCCATCCGTGACGTGCAACGGTTGCGCGCGGCAGTGCCACAGGTATTGCCGGTCGAAGTCCCAGGCGGTCTGTGCCGTGATCACCGGGTCGTGCCGATCTTGCCCATGTACGAGCCGCAGCCCCAGCGCACCGCATCCCGTGCCGCCACGCCCGCCGCCTGTCCTGGGGTCATGCTGCTTCCTCCACCTCGCGGAACGTCTCCACGGTGCGGCACCATTCGCACTGTGTCTGGATGCGGTAGCTGCCGTCCGGCGCCTGCTTCGGTTTGATCGCCTTCAGCCCGGTCAGGTCGCTGATCTCGAACTGCACCACGCCCTTGCAGCGCGGACAGGCAAAACGCTTCTCCTGCCAAGGGAACACCGGCGCGGTGATGACGATCATGCCGCCTCCCAGAGCGTCTTCTGGCCCAGCGGGTGCGTATCGACGCGCGGCCGTGAAGGGCATGACCAACTGCGCCCCGACGTCTCATAGAGCGCGGTCCAACCAGCGGCTTTAAGACTCGTGCCGGGTTCTTCTTTCAGCGTGTAGGTGACAAGGCGTGTGTATCCGAGCGCCTTTGCCGCTCGCCACGCCGCTCCGTAGAGCATGCTGGCCGCGTTCTTCGCGCCGTCCGTGCAGCAGCGCGTGACTTCGAGTGTCAGACCGTTATCCAGATGACGCGCAACCGGGCGGCCCACCGTGACCACTCCGCGCACCGCCTCGCCATCATTGACCGCGATGCCAAACTTCCAACCCACTGGCGGCAGGTGGTGGCGGTGGTGCTGACGGATAAACGCGGACGCCTCGGCATAGGTGATGGGTTGCAGCTGAAGACTCACCAGCCCAGCCTCCGCGCACCGCACGAGTTGCACACCGCCCACAGTTCGCCCACGTCGCCGCGTTCGATGAACGTCCAGTCATGGCCCCAGCAGCGGCAGGCCACGCGGCACATGCGATCCGCCAGCCAGTCCAGCAACCGGGTCACAGTAGCCTCGTCGCCACGAACACGAGCACGATGACCAGGATCGCGATCACAATCGCTCGTTCGATCGACATCATGTCGCCTCCCGATAGCTGCAACAGCGCACGCATATCTCCGAGCCCTTGATTGGGAACTCGCGCCAGGCATGACCCTCTTTGACACAGCGCGTGCGCACCTCCCGACGATCGATATGGTTCAGACGATTCCATCGCTCAACTACCGTGTCCCACTGGCTCTGACTAATCGCGCGTCCATCCACTAGAACCCGTTCGTGGCTCATTTCTCCGCTCCTTGCACCGCCCATACGGTGATCAGCAACACGATGGCGAATGCCAGCAGGATGTAGCGGGCATCGTGCGGGCTCATCGCGGCACCCCCGGCAGAATGTCCAGAATCACCGGCAGCGGCGTGCCGGACCCCACGGCCCCATACAGCAGGCACAACTCCCCCACCACTGGCGTCAAGCACGGCGGCAACGTGGGCAGCGGTGGCGGCATCGTGGCGGTCGGCGAGGGCCAGAAACAGACCGTGTTCTGGCTGGGAATGCTCTCGTAACAACTGCGTGGCCGCGCCGCCGCCGTGGCGGTCGCGTTGGCGTCCCGCGCCGCCTGCATCAGCGCCTCGTAGGTCGCGGTCGCCGACGGCAGCGTCGGGTAGGGCGTCGGCGTCACCTCGGCCAGATAGACCGGCATCGCCACCATCGTTCCCAGCGGGTCCGGGCTCGGTTGTGCGTACGCGATCAGCGTCGCCACCTCCGCGAACGTCACCGGCGTCACGATTGAGCCGGGGAACATCGCGGAAGAGCCGCCGGCATTCGGGTTCGGCGATATTGCGGCAAACCCGGTCGGTCCCAATCCAGACCACGCGATCACCAGCCCCGCCATCGCGATCGCGGTCAACAGCACTGGCTTCACCACGTCCACCAGCACCGCCCACGGGCGATGCGGTGGCTGCTTCTGCGGTTGTTCCGGGAGGTTCGGCATGGGTCAGCATTCGTGTCCCGCCTGATAGCTAGAAGCAGTATAAACTGTTTGTGTCTATCGCGGTCACAGCCAGCGCTCCCGGTCCCGCGCCTCTCGCCGCAACCGCTCCACGTTGCCGATGTGGCGCTGGATATGCAGGTGTGATTCCCACGCCAGCCCGAACGTCGCCATCGCCCACAGGATGAAACTGATCGCGCCGCGCGGCCCCGCGCCCATCGCCGGCGCGATCCCCAGGTAACTGGCGCACAACTGCCCCACCACCAGCAGCGTCATACCCACGAACACCGTCGCCGCCCACTTCTGGCGGTCGTCGGGCCAGATGCGCAGTTGCCAGTACAGCAGATAGAGTAGCGAGCACGTCGCGACGATCGCCGCAATCCCGGTAGCCATGCGGTACTCCTCAGTCGTCATCGCGATCCGCCTCCTCCGGCCGCCAACTGCTCGCCAGCGGGAACCCCAACTCGCGCGCCAACCGCGCCAACTCGCGCCGCGCCTCCTCGAACGTGGCCTCGGTGACCGCCATCGCCGCATCGGCATCCCGCACCGCCCGCGCCAGGCGGATCTCCTGTTCCCGCTCCGTACGCCGTTCCGCGTCCCGCTCCAGGTCAGGAGCCATACGGACCCCGGCGCTGGGTTTCGCGTAGGAATAGCTCGATGCTGCCATTGATTTTCCTCAGCTCGTCGTGGCTAATCCGGTGTCCATCCGATAGCCGGTTCAGCAGCTCTACAAACTGCTTGACCGTCGTGGTCAGTTCCGTGTTGGCGGCGATCACGCGGTTGATCGACTCAATCGCCGTGTCCAGCCGCTTCGTGTACGCCTCGCGGTCCTCGCGCCGCTCCTGTTTGGCTTCCGCCTCCCGCCGCTCCGCCGCCGCCACCCGCGCCTCCTGCGACGTCGACAGCGCATCGTCACGTTTCGTGCCACGCGTCACCCACCAGGTGAAGACCGAGCCGACCGCGCCCGACAGCGCCGAGAAGATCAGCGTGTAGAACTTCCACTGCTCATCCCCTTGCGGCACCACATCCTGCAACAGCGGCAGGATTGCCATCACGCCCATCCTCGGCGATCATCACCCGGCGTCATCGGAAAGACTCCTTTCCTCTGGCGAAGTCGGCGCGGACCGGACCCCATATCTGGCCGCGCCGGCGCACCCTTACGCGGCCTCCCGCATCTGTTTGGCGTCGATGTAGCCGCGCCACGCGATCGCCGCCGCGCCATCCTCACCCATCTGCTTCAGCGACCAATACAGCACGTCGTACGGCCCCTCGAAGAGCCCCGGCAAATAGCGGAATCCCGTGCGTTTGGGGAACAGCTCGCCGTGCGGCCCGTCCGCCAGGTTGTGCGCCAGCGCGATCCCCGCCCAGTGCGCGGCGTGCTGATACCGGCCCAGGCGGTAGCAGGCCAACCCGGCCATGAATGGCAGTTCCGCAATCCCCGGATGCCGCTGCATCCCGCGCAGGCACCACTCCAGCGCCCCCTCGTGATCGCCCCGGTTGGTGCGCTCCACCGCGATCCGATACGCGGCCCAGGCCGATTCCTCATCCCAGCCGTTCAGTTCCCAGCAGGCCTCCCAGGCCAGACAGGCATCGTGCACCCGCCCCAGCCCCGCGTAGCTCTCGCCCAGGTAGTAGAACCAGCGCGGATCGTGCGGGTGTTGCGCCGTGTAGGGCTCCAGGATCGCCACATCGCGCGCAAACTTGGCCCGCAGCTGCGCCGGCGCCTTGGCCCGCTCCGCGAACGTCACCAGGCTGGCCGGTAGCGTCTCGATGGTCCCGGCATCCATGAACGCCTCATGGGTCGGCCCTACCCAGCGCCCTTTCAGCGGCAGCCGGAAGAACCGGTCCTTGGCATAACTGCCATCGGCCTGCATCACGCGCAGTACATCGGCGCTGGTGTCGGCCAACTCACCCCGCAATGCCGGCGCGTCCGTAAAGCACAGCGTCTCATCTGAATCCAGCACCAGCGCCCAGTCACACTCAGGCGGCATGCTGGCCAGCGCCGCATTCCGCACCGCCGCGAAGTCGCTGATCTCGCCGCCGGGGTAGGTCAAGAACTCGTCGACCAGCGCCACAACGCTCTCGTACGCCGCGTCCGCGCCCTTGGCCGTGCCGTCCGGCGTGATGGTGATGCTGCACAGGCGCATGGTCTATCCGATCATCATCAGGCGCGCGCCCAGCCGCGCCGTCGAGGGCACATACAGCCCGATATCCCCCGAGAACTCGATCCACCCCGCCAGGTTCGTCGCGTTCTCGGTTTCGTTCTCCGGCAGGTCGCCCGTGGCGGGCTCGCCG
>JBFXAN010000289.1:0-4851 GCA_050184225.1 Dehalococcoidia bacterium | reverse complement strand
GACCTGACCGCGTCCGCCATGGGGCGATCCCTTCGGTCGCGCGGCATTCGGCTGTGGGCAATCGGCATTCGGGGCTGGAGCCAAACGTCTGATATGGGTCCCCTTTGCCGATTGCCCACTGCCGATTGCCGTGAGCGGCGCGTGCGGCGCGCCGCTCACAGGTCCGGCTGCGCCAGCAGCATGGCGAGCAGCGCGCGCTGGGCGTGCAGCCGGTTTTCGGCCTGATCGAAGATGATCGACTGTGGCGACTCGATCGCCTCGTCGAGGATCTCCTCACCCCGATGGGCCGGCAGGTCGTGCATGATCACGGCCCGCGGCGACGCCTGCCGGACCAATCGCAGGTCAACCTGGAACCGCGCGAAATCCCGCTGCCGGCGGCCACGCTCCGCGTCCTGTCCCATGCTCGTCCAGACATCGGTGTAGATCACATCGGCGCCATCCACCGCTTCGTCCGGCTCGCGCACCAGCGTCACCGACCCATTGCTCTCGTGCGCGGCGACCGCCGCCGCTTCCAAGACGGTTCCCGGCGGTTCATAACCCGGCGGTGTCGCCATCGTCACACGCGCGCCGAGCATCGCACCGGCCAGCAGGAGCGACCGCAGCACGTTATTGCCATCGCCGATATAGGCGATGCGCACGCCCTTCACATCACCGAAGCGCTCATAGATGGTGAGCAGGTCGGCCAGCGCTTGACAAGGATGCTCCTCGTCGGAGAGCGCGTTGATCACCGGCACGGTCGCATAGTCCGCCAGCTCGACCACGGTCTGATGCAGATACGTGCGCGCCGCGATCACGTCGACATACCGGCTGAGCACGCGGGCGATATCTTTCACCGGCTCGCGCACCCCCAGCCCGACCTCCTCCTGCGAGAGGTAGATCGCGTGCCCGCCAAGGTCAGTCATCGCCACCTGAAAGCTCACCCGTGTCCGCAGCGATGGCTTCTCGAAGATCATCGCCAGCGTGCGGCCGGTCAGGATCTCGGGCCGGCCACGCGCCTTCAGTCGAACGGCGGCATCGAGCAACAACCGGATCTCATCCGGTGAATAATCGGCAATCGAGAGGAAGTCGCGACCGAGCAAGATCTCACCAACCAGTGCGAGGGAAGTATATCACCCGCCGTTCTTTGAACCGTGAACTGGTCCTGTTCATTCGGCGCTTGACGATTCGACCGATCATCAGTATCTAATCGGTCGAACCATGTATCACGTGGGTAGCGGATGAATGCCGTCTTGGTCAAATGGATCGTCGCCGGCTCCGTCACGATCACGGCGGTGCTCGCCTTGTTCCTGCTCGCCATTCGCAGCGCCTCCGCACCGCCGGCGATCGAGGTCAAGCTTGCCGACGCGCCCGTCGCCGACGGTGTCCTCAAGGTCTACATCACCGGCGCCATCGTCGCTCCAGGAATCTATCAGGTTCAACCCGGCGACCGCTATGCCGATGCGCTGGCGCTCGCCGGCGGTCCCACCGACGATGCGGAACCACTTGCGGTCAACCTCGCCCGCCGCGTCAAGGATGAAGACCATATCCATGTCCCACGACAAGGCGAACCACTGACCGTCAGCGCCGCCGGCGATCCGATCCTCGACCTGAACACGGCGACCGCGCTTCAGTTGGAGGCGTTGCCGGGTGTTGGACCAGTACGCGCCCAGCAGATCGTCGAATCCCGCGCGAAGGAGGGTCCATTCACAAGTCCCGATGACCTCGTCCAGCGCAAGCTGATTCCACAGTCGATGATCGAGGCGATCCGCGGGCGCATCCAGGTTCGCCCATGAGGACGCTCGTTCTCGCCGGAACGTGGCTCGCGGCGCTGGTTGCGTTGCCAAGCGGTCACGTCTGGCTGCAGATCGCCGCCGGCATCGGTGCCGTGACGGTGTCGATCCTCGCGTATCGCGACCGTCGCGGTGTCTTCCTGGCCGGCGCCGCGCTGGCCGTCATGCTCCTCGCATCGGTTCGCTGGCAGTCCGCGACCACGCCCCCACCACCGGACAGCATCGCCTGGTGGGCGAACGGCAGCCGGTGGGCGATCGAGGGCAGCATCCGCGCTCGCCCCGAAGTGCGCGGCGCGACGCAGCGATTCGTCGTCGATGTCACGTCGCTCGACGGCGCCAACGGGCGCATCACCGTCACCGGCTCGGTCCAGGTTCGTACGTCGGTGTCGCGCGACTTTCGCGCTGGTGACACCGTCCGCATCGACGGCGTTCTCGAACCACCGCCACGCATCGACGAGTTCGACTACGCCGCCTACCTCGCTCGACGAGGCATCTTCGCCCTCGTCGAGTTCCCACGGGTGCAGGTGACCGGCCACGTCGATCGCGCAGGAATCGCCGGTCTGGTCGAGTCCATCCAGCAGCGGGGCCACGACGCTCTTTGGAAGAGCCTTCCCGCCGCACAAGCCGCGCTGGCGGAGGGCATCCTCCTTGGCCGTAGGTCCGAGATACCGCGCGATATCAACGACGACTTCAACCGAGCCGGCATCTCGCATCTGATCGTCATTTCCGGCTTCAACATCGCGCTGGTCGGTAGCGTCGTCGTCGGCGCGACCGCGTCGCTGGTCGGGCGGCGGTGGGCCGGCGTCCTGGCGCTGGCGACGATCGCCGCCTACAGCGTCCTTGTCGGTCTGACGCCGCCCGTTGCCCGCGCCACGGTGATGGGGAGCGTGGTCGTGCTGGCGATGCTCTCCGGCAGACCACACGGAGCCGGCGTGACCCTGCTGCTCGCCGCGGCGCTGCTCACGGTCCACGACCCCCGCATCCTCTCCGACCTTTCGTTTCAGCTCAGCTTCGCGGCGACCGCCGGACTGATCGTGCTGACGCCGCCACTCCTCGCCTACGGCCGGAGGCTCTTCTCGGACGCAGCGCCATCCGGCACACTCTCCTGGCGCTCGCTGGTCATCGCCGTGTGGGACATCCTGGCGGTAACGCTGGCGGCGACCGTGGCGACGCTGCCGCTCCTTTTGTACAACTTCGGCCGGCTCTCGACGATCAGCCCGCTCGCCAACCTCCTGCTCGTGCCGCTCTTTCCGCTGGTGCTCGTCACCGGCGGCATTGGCTTGGCTGCCGCCATGCTCGTGCCGGCGGCAGCCACCCTGGCCCTGATACCGCTCGGCGTCCTGCTCGACCTGTCGCTGACCATCGCCCGTATCTGCGCCGCGCTGCCCGGCGCATCCCTGACGGTGCGCGGCGTCGGCGAACTCCAGGTACTGATCGCCTATGCAGCGCTGGCGGCACTGGCCTTCATCCGCATTCCTCGATCGGCCGTCGGTCTTCCCGACGTTGCCATCAACGCTCCTGCCTCGCTGGGTGCGGCCTTTCCGATACTTGCCCTCGTACCGCCGTTGCTGCTGTCTATTGCACTCATCACGTCAATCGTGCAGCAGGGATCCGCCCCCACGGGTGTCAGGCTCGACGTGCTCGGACTCGCCGGACTACCGGCGACGCTGGTGACGCTGCCGGGCGGGGGACGCCTGCTCGTGGACTCCGGACTCGCGCCGGGCGAGGTGCGCGCCGCGCTGGATCGATTGACTCCCCGCAACCACGCCGCGCTCAGCGCTGTGGTGGTCACGCGAAACACCCCCTCGGCTATCGGCGGGCTTGGAGAGGTGATCGAGCGATATCAGGTTCCGCTGCTGCTCGTCCCGCCGGAGGTTGAAGATTCGCCGTGGGTCGAGGCGGTGCGGTCGAACGGCGTTGAGGTAGTGGTCCTGCGTGACGGCATGGCGATCGGCTCCGGTGGGGCGCTGCTCCAAGCCGAGCGGTCGTCGGAGCCGGGCCGCTGGACGGTGATGCTTCAATACGGACGGCAAACCATCGACCTTTCCGGCGCAACCGGATCGGCGGGACTCATGCGCGAGGGACGCAACAGCTTCGTCTACGCGACCGATGGTGTTCTGTGGCTGCAAACTGAGGTGCGTGCCGGCGAATCGGTCACGCTGATGTCTGACGGAGAAACCGTCAACCTCCGGCCCAGGCGAGGGCGGACGGTAACTGCGCGGCCATGTATCGTGACTCCATGCGGGCCATCGACGTCGCCCAGACGGCAGCGCACCCGCGGGAGGCGTCATGCAGCAGCGAAGCGATGGCCGTGCCAACGACCAGATACGGTCGTGCACGATCACCACGGGCGTGCAGTCCTTTGCCGAAGGCTCAGCCCTGATCGCCGTTGGCAAAACGCAGGTGCTGTGCGCCGCCTCGGTCGAGGACCGGGTACCGCCGCACAAGCGCGGCTCCGGTGAAGGCTGGGTGACGGCCGAATACGCGATGCTGCCCCGCGCCACGCTCACCCGCAATCAGCGTGAATCCGTCCAGGGGCGGCTCGGTGGCCGCACCCAGGAGATCCAGCGACTGATCGGCCGTTCGCTCCGCACCGCGATCGATATGCGCGTCCTCGGCGAGCGGACGATCACGGTCGATTGCGATGTCCTCCAGGCCGATGGCGGCACCCGCACCGCCGCGATCACGGGCGGCTACGTTGCCCTCGCCCTCGCCTGTCGCCAGTTGGTTGAGTCCGGCGCGATCGCGGCCAGCCCGCTGAAGCAAGCGGTGGCCGCGATCAGCGCCGGCGTCGTCCACGGCGCCGTCCTGCTCGACCTCGCCTACGACGACGACGTGCGCGCCGAAGTGGACTGCAACGTCGTCATGACCGCCGACGGCCGTTTCGCCGAGGTCCAAGCCACCGGCGAAGCCGGCCTGCTCGACCGCCGCGACCTCGACCGCATGCTCGACCTCTCCGCATCCGGCATCCGCCAACTGTTCGAGATTCAAGCGGCGGCTCTCACGCCGCGATAGGGCAGTGGGCAATGGGCAGTCGGCAGTGGCGAGTCCGTAGCCCCACTGCCGACAGCCCATTGCCCAC
>JBFXAN010000288.1:0-4881 GCA_050184225.1 Dehalococcoidia bacterium | reverse complement strand
TCCCCCTTCCCTCACAGGGAAGGGGGCCGGGGGGTTAGGTAAGACTCGCTTCCTCGCGAAACTGCTGCGCATACAGCCGCGCGTACAGACCGTTCCGGGCCAGCAGTTCGGGGTGGCTGCCGGACTCGACAACGCGGCCGCCGTCGATCACGAGGATGATGTCGGCGGCGAGGATTGTGGAGAGGCGGTGGGCGATGGCGAGGACGGTGCGACCGTGGGTGAGGCGGTCGAGGGCGTCCTGGATCGCGCGTTCAGTGGCGGTGTCGACGCTGGAGGTCGCCTCGTCGAGGATCAGGATCGCCGGGTCTTTGAGCAGCGCCCGCGCGATCGCGACCCGCTGTTTCTCGCCGCCGGAGAGGCGATAGCCGCGCTCGCCGACGATCGTGTCGTAGCCGTGCTGGAGGCTGGCGATGAAGTCGTGGATGTTCGCCGCCCGCGCCGCTGCCTCGACCTCGGCGTCGGTGGCGTCCGGCCGGGCGTAGCGGAGGTTCTCGCGTAGCGTCGTGTGGAAGAGGAACGGCTCCTGGTTGACCATGCTGATCGCGTGCCCGAGCGATTCGAGGGTGAGGTCGCGGACATCGCGGCCGTCGATCGTCACCCGGCCGGCGGTGACGTCGTAGAGGCGGGGGACGAGGTAGGCGATCGTCGTCTTGCCGGCGCCGGATGGTCCGACCAGCGCGGCGAAATGGCCGGCGGGCACGTCGAAGGAGACGCCTTCGAGCGCCGGCGTGCCGGAGATGTAGGAGAAGCTCACATCGTCGAAGCGGAGATGGCCGGCGGCGTTCGAGAGTGGCGTCGCGTCCGGCTTGTCGGCGATCTCCTGCTTGAGGTCGAGGTAGTCGAAGATCCGCTCGAAGAGGGCGAGCGAGCTGAGGACGGTGACGTTGATGCCGAGCAGCGACGAGACGGGGCCGAAGATCCGGCCGACGAGCGCGGCGAAGGCGACGACGGTGCCCAGCGCTGCGGCGTCACCGATCACCTGATGGCCGCCGTACCAGTAGACGACGGCCGGCGTGATCGAGCCGAACAGGCCCATCGACATGCCGAACCAGCGGCCGCCCATCGCCCGGCGGATGTTGAGATCGCGGATGCGGCGGGCGGTGTGATCGAAGGCGATTGCTTCATCTGTTTGCCGACCGAAGGTCTTGACGAGCAGCGCGCCGCTGACGGAGAGGGTTTCCTGCATCTGGGCGTTCATCGTCGCCTGGTGCTCCTGGATCTCAGTCGTGAGCGCGCGCTGGATGTTGCCGACCCGGCGCGAGGGCAGGATGAAGAAGGGGAGGAAGGCAATCGAGAAGAGCGCCAGCCGCCAGTCGAGCGCGAGCATCAGGACGAGTGTGCTGGCGGCGATGATGATGTTCTCGACGACGGCGCCGAGGGTGTTGCTGATCACGTCCTGGACACCGCCGACATCGCTGCTGACGCGGGTCAGCGTTTCGCCGGTGCGCGTGCCGGTGAACCAACGGAGCGACATGCCGCTGAGATGGCGGTAGAGCCGCCCGCGCAGGTCGAAGACGACGCTCTGGCCGACGAGGTTGCTGATAAAGGAACGCAGGACGCCGACGCCGGCGCCGATCAGCACCAGTGCGACCATCCCCAGGACGAGCAGGTTGATCTGGCCGCCGTTGGCGGCCGGGATCGCCTGGTCGATCAGCCGCCGGATCAGCAGTGGCGGTCCCAGGCCGACGAGGGAGGTGACGCCGACCAGGAGCAGATAGAGGGCCATCAGCCGCCGGTACGGCCAGAGCAGGGTGAGGGCGCGGCGCAGCGTCGGACCGGCCGGACGCTGCGGCCGGGCCTTGCGTCGCTCCAGCCAGCCGCCGGCGCGCGGCTCGCCCGTCCGGCTGATCGGCGGTGCGGCGGCTTCACGGTCGTTTTTCACCGGCCGAGATCCGGGGAGGTGGTGTCGTGGTCGCTCATAGCACGAGGATGCCCGATTCATCCTTCCGGCGCATCGTCAGGATGGTGAGGTCGTGGGCTGTCCGAGTGGTCAGGTGATCGAAAGCAGCCGCGTTCCGCGGAGCATCGGCCCGACTCCTGGTTGAGTGGTCCGTGATCGTGAGACGTTCTGTCACCGAAGCGGCGGGCGTGGTTTACTCGAATGGACGATCCGCGCCGGGTCCCTGTCTGCTTTGATGCAGGGACCGTAGTGGCGCAGGGTGAGGAGCGAGGTATGGTCACGAACCCGGCGGATATCCACCGCGGCATGGAGGTCTTCGCGGTGGACGGCGAACTGATCGGCACGGTCATCGATGTCCACGCACCGGAAGTGTTGAACGACTTCAGCGGCACATCGGGCGCATCGCCCTCCGGCAGCGCCCCGCAATCCGGCGGCAGCCGGCCGTCTGTCGCGCCGGGCAGCGGGGGCGAGGATGCGCTGCGTGGCTACGGCGCACGCGACGATCAGGGCGGCGTACCTCAGACCTCCGGCGCACGCGCCGAGCAACTCGAGAACCTCCGTGGCAGGGGCGGCGGGGATCCGAACCTGCACGCGACACCGCACCGGCTCGCCGGCGCGATCGAGGTCGAGGATCGCGGCGTGATGGGCATCGGCGCGGGCGGTCTGCGCATTCCCTTCAGCGCCGTGCTCGACGTGATGCCCGGCCGGCGGGTGACGCTCGACTGTACGCGCCGGCAGGCGCACGAGCGGTACGGCCCCGGTCCGAGCATGCGGATCGACGAGAATGCGCCGGTGACGCCGCCGACGTGAGATACCTAACCCCCCGGCCCCCTTCCCTCGCAGGGAAGGGGGAGTTCTCGTCAACCGAGGGTGCCAGTATCTCGTCTGATCGTGGCATGGGTATACCTGATCAACCAACGCCGGTCAGGACTCCCCCTTCCCTCGCAGGGAAGGGGGTCGGGGGGTTAGGTCCGCCCGTTCTGCTACGGAGGCCGGGCGGAACGCGCCGGACGACCCCGCTTATCGACGCTCATCCAGGCTCGACGGAACGCTTCGGACCATCGTGGGGCCACCCCACGCGATCCCGAGGATCTCCATCCCATTGGCGATAATGCCCGTGCTCGGTCGTTGCGCCAGCAGTGCGAGGCCGGTGACATCGTCGCCGGCGAGCCGGCGATCGATCTCCGCCTTCCCGCCGTCCGGCACGCGCGCGCTCTCAACTACCTCCTCCGGGAGCAGATAGTAGTGACCGGCCGCATCTCGGAGCACCAGGGCCGGTCTCGGTTCATTGGCCATGACGCCCTCCTCAGGAAATGGTAGGTTCACCGTCAATGTTGCCGATGATGACAGAAGCAGGTCTGTCGCGGAGATGACACTTCCTCGCCGGCCAAAGGATAGTTGCCTGCCCCACGCCGAGGTCACGGTGTTTTCGATTATTTCGTTTAGCTGCCATCATGCCGATGTCGCAAGGAGGCCGTCATGGTACGGGTCAGTGAAGGCGAACCCGCAACAGCGGACGAACGCGAGCGTGGCTCACTGGAATCGATCGAAGAACTGCTCGATCACGAGGATGTTTCAGTGGTTGTCCGAGCCGTCGACCGGACTCAATCAATCGAACTCCCCGAAACCGCCATCCGCCTGCTGCGTGATCTCGTCCATCACCTCGCCCGCGGCCGTGCTGTGAGCGTTGCTCCGATTGTTGAGGTGATGCCGACCCAAGAAGCAGCCGACTATCTGCATGTGTCGCGGCCGTACCTTGTCAAACTTCTCGAACAAGGCGCAATACCGTTCGAAAAAACCGGAACGCACCGGCGTGTTCGATTCAACGACGTGAAGTCATACCGAGAGCAGCGTCAGGCCCTTGCCAAACTGACCGAGCTGTGCCAGGAAATCGGGCTCTATGATGTCCCGGTCGATTACGTCGATTTGGATGAGGAAGAGTGAGTGGCAAGCGCGGCGAGCGAAGTCTCCGCCGTCCTCGGCGCCGACGTCCTGGTCCCAACTGTCCTCCGCGATACTCTCCTTCGCGCCGCGGCGAGAGGTCTCTATTCATCGCGTCTCCCGAACCCGCGCGATGTAGCGGGCGGCCGAGCGTTCGATCGCGTTCCAGCCGTCGGCCGTGACGACGCGGCCGTTCCAGGCGCCGTAGAGGCGGGAGAAGCGGTAAGGGCGCATCCGTTCGAGGATGCCCTCGATCTCGGCTGGGGCGAGCGGGATCAGGTTGGGGTAGGAGTACATGAAGCTGACGTAGCGGCGGTCCATCACCACCTGGATCGTGTCGCCGCAGAGCACGGCACCCTCGTCCGCCGCGCCGCCCGGCCAGTGCAATACGGTCGCGCCGTCGAAGTGGCCGCCCAAGCGGATCAGCGACAACCCGGCGACCGGTTCGATGACTTCTTCATTAAAGAAGGTGACGTGATCGCTCGGCCGCATGATCCAGTCGCGGTCGGCGGCGTGGATGTAGACCGGGGCATCGAACGCTTCGGCCCACTCGACGTTGACGCCGTAGAAGTGGGGATGCGAGATCGCGATCGCCTGGACGCCGCCTAGTTTCCGCACGGCCGCGATCGTCTGATCGTCGAGGTAGTGCTGGCAGTCCCAGAGGACGTTGCCGGCCGGCGTCTGCACGAGCAGGGCGCGCTGTCCGATCGCGAAGCCCGGTGTTGTGCCGATGCTCGTCAGGTGAGGCTCTTCATCACGCAGCTCGTTGCGATACCCCTGCGCTGCCATTTCGTCGAGCGTCGTCCAGCGCTGTCCCCGCCAGCCGACATATTGGCGTTCGTCATCACAGATCGGGCAGTTCGGCGGCGGCGCATCGCTCGGTGCGAACTGGACGCCGCAGGTTGTGCAGATGTATGCGGGCATGGGGAGGGCCTCCCTTCGGTCGGCGGCAATGGGCAGTCGGCAATCGGCAATGGGGACACAAATTCACCGTTGTCCGCACGACGCGCGCCGACAAGTTCAACGAGAGACAGCCGGAC
>JBFXAN010000287.1:0-4893 GCA_050184225.1 Dehalococcoidia bacterium | reverse complement strand
CCCCCCGGCCCCCTTCCCTCGCAAGGAAGGGGGAGTCCTGGGTCAGCGATGGTTGAACGAGTGTTGTTTGTCACGATCGAACGAGCTACTGGCACCCTCGGTTGCAGCGTACTCCCCCTTCCCTGCGAGGGAAGGGGGCCGGGGGGTTAGGTAATCCGCGCAATCTCCGCCGCGCTCAGCCCCAGCAGGTCGCGGAAGACCTCAGCATTGTGCTCGCCGAGCAGCGGGGCGCCATGACGGATCGCGCCCGGCGTCTTCGAGAGTTTCGGCGTGATCCCCTGCATCCGCACCGGGCCAAGCGCCGGGTCATCGACCGTGACGATCGCGTCGCGGGCGGCGAACTGTGGGTCGGTGAAGGCGTCGGCGACGGTGGCGCTCTCGGCTACCGGGATCTCGGCCTCGTGCAGCACGGTCAACGCCCGCGCAGCATCCCGCTCGGCGACCCAGGCGCGGATCGCGTCCTCGATCGGACCGCGATCGGCGAGGCGACCGGGCGCGTCCGCGTATTTCGGATCATCCGCCAGGTCATCGCGGCCGATCGCCCGCATCAGCCGGGCGTACATGCGGTCCTCGGCGACGACGAGCATCAGCCAGCGACCATCGCGTGTACGGAAGGCGCCGGAGGGGACGGCCGGTCCGGCATTGCCGCTGCGGTCACGCACCGCGCCGGTCTGGTCGTAGTGGACGGCGGTGTACTCCATCGTCCGGAAGACGCTCTCGAAGAGGGATGCATCGACCTCCTGCGCCTCACCACCCCGCGCGTCGCGATGATAGAGCGCCATCATCAGCCCAAGCGCCCCGAACGTCCCGGTCAGATAATCCGCCAGCGACGTGCCCGGCCGCACCGGCTCGCGCTCCGGCAACCCGGTGATGTGCCACAATCCGGCGAACGCCAGCCCGATCCGGTCGTAACCGGGACGCCGGCGGTACGGTCCTGTCTGCCCGTATCCCGATGCCCGCGCGATGATCAGCCGGGGATTCGCCGCCTGCAGCGTCGCCGCATCCAGCCCCCAGCCGTCCAGCGTCCCCGGAATGAAGTTCTCCACCAGTGCATCGGCGACCGCCACCAACCGCAGCAGCACGGCGCGTCCCTCCGGACGGCGCAGGTCGAGCGTCACCGACTTCTTGCCGCGGGCTTCGGCGGCAAACCACAGCGACGCGCCGTCCTTGATCGGCCCCAGCTGCCGCAGCGTGTCGCCTCGGCCCGGCAATTCGACCTTGATCACCTCGGCGCCGAAGTCCGCGAGCAACGTCGACGTGAACGGCCCGGCCACGACCGTCCCCAGGTCGATTACCCGCACGCCGGCCAGCGGTCCATCTACCATCATCCGGCCTCCGGGGGCATCGTCCGGTTTTCACCGCAAAGACGCAAAGGGTGTAGAGGAAAATCTGTCATGCTGAGCGGAGCGAAGCATCTCGCATCGGATCGACACCAGAGGACGAACTACTTTCTTCCGCAGCCCTTTTTCATAACAACAAGAACCGCTGCCGTTCTTTGCGCTCTCCGCGCCTTTGCGGTTTCCTACGGACGGTAGGAGGCGGCGATGACATCGGTACGGCGGACGGAAGCAAGGCTGACGCGCTGGTGGAATCTCTCCCGGCGTATTTACCTCGTCGATCTGCTCGCCCGGACCATGCAGGAGTTCGGCCGGCGCCGGGGCAACGTCTACGCGGCGGCGGTGTCTTACTATGTCTTATTCTCCTTCTTTCCGCTGCTCATCTTCATCGTTGCCGCCTTTGGCCTGGTTGTCAGCGATCAAAGCGACCAGGTGCGCGTCACCGAATCCCTCCTAGAAATTCTTCCCGCCGGTGTCAATCTCCAGAGCGAGGTCCAGACAGTGCTTCAGGAGGTCGGACGCACGACCCACGGCATCGTCGGGCTCCTGGCGCTGCTGGCCGCGACGTGGACCGCGAGCAACATGTTCACGGCCCTGCGCCGGGCGCTGAACAGTGCCTTCGGTGTCGGCGACGAGCGCTCGCCGATCGCGGCCAAGGTGCTCGATCTCGCCGGCGTTGTCGGCGTGCTCCTGTTGATCGTGATGACGATGCTCGTGCTGGTCGCCGTCCTCTTCGTCGTCGGGTTGGGGCTGCTGCTCGGTCAGATGGTCCTGCCCGGCAGCGTGATCGCCGTGCTGCCGCTGACGCTCGCGGGTCGGGCCTTCTCGCTGCTGCTCTCCTACGCGATCTCCTTCACCTTGGTGCTCCTCATCTACCGCGTCGTCCCCGATCGACGGCTGCCGATTGGCGACCTGTGGCAGGGGGCGGCCCTGGCGGCGCTGGGCTTCGAAGCGGCGAAGTTTGGCATCGGACTCTATCTATCCAACTTCAACCGCTATCAGGAGATCTACGGCGCACTGGGCAGCGGCGTCGCCTTCCTCTTCTTCGTCTTCGTCGTCGCCACGATCGTCATCTTCTGTGCCGTGCTTATCTCCGAACGCTACCGCGATACGCACGCGAATACACCGCCCGGACCGCAGCCTTCTGACACTAAGCCCTGAGTCAATCGTTTGAGCAGCGTTGATGTCGAATCATCTGTTGCTGGAACGGCGCCTATTTTCTCGAATCCGAACCAGACGAAGAGTTGGATTGCCTCCATGCCGCGGCCCGCCCTCAGTACTCGTTCTCACCGATGACGCTATCGATTCTTCGGCAGTCTTTCTCCGGATGACGTTGACGATGCGATCGAGGTTCCTCTGTTGAAGCTGACACGCTCCGATGGGTTTGCCCTGACGTTCGATCATGAAGTATCGACCGCCGCAGAGGAGACTAACCATTGCCGCAGTAGGTGAAGGAAACCTTGCCGGGAGATGCGATACCCCCAGCCGCGGCCATCGCGGCGCGGTCCCATGGATGGCCAGGGACACCCCCAGACGTGCGGACAGTAGCCCGGTCGTTCTGACAGCCCCCGCACTATCCCATTTATTGACACTCCGAACCATCTCGCATAGCATTTTCGTGTCGTTTCGTACTCGATTGATGTCGGTTACTGCACCGGGACCAGCCCAGGGAGCCGCTGGGCGAGGAGACTACCAGCATGGACACCGATCGCCGCCTACCTCAGCGACCCGTCCAAACCCAGATCACCCGCCGCCGTGCCTTGGGCCTCACGGCCGCGGTCGCGGTGGGTGGGCTGGCCACGACCGCTCGGCGCTCCACGGCGCAGGCCGCCGAGGGACTGGCCACTGCTGGAGCGCTGGCCGCACTCGCGGCGGGTCCCCGAGACGCTCCCTGGGCCGCCGAACTGACGGCGGTGATTCCCACCGCGATGGGCTCCATCCCCGGCGTGATCGTCGGCGTGTGGCAGGATGGACAGCCCGACTATGTGCAGGCGTTCGGCGTCCAAGACACGGTCACCGGCGAACCGATGACCCCTGACCTCTTCATGCGCATCGGCAGCAACACCAAGAGCTTCACCACCACCGCCATCTTGCAGCTGGTGGATCAGGGACGTATCGACCTGGACGACCCGATCGACCGGTACGTGTCGGGCGTCCCCAACGGCGATCAGATCACCATCCGCCAGTTGGGCGCGATGCGCAGCGGCCTCTTCGACTATTCGACCGTCACCATCCCGACGTTGCCGAGCGACCCGCAGCACCAGTGGACGGCACGAGAACTGCTCGCCATCGCCTTCAGTCATCCGCCGATCTTCGCGCCGGACGCCCAGTTCGACTACAACAACACCAATACCGTGATCCTCGGCGTGGTCGTCGAGCAGGTCACTGGCCAACCAATCCGCGAGTACATTCACGAACACATCGTGCAACCCGCGGGGCTGACCCACACCAGCTTTCCGGTAGGGGCGGAGTACCCCGCGCCGCACCCGCGAGGTTACTGGCGCACGCCTGACGGCGAGATTGTGGATACGAGCGATTGGAACACCTCGTGGGGCGACGCGGCGGGCCAGATGGTTTCGACGCTCGAGGACCTGCACACCTGGGCGCGCGACCTGGCCACGGGCACGTTGCTGACGCCGGCAACCCAGCGGGAGCGCGAGCGGTTCCTCTCCGCGCCAGACGAGGGCGAGGGCGTGGTGTATGGGTTCGGGATGACGGACAACAATGGCTGGCGCGGTCACGACGGCAACGTCCTCGGCTACACGGCTTATCCCTTCTACCTGCCCTCGCAACAGATGACGCTGGTCGTGCTGTTCAATGGGAGCATCGACGTCTTGGACGGGAATGCGCTGATGCAGGCGATCACGCGCGTCATCGCCCCGCACCACGTCTGGCCCAACCCGCCATCGGAGTATGCCGCGCAGGCTGAATAGGCGGATGAGGAGCGCCCGGCGTGACCCATCGGCCCGCTTCGTCCAGCCGTCAGCACTGTAGTCCTGCCCTCGGTGGAAGGATCTCCCGATAGCCACCCTGGGAAACACAGGCAGTGAGGCGGCGGAGACGGCGCTGGAGGCGCGGCTGGCGAGGCGCAACTCCCAGTGGAGTTCGTCGAGGTTATGGCAGCAGCGATTCTTCAGTTCCCACCGTTTGAGCAGGTTCCAGACGCCCTCAGCCGGATTGAGGTCGGGGGCGGAGTCGGGCAGACGTGCCGGATGCAGCCGCCGTGTCGCGCCTGCGGCGAGGAAGTCCTTCACCGTCTGGCCGTGGTGGGTGAGGGCGCCATCCCAAATCACCGGCACCGTGCCCGACACCTGGCGCGACAGCTGGCAGAGAAAGGCGACGACTGTGCCGCCAGTGATGCCGGCGATCTACCGTTTCACACCGGACCAGCATCTCTCCAATCGTCGCCGTCTTTACCTAACCCGGTTCGCTGCGCTCACAGCGCCCCCATCCCACGCAGGGACGGGGGAGTTCTGGTCAACCATGGTGTACCAGTAGCACGTTTGGTGACGCCGACGATCCACGTTCAACCAGCGCTGGGGAGGACACCCCCAAC
>JBFXAN010000286.1:0-4919 GCA_050184225.1 Dehalococcoidia bacterium | reverse complement strand
TGCTGGCAGCACCGCCGGTCGGCTCGTCACCGCTACAGGCGGCCAGCACCGCGTTGAGACTGCTGGAACCGGCGAGCGCGAGCAGCGTCCCCGCCCGGATCACCGTGCGGCGTGCCGATGCTTTCCGCGCCATGCCCCGATAGAACTTGTGCCACTCCCGCGCGCCGTCGCGCAGTTCATTCAGTCCCGGTGACCGCATACTTTGCCCCCTCACATTTCCTGGTTCGCATCTTCCGTATGGCTCGAAAGATCGGCAAGGTGCACCGGGATCGAATCGGGTATCGAAAGGGCCAGGTACACAGGTATCTCTGCACGCGACGGAATCGCACGGATCTTCGGTGTTGGCGTTTTATGAGCAGGCCGGCTGGTCAAATGGGTGCTTCTGTCCGCGCCGGTTGCCACAACACCTGCGGAAGAAAGACGACCTCATGGTTGCACCCGCCGCACCCCGAGTTGATCACCTGAAGAAATGCCGGCCGGAGCGTGGCCAGTTCATCGGATGGTAGCTCGGGCAGCAGAATGTGGACTCTGCCGTCCAGCGACGCCTGCGGTTCGAGGCTGGCGATCCCCGGCAATACGCCGGGGTACTGACCCGCGTTGACCCAGGTGTAGCGATGTGCAGTTCCGGCCGCGTCGAGGACGCCGAAGTCATTCTCGAAGTGCGCCGTGTGATCTGACCGGTTCGTGACGCAGACATCGATCACGACGTGTCGCGGGTCCGCGCCTTCCGTTCCGATGGCGGTGACGGTCAATGCGAGGCCGTCTGGCAGGAGGAAGTCCTGCCCGTACGCCAGTGCGACTGGTAATGCGGGTTCTGCGGAAGTCTCCTGTTCGGCGCCTCCCGGCGCGGCACGCGGTTGGTGATCGACGGCCGTCGTACGATCACGACCGCCGCGTGGCCAACGGTCGACCCAACCGGCCACCGCGCGGGACGCCCGCCGGAGGAGCCGCGATGATGCTCCCGCCTCGTCTTGCTTGTGACCCGTCAGCATCACGCTCGCCACCTCACTATGCGTACCCGGTTACGACCTTGCGCTGCTTGATCTTCCAGGCGCCATCGACCTTCACGACCTCGTCGTTGTAAACGCCGTTGGCGCCCAAATAGCAACGGTGGAACGCCGTAGTGCCGTCACCGTCGACGACATGGTTGGTCGCGACGTGCCGACCCGTGCGGATGGGACCGGTCGGCACGACCTTGGCTTCGGGTGTCCCAGAGAGCGAGCGTGTGCCGGCGCCGAACGCGCGCAGTTCGTCTGTGCCCTTCGCGGACACGCGCAGTACCTCATTGCCGCGAATGAGTTCGTACCACTCGAACACGCCGTCGTTGGTGAAGATCTTGGTCATCGCCTCTCCGTCGTGGAAATCGACGGCGAAGCAATACTTCGCCATGAGCTCGATGATGTCGTACTTGTCCTGCAACGATAGCGCCACGTCGATCCCCTTGCTGGATTCACGACCGAGTGTCCCTGACCCACCATGCACTCGGTGCGCTTGCTCTCGATGCGGCCTAGCGATCCTACCGGCCAACGGTATTCCTGCTAGTGCATCGGCGAGAGCTTGGTCGGGACGATGCGTGTAATCTCCGCCTTCTCAAGCATGTCCGGAACTCGCGGCGCAATCGTGGTCTTCCAGAAGTCACTTTGATAGACCTTCGCGTATAGCGCCTCGCGTTCCCCTTCGCTCTCGAACCGGCGGATCCACACGAACTTCGTCTCGTCTTGTTCACCATAGAACATGCCGTTAATAATCATTCCTTGTGCCACCTGAAAGGGAATGATCTCATCCTCCATCATGTTGACGAACTCACTCATTTTCCCAGGCTTGATCGTGTATTGACGTAGCTCAAAGAACATGATTCCTCCGCGTGCTCGACTGCCTACAACATCGGCCTGCGAGTGCAGCCTAGGTGATCCGCGTTCCTCCGCGTCCACCCGGCGCCGTCTCGTCAATCCACATGAACTTATTGCTCGACATCCCGATGTAGTTGATTGCGGCGTACGGCGTGAAGACGCAACCGTGCAGCCAGGGCTGCACGATATCGACGCCGCCGTGGTTCGTGAACCAGACATGGTCGACATTCTCGACGAATCGCTTCGCAATCTGGCGGGCGATGTCCTGCCCTTTGGCAGGATCAGTCGCCGCCGACCATTGATCAAAGAGTCCGTCGAGCGTGGGATCCGACAGGCTGCCGTAGTTGGCGGGCGAGTCGGTGAGGAACGCCGGCATCACCATCGAGTCCAACGTAAATGCGAATGGGAGGGAGAGTGACCCTGGATACAGCATGTCAGGGAACGATTTGTCCAACTGGTCCTTTAGGAGCACGAGGGAATCGCGGGTGACGATTGTGACGTCTGCGATACCCGCCTGCTTCCACATGAAGGGAATGACTTCGAGTGGCCATTCGAATGGCGAACCCGTGCGCGGTCCGGCGTAGAGTTGCAATTTGAGCGGCTCGTCGTGGCCGGCTGCCTTCAGCAGTTGCTTCGCCCGTGCCACGTCCGGTTGTGCGTTTGGTCCATACTCCTCGAGTGGAGGGGGGAAGTCGCTGCCCATATCATCGAGCGGAACAGGCGAAGCGATGATCACACCGGTCTTCTGCATTCCCTGGCTCCACACCGCCTCGCGGTCAATCGACAACGAAAGCGCCTGACGGATCCGGATGTCCTGGAACAGGGGGTTCTTGTACTGGAAGAGGATGCCTAGCGGACAACAGGACCAGTAGCCATTGGAGTTAACCAGCGCATTCGGTACTCGAGTCAACGCCTCCTTGACGATTGCCGGATCAGTAGAATTGCCTGGGAATTCGTCGACTTCGCCGGCATAGAACGCTTCCCTTGCTCCAACGGCGTTGCCGTAGGCAGTCCTCGTCACCTTGTCGAACATCGGCAGGGGCTTGGTCCCGTATTTCTCGGGTCTGTACGGAGGCGGCTTCCAGTATTCTGGGTTCCGCACCCACACCGCCTTGTCCTGGTATTGGCTTGATTCAAGGACGAACGGCCCTGTCCCGATCGGTTGGGTGATGAAGCGGTCGTGATTCTCGAACGACTCTCGGGCGAACACGGGTAGGTGCGGCGACGCGAGGGTCGCCGGGAAACGCAGCTGCGGCTGCTTGAGATCGAAACGGACGGTCACGTTGTCAACGGCCGTAACTTTATCCACCTGCCTGAGGGTGGATTTGATCACGTTCGTGTCTATGTGGCGTTGGAAGGAGAACACCACGTCCTCGGCGGTCAGCGTGCGGCCGTTCACGGGCGGGAGATTGTGGAACTTGACATTTGGCGGGAGCTTGAAGGTCCAGCTTGAGAAGTCGGGCGTATGCTCGGAACTGATCGCAAGCTCGTTATTAAAGGTCTTGGTGAACAGCCCCGTGCCGTCCCAGATCCCCTCCCGAATGTCTTGGTTAAACAGCTTGTCGTAGAACGGCTGCGATGGGATACCGTTGACCATCACGTCGTAGTTCGCTGGTGGCGCCGAGGCTGAGCGAAACTCACCACCGCGCGTGACCGGAACGTCCCAGTTGTACCGCCACGGTCCGTACTTGTAGATCCAGGCGTACTGCTTCCACTCCTCCGGGACCTTGGCGTCGGCGTCCGGTACTCCGTTCTTGTACGGCGGCGTGCCGGTGAAGTCCCACGATCCCGTGACGCCTTCGGCCGACGAATCCGTTGTCGACTTCTGATCGTTCCCGGAGCAGGCGGCGACGAATGCACTCCAACCTCCGGCTGCCAGCACCGCGGCGGCGGTACCCGCGCGGAGCACGTACCGCCGTGAAAGCTGCCGCTTCACACGCTCCCGGTAGAATCGCGCCCATTCACGACTGCCCTCGATAAGCTCGTTCGTAGACGTCACGCCGACCCCTCCTGCTCCGCCTTGTGTCCGAGCGGATTCCTACCGATAACCGACGATGATCTTGCGGTTGTTGAACTTCCACGCTCCGTTGACCTTCACGACATCGGACTCGTAGATGCCAATACCGGTCTGGAGGACGAGGTAGCACTTGTGGATGACCGTGCCGTCCACCTCGTCGATCATGTGGTTGCTGGTCACATGAACCCCGGTGAAGAGTGGGCCGGCCGGAACCTGACTCGCCTCAGGCGAACCTGAGATCGCACGCGCACCCGCGCCAAACGCCAGGAGTTCCTTCCGCCCGCGGGCCGAGCCACTGAGCTCCGTCGCGCCGTTGCCGAAGGGGACGAGGCGGTACCACTCGAACGACCCGTCGTCGGTAAAGCAGTCGGCCACGCCTTTGCCATCGTGAAAATCGACCGCGAACGAGTAGCGTCCAGCCAACTCGATGATCGCCATCCTGTCGTCGACGGTCAGCATGCCATCCTCCATCCACTAGCGCCGGGCAGCCTCGATCATCACCGCGCGATCCAAGCGCAGCAAGGTGCAACGGGATCGTCCTATGTATCGAAAGGGTCACGTCGCTCGTTGACCCCTTTGGAGCGGAGATTGAACTCGCCGGCCCGTTGCCGGATTACGTTCTCTTGTCGAAGAATCTGGCTCGTGAATCTGTCGAACGGCAATGCCGGACATCGTGGGAAGCGACGTGCGACTTGGTGTAGCGATCAGAAATATTGGAGGCTTCGCGCCGGATGAGGGCGGCGTCCATGGATGCTTGCAGATCGCTCGGCGCGCGGAGGCGCTTGGTTTCGATTCTGTATGGGTCAGCGATCACGTCGTTCTGCCGGGCAGCTTCCGCGCGCGCCATCTGAACGATGGCGTGGATGCCTTCCCGATGACGTGGGAGGACGATGTTTACGAGCCGCTGGTGCTGATAAGCGCCCTCGCCCAGATAACCGAGCGGGTCGAGATCGGCGTGTCCGTGCTTGCCGTTCCCTATCGCCATCCCCTGATGGTCGCGAAGATGCTCGCCACAGCGGATCGTCTCTCGAACGGTCGCATCATCTTCGGTG
>JBFXAN010000285.1:0-5034 GCA_050184225.1 Dehalococcoidia bacterium | reverse complement strand
AGCTTCAATATGAGCTCAACAACCGCCCTGATTGGGTACGCACCCCGCTGCACGGGATCATTCAATTGCTGGGGGATGTGGAGTAATGCGGACCCTCACCCCCGGCCCCTCTCCCAACATTGGGAGAGGGGTGCCGAATGCAACCGATGATCCCATCCTGATCGATCGGTGCAGACGGTCCCACTGGAAATACTGGCGGACCCGCGCCGATCAGGCTCCCCTCTCCCAATGCTGGGAGTGGGGCCGGGGGTGAGGGCCGCGAGGAGTATTCTCATGACCACCAGCCGCCCTCAACCAACGGAGAAACAGAACCTCTCTCTGATAACCGACCACGATCTCCATCTCTTCAATGAAGGCACGCACAACCGGCTGTATCAGAAGTTGGGCGCGCATCCGGTGAGCGCCGTTGGTATGGAGGGGACGTACTTCGCCGTGTGGGCGCCGGACGCCGAGCGGGTTTCTGTGATCGGTGATTTCAATGGGTGGGATCCTCGCCGTCATGTGCTGCGGCCCCGAGGGCATTCCGGTATCTGGGAAGGGATGGTTGCCGGCGTTGGTGTTGGCGCCGCCTATAAGTTCCACGTCGAATCGCGGTATCGCGGCTATCGCGTGGACAAGGCTGACCCCTTTGCGTTTCGTAGCGAGGTGCCGCCGCGAACTGCCTCGATCGTCTGGGATCTCGACTACGAGTGGCACGACGATCAGTGGATGGCCGAGCGCGGCCGCCGCAACGCGCTGACGGCGCCGATGTCAATCTACGAGGTGCATCTCGGCTCGTGGATGCGCGCGCCTGAGGAGGGGAACCGCTCGCTCACCTACCGCGAGGTCGCGCCGCGATTGGCAACCTACGTCAAAGAGATGGGATTCACCCATGTCGAGTTGTTGCCGGTGATGGAGCATCCCTTCTACGGCTCCTGGGGCTATCAGTCCACCGGCTATTTCTCCCCGACGAGCCGTTACGGGACGCCACAGGACTTCATGTTCCTGGTCGATCACCTGCACGAGCATGGCATCGGCGTGATCCTCGACTGGGTGCCGGCACACTTCCCCACGGATGAGTTCGCGCTCGGCTTCTTCGACGGCACCCACCTCTACGAACACGGCGACCCCCGCCAGGGATTCCACCCGGATTGGGCGAGCTACATCTTCAACTTCGGCCGCAACGAGGTGCGCAGCTTCCTCCTCAGCAGCGCCATCTTCTGGCTGGAGATGTATCACGCCGACGGCCTCCGCGTGGATGCCGTCGCCTCGATGCTCTACCTGGACTACTCGCGCGGCAAAGGCGAGTGGATCCCCAACCGGTATGGCGGCCGCGAGAACATCGACGCGATCGACTTTCTCCGGCGCTTCAACCAGGACATCTACACCACCCACCCGGATGTACAGACGATCGCGGAGGAGTCAACCGCCTGGCCGATGGTGTCGCGCCCGACCTATGTCGGTGGCCTTGGATTCGGGCTGAAGTGGGACATGGGCTGGATGCACGACACGCTCAGCTACCTGTCGCAGGACCCGATCTACCGCCGCTATCATCATGGCCAGCTGACGTTCCGTGGGCTCTATGCCTTCACCGAGAACTTCGTGCTGCCGCTGTCCCACGATGAAGTGGTCCACGGCAAAGGCTCGCTGATCGGGAAGATGCCCGGCGACGACTGGCAGAAGTTCGCCAACCTGCGGCTGCTGTTTGGCTACATGTACGCGCAGGCGGCGAAAAAGTTGCTGTTCATGGGTGGTGAGATCGGCCAGTGGGCCGAGTGGAACCACGAGAGCAGCATCGAGTGGCACCTGCTCCAGTATCCGACCCACGCCGGCGTGCAGCGGTTGGTTCAGGATCTCAATCATCTCTATCGCAGCGAGCCGGCGCTGCACGAGCTGGACTGCGACGCCGCCGGGTTCGAGTGGATCGACGCCAACGACTCCGAGCAGAGCGTCGTCAGCTTCCTGCGTCGGGGCCGGTCCACCGATGACCTGTTCGTGATCGCGGCGAACTTCACGCCGGTGCCGCGCTACAACTATCGCGCTGGTGTGCCGCGCGGCGGCTTCTGGCGCGAGGTGCTGAACAGCGATAGCGAACTCTATGGCGGCAGCGGCCACGGCAACTATGGCGGCGCGGAAACCGTGCCGGTCGCCTCGCACGGCCGCTACCAATCGCTCACACTGACACTGCCGCCGCTTGGGATCGTCTTCTTGAAGAGTGCTGGCGTCGCATCGGTCGATTAGCGGCGGATTCCCAACAACATCGAGGCCGGGACACACATCATGTCCCGGCCTCGATCGTCTTTTTGGACCTGATGGCCGGCTACTGAGCGGGCCGGTTGAGCGTCGCCGATGCCGTCACGCAGATGTACACGGCCTGCAGCGACGTCTCGACCATCGTGAAGTCGTTGGCGAACGACGGCGCGTTCGGCGAGTAGCCCCGGAACCGGCCCTGTGCCGCATCGAGGGTGAAGATCGACTCGGTCACACCTGGCGGCGCCACCGCGTTCACCACCGTCATCAGCGGTGTGCCCACCTGCCAGGTGAGTGCGACATTGTTGCAGCCGGTCACCAGCCGCACCGGTTCCGTCTGCGGCGGTGGCGGTGGCTGGGTGCCGCTGATCGTTGCGGTGGTCGTCGCAACAAACGCCTGCCCATCGGTCAGGATCGCGGTCAGCGTCACCTGATAGATACCCGCGTTGGTATAGCCCTTCTGGACCACACGGCCACTGGCGCTGGTGCCGTCGCCGAAGCGCCACTGCCATTCCGCGATCTGCGCCGGACTCTGGGCCGAGCCGGTCATCGTGATGTTCTGTGCCACCTGGCCGATGTAGGGGCCGCCCGCCGAGAGACCGATGTTCTGCTGGCCGACGATCGACGCCGTGGTCGAATCGAACGCCTGCTGATCCGGTCCGACGGTCGCGCGGACCGTGACCCGGTAGGTGCCGGGATTGCTATACGTATGCGTCGTGTTCCGCCCGGAACCGGTGCTGCCGTCGCCGAAGCTCCAGGTGACTTCCACCACGGTACCCGGCGGCCGGCCGCCGAGTCCGACCTCGGCATTGAAGGAGACCGGTACGCCGACCCGGCCGTTATACGGACCGTCAGCCTGTACGGTGAGCTGGCCGGGCATCGTCGTTCCGGGGGCGACCTGGGCCGTCGTGGAGGCCGTGCGTACTTCGCCGTTTTGCAGTGTCACCGCCAGCTCCACGGTGTAGGTTCCTGGGCTGGAGTAGGTGTGGGACACGACCTGACCAAGCTCCATGCCGCCGTCACCGAACGTCCAGCGCCACTGAACGACGCTGCCGGGCGTTACGGCGAGACTGCCCTCCATCGCGATCGGGTCGCCGACCCTGCCTTCGTATGGCCCGCCCGCGCTGAGGGAGCCGGGTTGTGCGTGTGCGGTACGGATGACGGCGTTTGACGCGATCAGGGACACGGCCAATGAAAGCGCCAAGACCATGAGGCGCGATACGCCGCTGCGAAGAAACCGTCGCTGCTGCATGCCCGTTTGCTCCTTCTGTTCGATGCGCTTCCAACTGCCGGACACCCGCCGGCCGGACTGCCACCAGCCTCATCCAAGGTCATTCTGAGCGTGAGCATAAGGTATGGATCGGAACTGTTCAATGACATAAAGACTCTGAGAGGTGCATGCTACATAAGTGTGGCGGCGATCGCGAACTACCGATGCCGGCGACCTGGCTCCACCGCCCCCGGTCGCGCCACACCCAGGGCTGCACCGCGTGTACACTCCACACGGAGGACGGCACCATGTCTCTCGAGTTTCTCTGGTATGTGCCGAACACGGTGGAATCCGGCCATCGTGGCGACGATACAGCGGAAGGCTGGGGCTCGCTCGAGTTCAGCGCGACGATCGCCCGCACGGCAGAAGATCACGGGTTCCAGGGGGCGCTGGTCGGCGCCGGGTGGGGGCGGACCGACACCTTCACCCTGAGCACGGCGCTCGCTGCCGTGACCCGGCGTTTCAAGCCGCTGATCGCGGTCCGACCCGGCTACTGGCAACCGGCCCACTTCGCCTGCGCCGCCGCCACCCTCGACCAGCTCAGCGAAGGACGAATGCTGATCAATATCGTCACCGGTCGTGATGACCACGCCGCATACGGCGACTTCGAGGATCGTGACGAGGACCGATATGCCCGCACCCGCGAGTTCATGCAGCTGGTGCGGCTGCTCTGGACACGTGAAAACGTCAGCTATCATGGTCGCTTCTTTCGCGTCGAGAACTCGACCTGCCTGCCGCGTCCGTATCAGCAGCCCTGCCCGCCGCTCTATTTCGGCGGCGCCTCGGCGGCGGCGGAACAGGTAGCTGCCGCCGAGGCTGACGTCCAACTGATGTGGGGTGAATCTCTCACCATGGCCGCAGAACGTGTCGAACGGCTCAAGCACTTGAGCGCCGCCTGCGACCGCGAGCACCCGCTCGAGTTCGGCCTGCGCATCACCACGGTTGCCCGCGAGACGAGCGATGCGGCCTGGCGCGACGCTGAGGCAAAACTTGCCGGCTGGGAAGGCAATCTCGATCGTCGCGTCGAGCGCAACGTCACGGGCAAAGGCTCAGTCGGCCAGCAGCGGCTCCGCGAGATGATGGCACAGGGCGAAGTGCTGGACCGCTGCCTCTGGACTCGTCCAGCGCAGGTGGGCACCGGCGCCGCCTCGACCTGGCTGGTCGGGTCCTACGAAGAAATCGCCGCCGCACTGCAAGACTACGTCCGCCTCGGCATTACCCACTTCATCCTGTCAGATACGCCCTATCGCGAGGAGGCACAGCGCGTGGGGGAGCAGGTCGTGTCGCGAGTGATGGACATGGAGCCGGCCCTCACCCCCGACCCCTCTCCCGTCGGGACGGGAGAGGGGAGCCTGAAGTAACCCTGAGCATCAGCCTGTCGATCGGTCAGACTGTGTCACGGTACGTGCTTGTGTTCTCGGTTGAGCGAGGCTCCCCTCTCCCAGCATTGGGAGTGGGGTCGGGGGTGAGGGCCGCCCTCGCCATTGTTATTGACCTCACAATTTGGGCTTTGCGATACTGAGGTTGCATCAGGG
>JBFXAN010000284.1:0-5028 GCA_050184225.1 Dehalococcoidia bacterium | reverse complement strand
ATATCGATGGCTGCCTGATCTCGATCGGCGGGGCGGGACTCAAGACGTTACCGTCGCGGTGTGATCGCGACCTTGCGAGACTCGCCTTCACCGATGCTGACCGTAAGCACGTCTGGGTGATCGGCGAGGGTGAGGTGGACGATGCGGCGCTCGTTGGGCGGCATCGGCTCGAGCGTGATCGACTGACCGGAACTGATCACCCGATCGGCCATCCGCCGTGCCAGCGATTGCAGCGTTTCCTCGCGGCGGCGACGATAGCCGTCGATGTCGATGCCGACCGAGGCATGTCCCTTGACCCGACGGTTGAGGATCAGGTTGACGAGATATTGGAGCGACGCGAGCGTCTCACCGCGCCGCCCGATCAGCAGGCTGAGGTCGTCACCGGCGATGTCGAGCACGGCGTTGACGGTGCCATCGCCCACGGTTTCCGCCGGACGTGACGTGACGGTTGCATCGATGTCCAACAACTCGAGGATGTGTTCGACTGTCTCAATGGCAACGGCGACTGGATCGTTCGGGTCGGCGATTGGCTCTGGAATCGGCCGGGGTCCGCGCGGCGACCGGGCCGGCATCCCCTGGCCTCGAGGCGGCGTCGCGACACCAGCACGTGGGGTACGGGCATGCGGGGCGGGCGCTAGTTCCTCATCGTCCTCTTCGTCTTCGTCATCGTACTCGTCTTCCTCTTCGTCGTACTCCTCATCCTCGTCGTCGTACTCTTCGTCGTCGTCCTCGTATTCCTCGTCGTCGTAGTCGTCCTCTTCCTCGTCGGCGACGCGGGAGCCTCGCGCGACCACACCCGGTCGCGGCGTGACGATCACGTGCGCCTGCTGGGCGCCGACCCCGAGGATGCCGCTGCGGCCCTCGCTAACGACTTCGACGTCGACCTGGGACCGGTCGAGGCCGAGTTGCTGGAGCGCCTTGGCCACCGCCTCGTCGACGCTCTTTCCGCTTGTTTCCACTCTGAGCATCGCTCTGCCTCTCGTCATCCCCGGTTTCCTCAGCAGCGGTGTCGCGCTTCGGCTGGTTGGTCAGCGCGGCGCTGCCGGACGATTTCGGCTGGCGCGGACCGCTCTGGGAGTTACTCGGGGTGAAGATGTCGGTCCAGGGCCGGTCGTTCCAGCCATAGACGAAGTAGTTCATGACGATACCGATGATGTTGGTCGCTGTCCAGTACACCGCCAGGCCGCTCGGCACAGAGAGGGTGAACCAGGCAAACATGATCGGCATCATCCAGAGCATCATCTGGTTGGTCTGCGCCGTCTGCGCGCTGGCCATGCTCGTCTGCGACAGCGAGAGCTTAGTCTGCAACCAGGTCGTGATGCCGACCAGCACCACCATGACCGTGTCCGGCCGGCCAAGATCCAGCCAGAGAAACTGCGTGGCGAGCGGTACGGCCGACTGGACGATCTCCCAGGGGTAGAGCCGCTGCGCCAGTTCCATCGTCCGCTCCGGCGTGCCGCCGACGGTACGGGTGAGCACGGCGTAGAGCGCGAACCAGATCGGCATCTGGATCAGCTGGGGACCGAGGCAGCCGAGCGGGTTGACCCCCTCCGACCGGTAGAGCTTCATCATCTCTTCCTGCCGGCGTTTGGGGTCTTTGTGCTTCTTGTTAAGCTCCTGGACCTTCGGCTGCAGCGCCTGCATCCGCCGGGTGGCGCGCAGGCCGCGCAGCGTCAGCGGCAGGGTCGCCAGCCGCACCATGACGGTGAAGGCAATGATCGCCAGGCCAAAGTTGTCGAAGAGGATCTGGGACATGATGATCAATCCGTTGATCATCGGATTGATCAATATATCGTTCCAAACGAAATCCCACACGTGAATCGACCCTTCTTTCCCCCTACTTCACGAGCGGGATTTCGCTCACGCTGCCGGCGGCGGCATTCACACGGTAGAGCCGGTGACTCTTCTTGCCCACCTCGGCCGCGAGATACATCCCGGAGGGGGCCGTGGTGAGGTCGGAGGTGAGTCGGCCACCGACCACAACCGGCTGCCATGCCGGGTCGCCGCTCGCACGCTGCAACCCCCACAGCCGGCCATCATCCGTCGGTACGACGACCACCCCATTGGCGACCGCCAAACGTGCCCGCACAGGAGATTCAACGGTGGCGCGCCAGCGTTGTGCGCCGGTCTGCCGGTCCAACGCATAGACATGCCCATCCAGGCTTCCGGCCAGTACAGTATCACCGTCGACGAGTGGCTCCGTCCAGAACCAGTTTTCTGCCGCGTCGGATTCCCACTTTGGCTCACCCGTACCGGCATCGAGTGCGTAGAGATGCCGGTCGAACGAGCTGACATAGAGGATGTTCTCGACCAGGGCCGGTGTCCCGGCGATGGCGCCGCCCGCGATCTTGGTTCTCCAGCGCTGGCTGCCGTCGGGATTGAAGGCGGTCACCGCACCATCCATTGACGCGATGAAGATCGAGGTGCCGTCTGTGACCGGCGTCGACCAGATCTGATTGCCGGCCTGCACGCGCCATCGCTCATTGCCGGTGGTGCGATCGAGCGCCACCAGGTCACCGCCGTCGGTTCCCATGTACACAGTGTCACCAAGCAGCATCGGCGCACCGATAACGCGATCTCCCGCCTTGTGACGCCAGCGCTCGCTGCCGTCCGAGGCGGCCACAGCGGCCACGCTGCCGTTGTAGCCCGTCAGGTAGATCGTGTCGTTTTCGAGGTCCGGGGTTCCGTAGATCCCTTCAAGCTTGAGGTCCGCGTCCTTTCCAGGGAATTCCCAGAGACGGGCGGAACCGGACGTTTGATACGCACCCAGCTTGCCGGCATCGCTGCTGACAAAGACGATCTCGTCGCGGACCACCGGCGCTGCCCATCCCTGGGGATTGGCGACCGAGCCGCAGCCAGCGGCAAGCAAGCCGACGACCACCAGCACGGCAATCAGCGGCCCGCGCCTGCCGGTTCGTTGCGAAGCGTTCATTCCTCTACCTTATGCTCATGACGCGCAACGCGCCCCATCTCCGGATTGATGATGGGCCGCGCAATTCATGGAGGCGCTCACGCCTCCGGCACCGGATCATAGCCGCCCTTGTGCAACGGTGTGCAGCGCGCCAGCCGGACCGCACCAAGCCGAACGCCGCGAAGCACGCCAAACCGCTCGATCGCTTCGTAGGTGTAGCGCGAACACGTCGGTTCATAGCGGCAGGCCGCCCCCAAGAACGGTGAGATCCACCGTTGATACATCCGGATCGCCGCGAGCGCGCCCCGTTTCATGACCTCGCGTCCTCATTTCTTGAGGAGCCTATTGTTTCACGTTTTGAACGATCCGTCCGGTTTTCTTCGCGCCGGCGTGTCGATCCTCCGTTGCCGTCCGCGCGCGTCGCAAGCAGCCCCGCCCGACCGAACAGCGAAGACAGCGCACTCCGCAACTGGTCGAAGTCAGCGGCCGCCGCGTCGGGACGAGCAACGATCACCACATCCCACCCCGGGGCTGGCTCCAGTCCTCGGACCAGTTCCCGGAGCCGGCGTTTCACGCGATTGCGGATTACCGCGCCACCAACGCGCTTGCCAACGGCAAAACCAAACCGGCTTTGCGGCTGCGCGGCCGGCAGGGTGCGGACGGCAAGCAACCGGTTGGACCACGATCGGCCACGCTGATAGACCGCGGTGAAGTCGCGCTCCCGACGCAGCCGCTGTTCGCGTTGCACGGCACTCGATCGTTGTTAGTGGACGGTGAATGACAGGTTCATTTCGGGGGAGGTGCCGGGGCTGCCACGGCGATGGGCCAGTCACCGGCCACCGCTTAGACGACGGTGAGCCGTCGGCGACCGATCCGCCGCCGCCGAGCGAGGACCGCCCGTCCGCTCCGCGTCGCCATCCGTTTCAAGAACCCGTGCTCCCGCTTGCGCGGGATCCGCTTTGGTTGATACGTCCGCTTGGGCACGCTCGCCGCTCCATTACGTGTTGCTTACCGTCAGTGTACGTGTGCGCCGAAGCAGGCGGCAAGGGAACCCCACCCCCGACCCCTCCCCCCGCTGACGCGCGGAGAGGGGAGCCTGGTTTGACCGAGTTGCCAGCGTCGCCTTTGCAACGGTCTGACTGCTGGTCGGTCTACGTTGGCACCCCAGATCCGGCGAGGCACCCCTCTCCGCGCGTCAGCGGGGGGAGGGGTCGGGGGTGGGGTCCGCGATCGCAAATGCGATGCCTTCATCGAGATGTGCCACGGAGACGACCCGGCCACGGCCACCGGAGGCGATGGCGGCGCCGAAGGTTGCGAGATGTGCCGGCCGCTGAAAGAAGGTGCGATGCACCGAGTAATGCTGCAACCGGCGCCGGAGGGTGATGGCGGTGGATCGGCCGAAGGCGCGGCCGCGAACGATGAGGCGATCGTTCGCGTCGATCGCCCAACCGGCATCGCGGTATTGCCACATACCCAGCAGTGCGGCGGGTGGCACCAGCAGGAGGAACGGTGCGCCCCACCACGGCGTCGCCGACGCCCAGACGGAGAGCGCGATTGCGGCCGCGGCGATCGCCAGTGTCACCCAGATCAGCGGCAGGATGTACCGCCGCCGCGCCCGCGCCGGCGGACGGTTGAACTGTATTTGGCCTGGTTGCACGGCCAGGGCCGGGCACGCCGCCGTCAGGAGATCAGCCACCTGTGAAGCGGGCAACAATGGGAACAGGAGACCGGTATCGGCCGACGCCCGCCCGTAGCCGGCGCTATCGAACTGCACCGACGCCAGGCCGAACGGCTGACGCAACAGCCCTTCGGAAATGTGAATCGCCTGGATTCGGGCGATCGGGATCGTGCGCCGACGCCGATCGAGCAGGCCGTGGTGGATCAGCAATCGGTCGCCGTCCCGTCGCAGCTCAAACCCGCTGTAGACCAGGGCCGCGCCGGCGATCGCGAGCAACCAACTTCCTACAGCAAAAAGCGCGATCAAGACGGCCGCGCCTGTCACCGTGACCCCGCGCTCGATTCCAAGCAGATCGCCGATTGTGCGGCCGAAGAGGGAGTCGAACAACTCCAGACCGGTGATCACGATCGCCAGCGCCGGCCCGACGCGCGCCGATGTT
>JBFXAN010000283.1:0-5163 GCA_050184225.1 Dehalococcoidia bacterium | reverse complement strand
ACCCCGCTCCGCGCGCCAGCGGGGGGAGGGGCCGGGGGAGGGGGCCGGGCGCTCAGGCCGCCTCGCCGCCTAGCTGCCGTCCCCGATCGTCGGTGATCAGCGCGTCGATGATGTCGTCCAGGTCGCCGTCGAGCCGGACCGGCAGGCTGTGGACCGTCAGGCCGATCCGGTGGTCCGTGATCCGGTCCTGCGGGAAGTTGTAGGTGCGGATCTTCTCGGCTCGTTCGCCCGTGCCCACCTGGGTCCGGCGCGCTTCGCTCACCTCGGACTCCTGCTTGGATCGCTCCATCTCCAGCAGGCGCGACTTGAGCACTTTCATCGCCTTGTCGCGGTTCTTGCCCTGCGATCGCTCGTCCTGACAGACGACGACGAGGCCGGTCGGAATGTGCGTCAGCCGGACGGCCGTCGCGACCTTATTCACGTTCTGACCACCGGCGCCGCCGGAGTGGAAAATGTCGATGCGCAGATCTTTCTCCGCGACATCGACATCAACCTCTTCCGCCTCCGGCAGCACCGCGACCGTCGCCGTGCTCGTATGGATTCGCCCCTGCGCCTCGGTCGCCGGCACGCGCTGCACCCGGTGGCCGCCCGACTCATACTTCAATCGCGAATACGCACCCTGACCTCGGACCTCGGCGATCACTTCTTTGAAGCCGCCGCTGCTGCTCTCCGACGTGTTGAGGATCTCGACCTGCCAGCGACGACGCTCGGCATAGCGGGCGTACATCCGAAACAGGTCGGCGGCGAACAGCGCTGCCTCATCACCACCCGTTCCCGCGCGGATCTCGAGGATCACATTCTTGTCGTCGCGCGGGTCCTTTGGCAGCAATTCGGTGCGGATCGCCTGTTCCAGTTCCTCGAACTGAACGCTGAGACCGTCGAGTTCCTCCCGAGCGAGGTCGCGCAGATCACGGTCTGATCCATCTTCCAGGATCGACCGCGCCTGATCGATCTCCGACTCGATCCGCCGGTACGCGCGGTAGAGCTGCACGACCCGCTCGATCGCCGCCCGCTCCCGGTCAAGCTCGGCGAACCGCACATAGTCCGACGCGACCTCAGGCCGTGCCATCTCCGCGGTCAGCGCCTCATACCGGCGCTCGATCGCTTCGAGCTTTTCCTTCATCGCTGTTTGCTCCGATTGGGTGGGACGACCGCCGACTTACGCGGGGCATACCCCGGTATGGGCCGTCGCGTTACTTCAATTCCCTATTCTATCACGCGGACCCAACGCCGACCGTGACCGGCGCCGCCCATCAGACGAGGCTACCGTGCCACCCCCGTCGAAACCGCCGACGCGACCGTCTCAACGATGGTGTCGCGTGCCACCCTCTCCTGTGTGCCGCCGCGCATGTCGCGCAGGGTTACGGTACCGGCGGCAAGCTCGTCGTCGCCCAGGATCGCCACATACGGCACCTCAAGCCGCCCCGCCTGCCGCAGCTGCGACTTCAGGCTCTGGCTTGCCGAACCCGACTGCGTCGCCACGCCCGCCTGCCGCAGTTCGTCCGCCAGTGCGAAGCCAGCGGCGGCTGCCGCCGGCGATGCGATCGTCAGATAGACCAGCGGGCCGGGCAGGTCCGGCGGCTCGATCTCCTGTCGCTTCAGGTTGAGGATGATCCGCTCGATGCCGCTGCCGAAGCCGACCGCCGGTGTCGGTTTGCCGCCGAGCAGTTCGATCAGGCCGTCATAGCGCCCGCCGCCGCCGATCGTTCCCTGCTGCCCCGCGTTCGGCGGCACGATCTCGAAGACGGTGTGCGTGTAGTAGTCGAACCCTCGTACGAGCCGGTGGTCGATCGTGTAGGGAATCCCCGCCGCCGCCAGGTGTGCCTGGAGTCCTTCAAAGTGAGCGCGTGACGCCGGCGACAGCGCCTCGTGCAAATTCGGCGCGTTCTCCAGCAACGCCCGCGTCCGCTCGTTCTTGCTGTCGAGCAGCCGCAGCGGGTTCTTCTCGAACCGCATCTGATCGTCTTTGTCGAGCCGGTCGACGTGCGGCCGAAAGTGCTCGCGCAGCGCCGCCACATAGGGCGCCCGTGCCTCGCGGTCGCCGATCGAGTTGATCAGCAGCGTCAGGTCGCGGAGTCCGAGCGACGCATACAACCGCCAAGCGAAGAGGATGATCTCTGCGTCCAGCGCCGGATCATCCGACCCGATCGCCTCCAGGTCGATCTGGGTGAACTGGCGTAGCCGCCCCGCTTGCGGACGCTCGTGTCGAAATGCCGGACCAACCCAGTAGATCCGGAGCGGCGACGGCAGGCTCGCCATGCCGTGTTCGACATAGGCACGGCACAGCCCCGCCGTCGGCTCCGGCCGTAAGGCAAACCGCCGCGACTCCTCGCGGCTCGGCTGCAACAGGAACATCTCTTTTTCGACGATGTCCGTCCCCTCGCCGATGCCGCGCTCGAAGACGCCCACGTCCTCGAACATGGGCGTGTCCATCGCCTGATAGCCGTGCAGCGTCGCGAGCCGGTCGGCGGCGTCGCGCACATAGCGCCAATATCGCTGGTCGTCGGGCAGCACATCACTTGTGCCGCGAGGTGCGGTATAGCTCGGCATGATTCCTCCCGGTGACGTTGGCCGTGTAGAGTTTGGAGCGATGAATTCGCGCCCTAGCGGGCAGGCCGCACAACGACAGAGCCGCCATTGTGCGGCCCGGCGTGTGCGTGTCGGGGAGCCTGGGAGGAAGATCGGTCAATCATGTGGCGTCTCGTCTTTGTATCGTAGCCAGCGTTACCATGCGTGGACAAGATGGGTGGACACGGCCCTCACCCCCGATCCCTCTCCCGTCGGGACGGGAGAGGGGAGCCTCGTCTGGGCGTTTCTTCCAGTTCTCTCCATCGTTCCAGAGGTGCGACAGAACATACTGGTAGCACCGTGCCGATCAGGCTCCCCTCTCCCGTCGAGACGGGAGAGGGGCGGCGAGCGCAGCGAGCCGGGGTGATGGCCGCTCCGCGTGCCGCTGAGCCGAAGCCGGTATAAACTCAGGAGCGGCAATGACCGGTCGTCGATCGCACCGTCACACGCACAGCAAGCCCCGCGAGAAGGAGAATCGCCACGATGGACTGGAACGACTCGCCCGAGCAGGCCGCCTTCCGCGCCGAGGTGCTGGACCTGATCGAGACACGCCTGCCCGACCGCTACAAGACCCAGGCCGCGGCCGGTGAGCTGCGCGAACGCGCCTGGGAAACCGACCGCAAATCTCCCGATGCGCCGGCGCGTCAGGCGGCGATGGCGTGGCACGAGGCGTTGAGCGAGCGTGGCTGGGTCGCGCCCCACTGGCCGAAGGAGTACGGCGGCGCCGGGCTGTCACCGATGGAGCAGTTCATCCTCAACCAGGAGATCGCCCGCGCCGGCGCTCCCGGTGTCGGCGGCTCCGGCGTCAGCCTGCTCGGACCGACGCTGATCGTCCACGGCACCGACGAGCAGAAGCGCCGCTACCTGCCGCCGATCCTCAACGCCGAAGTCACCTGGGCGCAGGGCTACTCCGAGCCAGGGGCCGGCTCCGACCTTGCCTCGCTCCAGACCCGCGCCGTCCGCGACGGCGACGACTTCGTGATCAACGGGCAGAAGATCTGGACCTCCGCCGCCCATACTGCCGACGCGATCTTCGCGCTGGTGCGGACCGACCCCGACGCGCCGAAGCATCGCGGCATTTCGTTCCTTCTGATCGACGATATCAAGACCCCCGGTATCTCGATCCGCCCGCTGATCGATATGAGCGACGGCCACTACTTCAACGAAGTCTTCTTCGATAACGTCCGCGTTCCCGCCACCAACCTTGTCGGCGAGCTGAACCGCGGCTGGTACGTCGGCATGACGCTGCTCGACTTTGAGCGGTCGAACATCGCCGGTGCGGTCGCCGCCCGCCGAACCCTGCTGCGGCTGCTCGACCTGATCCGCTCCGACGATGTCCTGCGACGGCTGGCGAAGTCCCGCGCCGTCCAAAATGAACTGGCCGATCGGTACATCGAAACCGAGGTGATGTTCCAGTACTCGTTCCGGATCATCTCGATGCAGGCGCGCGGTGAGATCCCCAACTACGAGGCATCGACCGCGAAGCTGTTCAACTCGGAACTGTCGCAGCGGTTGACCCAGACGGCGGTGCGGTGCACCGGTTTGCGCGGCGGGCTGCTCAGCGACAGCGGCGTGCGGTCGTATGCGCGCAGCTATCTCGGCGCGGTGCCGGCGACGATCCGCGGCGGTACGTCCGAAGTGCAACGGAACATCATTGCGACGCGAGGCTTGGGTCTTCCCCGTGACTGACCGGAATGGAGCGTGACATTGCCGGACCGTCGTGCGAACTGCGATCCGGCAGCCGTCGATTGAACTCGAGGGCCAGCGACGGCGCGTCGATGAAGAGAACCGCTTCTATACCGGCCTCGCGGGCGCCATCGACCGCGGCAGGCGTGTCGTCCACGAAGAGCACGTTCGCCGCCGGCTCGCCCAACCGTGCCAGCGCGCGACGAAATATCTCGATGTCGGGCTTGCAGACGCCGAGCGCGGCGGAGAAGAGCCGCGGGTCGAACCGTCGCGCCACGTCGGGCAAAAGAATGGGCAGTGCCTCATCCAACAGCAGCGGGTTGTCCGTGAGCAGCGCGGTCCGGTATCGATCGGCGGCCGCATCGACCAGTTCGAGAACGGCGTGATCCGGCTCGAAGGCCGAAGTCCACGCGGCGCGAAAGTCGACATAATCGATGGTCAACCCAAGCCGCCGGGCTGCCTCTGCGAACATCTCGGCCGCGGTATAGCGGCCGAGGTCACAGTCGCGGCTGAAGCCGCTCGTCCAGATTCGTGTGTGAACCTCCTCCGGCGACAGACCACTGTGCACCGCGAGTAGGTCAAGCCGTCGCTCCGGCACAAAGCGGCACACGACGTTGCCGAGGTCGAAGAGGATGGTTTTGATGGGCAATTGATTCGCCTCAACATGCGATGGGTGAGCCGCATCGACCTGATTCACATGATCGAGCGGCATGTGGTATGATATCTCTGGTAGTTCTTCCCTCACGATCCCCGGCGCCGGGCACTGCGTTCCCTGTTCCGCGTCGATGACCGAAGTGTGCCAATACCTTATTGGAGGTCGTCGCGTGGCATACACCGACCGAACCCTGACCTGTGCCGATTGTGGCACGAACTTTACCTTCTCGGCGGATGACCAGGCCTATCACGCCG
>JBFXAN010000282.1:0-5258 GCA_050184225.1 Dehalococcoidia bacterium | reverse complement strand
TCCAGCGCAACCGGCGACACCTGAGTCCGTTCTCCCGCCTGTTGCAGCGCGCACTCCGCCCACTACGAGACAGCGAGCGTAGTGGGCCTTTTGTCGTGCCATCCGATCTGCCCCCGTGATCTGGAGTGATGTAGTGATGCGTGATGGTGTTCGTGAGTCCTTTCCTCTCGATGTGCGAAATGTTTCGAAGCGCTTCGGCGGCTCCTCGCGCTGGTCGCTGCGCCGGCGGCGGAAGGCACCGATTCCCGCCGTCGATGACGTCAGCTTCTTTGTCCGGCCGCACGAGATCTACGGCGTGCTCGGCGCCAACGGCTCGGGCAAGTCGACGCTGATCCGGATGATCAGCACGCTGCTGCTGCCGGATTCCGGGTCGATCGGCGTCTTTGGTCTGGATGTGGTGCGCGATGCGATGGCGGTGCGCCGGCTGATCAACCGCGTCTCCGCCGATCCGTCATTCTTTCGCTCGATGTCGGCGCTAGAGAATCTGCGCTTTTTCGGGCGGGTCTACGGCCTCTCGCCGGATGAGGTGATGGAGCAGGCGCCGGCGATCCTCGAGCGGCTCGGCCTGGAGCGGGAGCGCGGCCGCGACCCGATGACGAACCTCTCGCGCGGCCAGCAGCAGAAGGTCGCGGTCGCCCGCGCGTTCCTGACGGCGCCGGTGCTGATGTTGCTCGACGAGCCGACCACCGGCCTCGACCCGCGCTCGAAGCGGGACGTGCAGCGGTTTATCGAGGAGGTGCGGCGCGACCACGACACGACGATCCTGCTGACGACGCACGATATGGAGGAGGCGGAGATCCTCTGCGACCGGATCGCTTTCATCGCCGGCGGCCGGATCGTTGCCGAGGGGACGCCGCTGGAACTGCGCGAGCGGACCGCCGCCGAGCAGTCGTTGCGCCTCGATCAGGTGACGCTGGAGACGGTGTTCATGGATATCACCGGGCGCAGCATCGAGGAGGACGAGGAGGAAGACGAGCGGCGGGAGGTATCGATCCATGGCTAGCGCGATTCGTTCCACGCCCGCCCGATCGATGGGCGTCACCAACCTGACCTGGGCCTTTGTCGAGCGCCAGGCCAATCTCTGGAAACGCTACTGGGCGTGGGAGGTGGTCTGGCTGGTCTACGGCGTCGTCAACACGCTCGCGGTGACCTTCATCGCCAAGGAGGCGGGTGAGTTGCAACTGTTGGACGCTGCTGCGGTTGACGAACTGGTGCTGTTCCTGCTGCTCGGCACGCTCGCCTGGGCCTATCTTTCTGCCGTGATCGACGACATCAGCATGGTGCTGAGCTGGGAGCGCTGGGAGGGCACGATCGAGCACACACTGATGGCGCCGGTGGCGCGGGCGCTGCATCTTGCCGGCATGGTGATCTTCGCGATCCTGCACGGCACGGTGCGGACGGTGCTGATCGGCGCGATCGCGTTGCTTTTCTTCCGCGATGTGGACTTCAGCCAGGCGGACTGGGGTGCGGCGCTGCTGGTGCTGCTGCTTGGCAGCATCAGTGCGGCCGGGCTGGCGATCATCGCCGGCGTGCTGCCGCTGCTCTATCCGGAGCGGGGATCGCAGATGACGATGGTGATTCAGGTGAGCCTGCTGCTCGTCTCCGGCGTGTACTATCGCGCCGAAGTGTTGCCGGAGTGGATGCAGACGCTCTCGCGATTGTCACCGCTCACCTACATCCTCGACGGCATTCGCGGCGCCATCCAGCACGGCGAGAGTGTCGTCGACCTGTGGCCGGAGTTGCTCATCCTGCTCGTCTCCGGCGCGGTGCTCGTGCCGCTCGGACTTGCCATCTTCGACGCCGCCGAACGCTGGGCAAAGAAGACCGGCCGGCTGAAGCGGATGGGCTAATTGCGGCGGGTCGAGTCCGCTGTTTGGTGAGCTTCTCTTAATATATCGTAAGGCGATATACTAGAATCATGGACGCACACGAAGCCGGTTCGAGGGGCGAGACGGATCTCTCCCCCTCGGATTACCGGCGCCTCGCCGAGGTCCGCTACCAGATCCGCCGCTTTGTCCGCTTTAGCGAAGAAGCTGCTCGGGCCGCGGGCATCGAGCCGCAGCAACATCAATTGTTGCTCGCCGTCAAAGGGATGCCGGACGGCCGCTCGGCGACGATCGGTGATGTCGCGGAACGCCTCCAGATTCAGCACCACAGCGCCGTGGAACTGATCGACCGGCTCGCCGATCGGGGATTGGTCCGGCGGGAGCGGGTTGAATCCGACCGCCGTCAGGTCCAGCTCCATCTCACCGCGAGCGGCGATGCGATGCTGCGCGATCTGTCGCGCCATCACCTCGACGAACTGCAATCGGCCGGCCCCGCGCTGATGGCAGCGCTGGAGGCGCTGATCGGCGATGGCCGCGCGAACAGCAATGACGCGTGTGCGCAAACTCTTTCCTGACAGGACGGTGGAATGCAAGAGGTAGCGGTCGAAGGCCGAACAGGGGATCACGCACCGGCAGCGGGGACGCTGTGGCAGCGGCTGCAGCAGGTGGTGAGCCGCATCGGACACGATGAGTCGTCTGGATTGCTGGGGGACTTCACGACCCATAAGCGGGTTGTGCTCCTCTCGGCAATGGCGATCGGCATCGGTGTGATCAGCGCGTATGTGGCGCTGGCGCTGCTGCGGCTGATCGGCCTCTTTACCAACCTCTTCTTCTATCAACGGTGGAGCTTCTCGGACGTGTCGCCGGCAGGCAGCGATCTGGGGCTCTTGATCATCCTCGTCCCCGTGGTTGGCGGCCTGATCATTGGACTGATGGCGCGGTACGGTTCGGAAAAAATTCGTGGCCACGGCATCCCGGAGGCACTCGAAGCGATCCTGATCAACGGCAGCCGCGTCGAGCCGCGTGTCGCCCTGCTGAAACCCGTCTCCTCGGCGATCTCGATCGGCTCGGGCGGTCCGTTCGGCGCGGAGGGACCGATCATCCTGACGGGTGGTGCGGTCGGATCGGTGCTCGCGCAGTTCCTGCGGCTCACCAGCGCCGAACGCCGAACGCTGTTGGTCGCCGGGGCCGCCGGCGGCATGGCCGCCACCTTCGCCGCGCCAGTCGCGGCGACGCTGCTCGCGGTCGAGCTCCTGCTGTTCGAGTGGAAGCCGCGCAGCCTGATCCCGGTGGCGCTCGCCGCCGCAACGGCTGCCGGCGCCCGCCATTACCTGATCGGTGCAGGACCGCTGTTTCCGGTGCCGCCACACCCCGATTTCGTCGGGCCGGCGGGATTGCTCGGCTGCGTGCTGCTTGGGTTGCTGGCGGGCGGGCTGTCCACCTTGCTCACGGCGGCGGTCTATGCCGCGGAAGACGCCTTCCACCGGCTGCCGATCCACTGGATGTGGTGGCCGGCGATTGGCGGTGTCATCGTCGGCATCGGCGGCCTCATCTTTCCCGAAGCGCTCGGCGTCGGCTACGATGTGATCGGGGATCTGCTCCAAGGAAATGCAGCAACTACCATCATTCTCGGCGTGTTGCTGGTCAAGTCGGTGATCTGGGCGGTGGCGCTGGGGTCGGGGACCTCCGGCGGCGTGCTCGCGCCGTTGTTGATGATGGGCGCCGCGCTCGGTGCGATGTTCGGGAACATCCTGCCGGATGAAGGTGCGGGGTTCTGGCCGCTCGTTGGCATGGGTGCGATCCTCGGCGGCACGATGCGGGCGCCGCTCACCGGTATCGTCTTCTCGCTCGAACTGACCCACGACATCAACATGCTGATGCCCCTGCTCGTCGGCGCGTTCGTCGCCGATGGATTCACCGTGCTCGTGTTGCGCCGGTCGATCCTGACCGAGAAGGTCGCCCGGCGCGGCTATCATCTCAGCCGCGAATACTCGGTCGATCCGCTGGAGATCCTGTTCGTCCGCGAGGTGATGCGCACGAACATCGCTGCGCTACCCGCGACGATGACGCCGCAGGATCTTGCGCAACGGCTCCACTCCCAGCGTGACAACCGCGGCCAGCGACTCTACCCGGTGGTGGACAGCGACAACCATCTGCTCGGTGTCGCAACCCGTGGGGATGTGCGCCGACTGATCGACGATCAGTCCAATGGCGATGCGACCCAAGGTCTGGCGGATCTGATCCGAGCCGAGCCGGTCGTGGCCTATGCTGATGAACCGCTGCGGTCGGTGGCACACCGGATGGCCGAAACCGGTCTCACCCGCTTTCCCGTCGTGGAGCGCGGAAGTGAGCGGCGACTGGCCGGGATGGTGTCACTGAGCGATCTGCTGAAGGGACGATCCATGAACCTGGAGGCCGAGCGCCGCCGCGAGCGGGTGCTCCGGCTCCGACTCGGCTTCCCGCGACGGTCGCAGCAAACGGCGGGGTCTACCTAACCCCCGACCCCCTTCCCTCGCAGGGAAGGGGGAGTCCTGGTCTGCCAGGGCTTGTCAGTATTGCGATTGATTGTGGGATGCCCATCCCCCTCACCTGCCATCGGCGGGTAGGACTCCCCCTTCCCTGCAAGGCGCGTGATGTGGATTGACGTGGGAGATGACACAGCGCGTCCCCGGTTGGATCGCCGTGCATCGCAACACGGCGATCCAACCGGGGACCAATTGATTGGACTCTTCTGCCTGATCGATGACTGGGTGCAGGCGCATCCGCTGCCCACCGTCCCGCCGGCGGCCAGCCTGTCCAGATATGGCCAGAAGCGTGCGGGCGGCAGTGACACGATGGTCGTGCATTCTTCCTATCCGTGAGGATCTGACCGTGGACGAGGTATTCTTCGAGCAGTTCGTAGACCGGTTTCAGGCCGCTTGGGACCGGCGTGAAGGAGAGGCATTTCGGAACCTCTGGGATCCCGCGGGCCGGCTGTATTATCCACCGCTTGGTGGATGGATTCCCGGCAGCCGGATCGGCGAGCTCAATGATCTGAACAAGGCCGTCCTCCCCGATCTCACCTGGAAGGCGGAGTCATGGGCGGGGCGTGGCGCACGCTTGTTTGTGCAGATGCGATCGACGGCTACGATCAACGGCCGGCGCCTGGAGTGGACCGGCGTCGATCACTTCACCTTCCGTGACGGGTTGATCGTCGAGGAGATCGCCTACCTCGACACGCACGCATTCTGGGAGGCGATCGATCCGGCGATGCAGCGGGGCGCACTGCTGCGTCTCGACCGGGAGGTATAGCTGATGGGACGTACACTCACCTCGGCCCAACTGGAGGCGTACATCACCGAACGCTACCCCGCGGATCGGTCTTCGTTCCGCGCCGTCGTCACGACCGGCATCTACTGCCGGCCGGGCTGTCCCGCCCGGCCGCTGCCGGAG
>JBFXAN010000281.1:0-5260 GCA_050184225.1 Dehalococcoidia bacterium | reverse complement strand
GAGTCCTCTCCAGCGATGGCTGAACCTGTTTGGCCATCGCACAAACAAACGAGATACTGGCACCCTCGGTAGAACTAGGCACCCCCTTCCCTGCGAGGGAAGGGGGCCGGGGGGTTAGGTAGTTTCCGTCTGCGGCCGGTCCGTCTTGGCGTAGGTGAGCTTCTCCGTGATCAGGCCGTCGCGGACATGGAGGATGTCGAGGCCGCGCCAGCGGCGTTCGGTCCCCTTCCACTCGTAGCGACAGAGCCAGCGGACCAGGATTCGACCGGCGCCGGCATCGATAAAGCGGTCCTCTTCAAGGAACTGGATGTCGCCGTAGTCGCCGCGGAACTGGGGGAGGAAGCCCTCACGGACGGCATCCTTCCCCTCCCAGCGCACGCCGTTGAACTCGTCGTAGCGGCTGTCATCGGCCATGCATGCCATCGCCGCGTCGAGGTCGTGCCGCGCCCAGGCATCCATGAAGCGATCGAGCAGCGCCTCAAGTCGTGCCTGGGCGGTCTGTACTGCCGTCATCGTCATGCTCCGATCGTCGCTACATCACCTGGTTCCAGGGCCGGATCGCCCAGGAGACGAACACGCCGCCCTGGTGAAAGGGGTCGTTCCGGAGCAGATCCTCGGCCTGTTCGGCGGAATCCGCCTCGTAGATGATCAGCGCGCCGCTGCCGTCGGTGAAGGGACCGGAAGCGGCGAGCCGGCCCTGGTCCTTGAGCGACGCGAGATACTCACGATGCGTCGGTCGAATCGACTGCACTTTCTCCGCATCGTGGATGTATTCGATGATCGCCGCGTACTTCATCAGGCCACGCTCCAGACAGAGAGATCCCGTATCCAGTGGTCGGGATGCCATGATACGGGATCTGCTGCTTCAGCCGGGCGCGCAGCGTTCAGAAGGTCGCGAGGGCCGGAGCATCACACGTCGTTTGAGCGACACCGGATCACCCCATGCTGCGTCAGCCGTACTGTGATGATGCAAAGCGGCAGGAGGACCAGTGATTCGGTCCTCCTGCCGCTTGTTGTTGATATCGTTTGTTGTTCGGCGGCGTTGGCCTACGCGGCCCGATCCTGAACCGTGAGCGCCGCCCGCAGCAGACGGCATCGCTCCCGCGCGACGGCGACGCGGCGGTCGGCATCGGCGAGCCGCTCCCGTGCCTGGCGCAGGGCCGACAGATGTGTCTGATAGCGGGCATCGTCGGCCAGTTCGAGGGTGAGCCGTGCCTTCCGTGCTTCGGCGTTCGGTCCTTCGATCGAGAGCACTCTGCTCGCTTCCAGCCGATCGAGCAGATTCGACTCGGCGTCGATCATCGCGCGCGCGCCGGCCAGATCGGCCAGCGCCTGATCCAGATCGGTAATCGCGACCTCCCACGCCTGCAACTCGGCGCGGGCATCCATCTGCTGCGACGGCATGAACACCAGGCCGGCCAGCTGCAAACCGTTCGTTCCATTCACCATCGTTTGTTCTCCTCAATATCCCTGCTAGAGGGCCGTTTCGCCCTCCCACTCGGAGTCACCAGTCGATCCCGATGCTACCAAAGTATAGCAAAGTCTCCGGGAAAAGTCTACAAGAGACGCTTAGACCTTGTCGAAGTCTCCGGTAGTTGATACGGTCCGATGAGTGACGGAGGAAGAGACACGTGGCGGACATATCCGAGCCAGGCGACGACAAGCTGCTCTCGATCGGCAGGGCTGCCGAGATGCTGGGCGTATCAGTCGGCACGCTGCGGGCGTGGGCAGACAAGGGGCTGGTCCACACGATCCGGCTGCCGAGCGGCTACCGGCGATTCACCCGAGGTGAGATCGATGATATGCGCCGGCAGATGGGCTATGAAGATTGAACAGTGAAGTGTTGCTCTATTTGAGCCGTCTGATGCCGTAGGTCTCCACGAAACGGTTGTCCACGACCCGATAAGCGATCTGCCAGAGCCGATTGTCGTATACCGTGAGCACGATTGGCTCGAACACCATGCTGAACTTGTGCACCCCATCGATCCATGGATCTAACTCGATCAGGCCGATCAGTCGGTCGACCTCGTCACGTTCCACTGCGGATAGGGCCGACCGCTGTGCGCGCGACTGGCCAAGCAAGATCGCTTCAAACATGCGCTATCGTGGCCGCTCGCTTCGTTCTGCTGCCTGCAACTCCTTCAGCGGTACGCCGCGTTCTCCTCGGAGGCTCGCTGCAACCCCTTCGCGAATCGCGTCCATGAATCTTTGGTCTTCAATGACCGATTCAAGTACCTCGCGTGCGCGACGATCCATTGCCTCGCCGTGGCTCATCGGACCTTGAGGCCGCATTCCGGGATATCCTCTCCGTAATCGCCGATAGATTCACGTGCTCCGTGCAACCACTCTAGCACGGCACGCCAGAGTGGCGTTTGGCCACGGTTTGATCAGGGCGACCACAATCTTGTCAGGTAGACGCCGAGTCGCGGGAAGTGGGGTTGCACTCCCCAAGGATCTGTTCGGCCTCTGCCCAGAAGACCAAAAGTCAATGAAGACATGAAGACGAAGCGCGTTGACGGCGCTGTCATCGATTGATAGGCTGAAACGAACAATTGAATATCGCACACCTCTTATCCAGAGGGTGGAGGGAGACGGCCCTGTGAAGCCCGGCAACCGGTCCTGCGAAGGATGACGGTGCCAATGCCGCCCCGGCCCGTCAGCCGGGGACGATAAGAGGTAGCGATCCCGGCGCGCGCCGGTCGTTACCTCTTCGTTGTGTCGGAGAGGTATTTTTGTGGGCAGTCGGCAATGGACAATGGGCAGTGGGGCGAGAGACGAGCGATTGGCGCGTCTTCTCCATTGCCGGCTGCCCATTGCCCATTGCCGCCGAACGGAGTGAGCCGCCATGACCTTTGCACGCGCGTTGCGGTGTCGGGAGTGTTCGCGGGAGTATGCGATCGCGCCGCGGCACGTCTGTGAGTTCTGTTTCGGTCCGGTCGAGGTGGCGTATGACTACGACGCCATCAAGCAGCAGATCAGCCGGCAGCGGATCGAGGCAGGGCCGGCCTCGCTCTGGCGCTACGCCGATCTGCTCCCTGTCGATGCCGACCAGCGGGTCGATCTGCATGCTGGTTTCACCCCATTGCTGCGGGCGACGAACTTGGGCAAGCGACTGGGGCTGAACAAGCTCTACATCAAGAACGACACGCTCAATCCGACCTGGTCGTTCAAGGATCGCGTCGTCTCCATCGCCAGCACGAAGGCGCGTGAGTTCGGCTTTGACACGCTCGCCTGCGCCAGCACGGGCAACCTCGCCAACAGCGTCGCCGCCCACGCCGCCCACGCCGGGATGAAGTCGTTCGTCTTTATTCCTTCTGACCTGGAGTCGGGCAAGGTACTCGGCTCGGCGATCTACGCGCCGACGCTCGTCGCCGTGGACGGCAACTACGACCAGGTGAACCGGCTCTGTGCGGAACTGGGCGACAAGTACGGCTGGGCCTTCGTCAACATCAACGTGCGGCCGTACTACTCGGAGGGCAGCAAGACGCTCGCCTTCGAGGTCGCGGAGCAGCTCGGCTGGCAGGCGCCGGATCATGTCGTCGCGCCGATCGCCTCCGGCTCGCTCTTTACCAAGATCCACAAGGGGTTCAACGAACTGGCGAAGGTTGGCCTGATCGACGAGCCGCGCGTGCGCATGTCCGGCGCGCAGGCGGAGGGCTGCTCGCCCGTCGCCGCCGCGCATGCCGCCGGGTCGCTCAACTTCCGGCCGGTGAAGCCGAATACGATCGCCAAGTCGCTGGCGATCGGCAACCCGGCGGATGGCTATTACGCGCTGGTGATCATGCGTGACACGGGCGGCCACTGCCCGGCGGTGACCGACGACGAGGTGATCGAGGGGATCAAGCTGCTCGCCGAGACGGAGGGCGTCTTCGCCGAGACAGCGGGCGGCGTCGTCACCGCGTCGTTGAAGCGGCTGGCGGAGTCGGGCGCGATCGACCCGGACGAGACGACGGTCGCCTTCATCACCGGCGGCGGACTGAAGACGCAGGAAGCGGTGACCGACCACGTGATCGCGCCGCTGCACATCACGCCGACGGTGGACTCCTTCGAGGAGAAGCTGCTGGCGCGGCGCGAGGCGGCCGTTGCGTGACGGCCCGCACCAACCTAACCATGGCATGCGGTATCGTCGGGTGACGGGCTGCACGCTGCATTTTCCACCCGCCGGAGGTTCACCGTGGCGCTGCGTCGCATCCGCCTCACATTTCCCGAGACGTTGATCCAGGAACCGATCATCTATCAGATGGGCCGGGAATTTGATGTCGTGACAAACATTCGCATGGCCGATGTCGACGCACGGGTCGGCTGGGTGATCCTCGAGCTGAGCGGCGCCGACGAGGAAATCCAGCGAGCAATCGACTGGGCGGAGGCGAAGGGCGTGCGGGTCGACCCCGTCACCGGTGACGTGGTCGAAGGGTAGCTCCGAGACGGATATGTGACGAAGCTTTCAATCTCCTGGCGAGATGTCTCTATCGGCGCTTTTTCGCGATGAATGGGTTGGCCGGCAACCGCTGCTTTGCTATCAAGATCATGCTTGCGCGGCGGTTACCACTTGCACCGACGTAATGGTGAGCCCCCCTGCCGAGTAACCGCCGGCAGCACCCATCATACCGTCGGAGGTGCTTCGAATTTCACAATCTGCACACCGGAACCGTGTGTCGGCGTCGCGGCAGGCGACCGACGACACGACGGGGCCGGACTCGACCAGGTGGAGCCCGCGTGCGGCGGGCATGCCCCCTCCCCTGATCGCCGGCGCTGCCATCGTGCTGATCACCGTCAGCCTCCTGGCAGGGCCGACGTCCCGCGTGCCATCCCCGGTATTCGCTGCCGATGCGGAGTCCGTCGGGATAGAGCTCGCGGAAGAAGCGTTGGCACTTCTCAATGCGGAGCGGTCCGCGAACGGGCTGGCTCCGCTGGAAGAAGCGCCGGATCTGGATATTGTCGCCGCCTCGCGGGCACTGGATATGGCCGCGACGGATACGCTGTCCCACTCCATTGCCGGTAGCGGCGCCGAAGCGCTCCTTCACGCGACCGGCGTTCCGTACGACCGCATGGGTGAGAATATCGCGCGAAGCGATGAGGCGGCCGATCAGGTCGTCGAAGTCATCCATGTCGCCTTGATGGCCAGCGACAGCCATCGCTCCAATATGCTCGACCCACACTTCGACCACGTTGGCATTGGTGTTGCCAGACTGGACAACACCTACTACTTCGCCGTGGTCTTTGTCGGGGACGGGTAGATCTCTGGCGTCGCGGCCGCGTG
>JBFXAN010000280.1:0-5274 GCA_050184225.1 Dehalococcoidia bacterium | reverse complement strand
CATCGCGCCAAGACCTTCCACGGCTTGCTCACCCGCGTGATGGCCAAGCTCGCCGCGCTCACGTTTCGCGCCGTCTGGCAGCAGGCAGGCGTCGATCTCGAGTGAACTCACATCAGTCGCCTAAGGTGTCTGGTGGCGTTCACGGTTGCGTGAGGCTCCCCTCTCCCGCACCGGCGGGAGGAGGGGTCGGGGGTGAGGGCCGTCTTTGCTACGCCCAAACTGGGGTGGCGAGGAGGCGTTGCACCCAGTCGGTGATGAGCTCGATGTTGTCGGGACGGCTGATGAATGGGGCGCCGTGGAGGCTGCGGGCGAGCAGTCGATCGCTCGGATCCCAGGAGATGAGCAAGGTCGGCGTGTAGCTGTCGATCAGATAACGGAGCAACGCGGAGCCGTCGTCACCATCGTCGCGGATTAGTTCGGCGTCGAGTACCAGGGTGCTGACGATCGTCGACTGCAGATCCGCGAGACAGGCGGCGGGAGTGGATGCGGTGGCGACCACGAGGCCATCGGCCTCGAGATTAGTGCGAATCATGCGTTGAATAGGCGCGCGCCGGTGTGCGACGAGCACGCGGGGGTGACTATCCAAGTGCCCAGACCCATCGAATTGGTGTTGGAACACCGCGAACTGCTCTTAGTGTAGGCAAACACACTTTAGGCTGCATAACGGACCTTGCCAATGGCGTGGCAAAAGTGTGACGGATGCGCTCGATGCTCAAAGCGTTTGGCGCGATACACTCGCGCCATGACGACTGCCGATGAACAGATTGTGGGTGTTGCCGGGCGTGTTACCGACCTGATCGAGCGGGGGCAGCTGCCGGCGGCCGTGATGCTGTTGGCCGGACTCCATCCCGCCGATCAGGCCGACGTGGTGATCGAGCTGGACGAGGATGACCAGCGCCGGCTGGTTGAGGCGTTGACGCCGAGTCAGCTCGCGGCGGTGCTCGAATACCTCGAGTCTGAAAATCGAAGTGAACTGGTCGAAGACCTGAGTCCCGGTCAACTGGCGCCCGCGCTCGACCTGATGGAAGACGACGACGCCGCCGACCTGTTGCAGGACATGGAGCCGGCGCAGGCGCGGGCGGTGCTGGCGCGAATGACGGACGCGGACGACGTTGCGCCGCTGCTCGATCACGAAGAGGACAGCGCCGGCGGTCTGATGACGCGCGGTTTCGTCTCGCTGCGCGAGGGGATGACCGCGCAGCAGGCGATCGGCGAGCTGCGGCGGCTGAAGCCGGATGCGGATACCTCCTACTACCTCTACGTGACCGACGCGCAGGGCCGCCTCCGGGGCGTGCTCGGCATTCGTGACTTGATCGTCGCCGACCCGCTCACCCGCGTGGCGACAATCATGCGGGCGGATGTCCATCGCGTGCGGGAGGATACGGATCAGGAGGAGTGCGCCCGCCTGATCTCGCACTACGATCTGCTGGCGCTGCCGGTGGTCGACGCCGATGACCGGTTGATCGGCGTGCTCACCGTGGATGACCTGATCGATGTCGTCGAGGAGGAGGCGACGGAGGACATGTACCGGCTGGCCGGCATCCAGGGGGAAGAGAGCATCTTCCGCTCGGTGCCGTCGTCTGTGCGCCGGCGACTGCCCTGGCTGTATATCAACATGGGCACGGCCTTCGTCGCGGCGACGACCGTGGCGATGTTCGAGGGGACGATCGCCGAGCACGCGATCCTGGCGGCGTTGATGCCGATCGTCGCGGGCATCGGCGGCAACGCGGGCACGCAGACGCTGACGATCCTGGTGCGAGGGATGGCGCTGGGTGATATCTCGCCGCGTGACATCTTCGTCGCCTGGCGCAAGGAGGTGCTGGTCGGTCTGACGATGGGACTGGCGATCGGCACGGTGCTGGCGTTCGTCGTGACGCTCGTCACCGGCAACTCGACGCTCGGCTTGGTTGTCGGCGCGGCGTTGCTCCTGAACCTGCTGGCCGCGACATCGGCGGGGGTGTGTGTGCCCCTGACGCTCCGCTCCTTGCGGGTCGATCCGGCGCTGGCGTCGTCGGTGTTCACGACGATGGTGACGGATGTGTTCGGCTTCTTTATCTTCCTCAGCCTGGCGACGGTGTTTATCTCGAAGATCTGATTCGGGCTATCGAGCGGGGCCGATCGATGCCCGCTCGATGAACTGTGCCGCCCGGAGGGTTTTCGGGGGTTCCTCGTCGGGCGCGACGATGCAACGGAGCAGCATCTCGGCGGTTTCGCGTCCCCACGCCTGGTAGTCGATGCTGACCACGGACAGCGGCGGACGGTTGACGGTAGCCCAGGCCGAATCTCCGTAGGCGATGACGGAGAGGTCATCGGGAACGCAACGGCCGGCATCATAGACCGCGTGCAGGACGTGCGGCGTGAGTGAGTGTGTCAGCACCACCAGCGCGGTCGGCGGTCGGGATTGAGACAGCAGCGACCGCGTCAGTTCGCGGCAGTGCTCCTCGGAGGTGGCATCGACGACCGCCGGCTGGTCGGGGAACCCTGCCGCGGCGAGCTCCTGCGCGATCGGGTTGGTGCGATAGCGGTAGCGGCCGGGTGGTACGTCGCGGTTGATCACGCCGATGCGCTCGTGACCGAGGGCGAGTAACCGATGGATCGCGGCGACCGTTGCCTTCGGCTCGTCGATCATGACGCCGGGGAGATCGCACCGGTAGGCCGATGGCCCCATCGCGACGACGGGCGTCTTGCTCGTTTTGAACCGAGCAACAGCGGGCGGCTGCCGGCCAACCGAGTAGAGGATGACGCCATCGACCCGCCGCTCGTAGAGTCGTTCGAGATGCGTGTTCTCGGCCTCCGGGTCATCGCCGCCATCACAGAGAAACAGGGAATAGCCGTGCGCGCGGGCGACCGACTCGATACCGTGAACAACTTCCATATAGATCGGGTTGGCCAGGTCGCTGACGATCAGGCCGAGCGTGTTGCTACGGGCGAGCCGGAGGCTGCGGGCGGCGGCGTTGGGCCGGTAGTCGAGCTGAGCGATGGCGGCCTCGACCGTGCGGCGGGTGGTGGGCCGGACGGCGGGGTCGTCGTTGATGACGCGGGAGACGGTGGCGATCGATACGTCGGCGAGCCGCGCCACATCGAGTATCGTGGTCATGCTTCCTCCGGTGGTCCGGACGGCGCGCGTGCCGGTGACGCTCCGCGGCCCTATGCCGGCGGCCCGCACGAAACCGGAGTGAGCGGGCGGTCGGTTGAGTAAAGGATTACGCCGGATTCAGTATCAGCCGTCGGTCGTTGTCCGGCAAGGGGATGAGATCGGGGGCTAACGCGGCGGTGGATAGCGGATGATGCGGCCGTCGATCGGGGTGTCGGTCAAGCGGATGATCTCGATGTCGGTGAACCCGGCGCCGTCATGCCGCAAGCGGATGCCCTCACAGTAGTCGAGCGCGCGTCCCCAGGCAGCATGATCGGCGGCCGGCAGGCAGCCGGCCGCACCCGCCTCGACGATGCCGCCATGGGAGATCATCAGCGTCCGGCTTCCCTCCGGCAATCCCGCGACCACGCTGTGCCATCGCCGAGCCAGCTTCGTGGCGTAGCGCGCGGTTTCGTCTCCCTTGCGCACAGCAGCGGTCACAGCAGGGAAGCCGTGGGTCCAATCGAACTCATCGCTCACCGCGTCGCTGATCGACCCGAGCAAGCCGATCTGGTCATCGACGGCGAAGCCCATCGCGATCGCCGTCTCGAAGGCACGGGGGAGCTTGCTCGTGATCACGCGGTCGAACGGCCCGATCGACGCACCGGTCTGTCGAGCGAGGTCAACGCCGGCCTGGGAGAGGTGTTTGCCGGGCTGGATACGCATCGTGTGACGCCGGACTTCAAGGGTTCGCATTGCTTACCTCTAACTCGACTCGACCCGGACCGCGTCGCCGGGGCGGATCGGTCCGGGTGTGAGGACGGAACCGTAGATGCCGGCCATCGTGTTGTGGTTCCGGGCGACGGCCGTGAGGACTTCTGTGCGAGCCTCGCCGGTTTCCGGATGGAGGGTGATCATCGCGCAGCGCTTGTCTTGCTCCGTGATGGCGATGCGGGCGGTGTCACCGATCCGGAGGATGGAGCCGACCCAGCCGTCCTCTTCGAACGGGGCGCCGGAGATCGTCTCCAGGTAGAGGTTGGCACGGAAGCGGGATGGCTCGACCGGCGTGCCGCACTCCGCACCGATCTGGGCGATCGAGGCATCACCGATCAGCGATACCTGAGCGGCATCTTGACTGCCGCGATAGTCACGCAGCAGAAACAGGGGGCGGCCGGAGCGTTCTTCGAGGGCGAGACGCAACGCGTCGTGATGCACCGCGATCGTGTCGCCATCGGGGTCGACCACGACAACATCCGGCCGGCCCGCGTCGGAAACCTCAACCCGAGCACGGTAGCGAAGGAGGCCGGCATACTCACGGCCGGTCAGCCACGGGAAGATGCTGCGGGAATTCGCCTGAACAAAGGCGTACTGGCGATCGAAGGGGAAGCCCTGCAATGTGAGCTCCGCTTCGGGAAGTTCCTCGCCCCGCATCGACTTGACCGGATAGCGGAAGATCGCGCGGATGACGGCAACCTCATTCATGGTGGTAGGCTCCTTCCACGGTCGTTCCAAGACACTATCTCCCCGATGACGCCCGCGTGGATTGGCGGGACGAGAAAAAGCCCCATCGCCGCCGATGGGGCCGGTTGTGAGCGAAACCACAACGCCGCGCTAGACGGTTGATTTCGTCTGCGTGCGGAGGCAGCGGGTGCAAATGTTCATGCGGACGGTCTGACCGTTCTGCACGACGCGCAGCTTGTGAATGTTTGGCTCAAAGGTCCGGCTGGTCTTGTGCGCCTTGCGCTGCCAGCGGCCGGACGCCTTGTGGCGGATGTTGCGGCCGAACATGGTGTGCTTGCCGCAGGTTTGACAGACTGCCACGGTATGAATCCTTTGCTTCGCCCAATCGGGGCGATTGGTGAAATACCATCGTGCAGCGTACCATGAGGGGCGGTTTGGAGGGAAGTGAGAAACGAACCCCTCCCCCGGCCCCTCCCCCCGCTGCCGCGCGGAGCGGGGTGCACTGGGCTGGGCGATGCCACCAGCGTCATCCTCGCGGCAGGCTGGCAGTGGGCTGGTTCATGTTGGCACCCCAGACCCCGCGAGGCACCCCGCTCCGCGCGGCAGCGGGGGGTGGGGTCGGGGGAGGGGTTCTCCTGGAGACATCTGTGACGAATTCGACGAATGTTGCCGCGCTCTCGGGTCGTGAGTTGTTCGAGATGATGGACACGGCGACCCGCTGGTTGGAGCGGAATGCGGAG
>JBFXAN010000279.1:0-5279 GCA_050184225.1 Dehalococcoidia bacterium | reverse complement strand
TGCGCAATGCCAAAGGTGACGTGATCTACGTCGGCAAGGCGGCGTCACTGAAGAACCGTGTGCGGTCGTATTTCGGCGCGCCCCGCAGCCTCGAGCCGAAGACACAACGGCTGGTGCAACAGGTTACCGACTTCGAGTACATCGTCACCGGGTCGGAGCAGGAAGCGCTCATCCTTGAGGCGACGCTCGTCAAGCAATACCAGCCCCACTACAACATCCGGCTGAAGGACGATAAGCACTACCCGTATCTCAAGGTCGATCTCAACGACCCCTGGCCGCGGGTCTATATCACCCGCAAGGTCGAAGACGATGGCGCCCGCTACTTTGGCCCCTTCGCCAGCTCCGCCTCCGTGCGGACCACGCTCGACCTGGTCAACAAGCTCTTTCCCTGGCGCTCGTGCACGAAGGAGATCACTGGCACGGATGCCCGCCCCTGTCTCGATTACTACATCAAGCGCTGCATCGCGCCTTGCACCTCGTACTGCACCAAAGAGGAGTACGACGCCGTCATCCGACAGGTGATCCTCTTCCTCGAAGGCCGCACCGAAGAAGTGCTCGACGACATCACCGACAAGATGCAGGAAGCGGCCGAGCAGTTTGACTATGAACGCGCCGCCCAATTTCGCGATCAGATCGAGGCGGTGAAGCGCGTCACCGAGCGTCAGCAGATGGCGACCACCCGGCCGACGGAGATGGATGTCTTCGGGCTCGCCCGCCAGGATGATGAAGCATGCGTCCAGGTCTTCTTCGTGCGCGGTACCAAGGTGACGGGACGCGACCACTTCCTCGTCCATGGCGTCAAAGACGAATCTGACGAGTCCGTGCTGGCGAGCTTTCTCGAACAGTTCTACGAGTCGGCGGTCTACATCCCGAAGGACATCCTCCTTCCGGCACAGTCGGACGAGACATCGCTGATCATGCTCTGGCTCTCCGGCAAGAAGGGCAAGCAGGTAACGATCAGCGTCCCCCAGCGCGGCGAGCGCAGACGCCTGATCGATCTCGCCAACGAGAACGCCCGCGAGGCGCTCCACATGATGCGCGTCAAGTGGCTCGCGGACAAAGGCAAGACCGGCGCCGCCCTCGAACAGCTGCAAGAGGCGCTCGACCTGCCCGAGCCGCCCCACCGGATCGAGTGCTACGACATCTCCAACACCCAGGGCACCAACTCCGTCGCGAGTATGGTCGTCTTCATCGATGGTCACGCCAAGCCGCAGGAGTATCGCCGCTTCAAGATCAAGACGGTCGAAGGTGCCAACGACTTCGCCAGCCACGCCGAGGTGATGCGCCGCCGCTTCAAGCGGGCCAAAGACCTCGAAACCAATCCTGATGCGTCGGAGAAAGACCGGGCCTGGGGCGCGCGGCCCGACCTTGTCATCATCGACGGGGGCAAAGGTCAGCTCAGCGCCGCGCTCGACGCGATGCGCGATGTCGGCGTCCACGACATCCCCACCGTCGGCCTGGCGAAGGAGAATGAGGAAATCTTCGTCAAGGATGTCTCCGAACCGGTGATCCTCCCGCGCAACTCGGAAGGGCTGTATCTGGTCCAGCGCATCCGCGACGAGGCGCATCGCTTTGCGATCACCTTCCACCGCAGCATCCGCGGCAAACAGGGCGTCCGCTCCGCCCTCGACGAGATCCCCGGTATCGGCCCCAGCCGGAAGAAGGCACTGATCAAGAAATTCGGTTCTGTCCGCGGCGTCCGCGAGGCCAGCATCGATGAGATCGCCGCCACGTCCGGCTTCACCGCCACCCTCGCCGAGAAAGTAAAGGCTGCGCTCTAGGGCGCCCAATAGTGCCGCGCAGAGCGCCCCAGCGCCGGTGTCATCCTGAGCGACAGCGAAGGATCTCGCAGTCCGCTCACACATCCAGCGTCGGCTCCAAGCCGAGCGTGACCTTGCCGATGTACTCAAAGGCTTCGTAGGGCGAGAACGGTTGCATGAACGGACCGGCGCGGACATCCCGATACAGTTGCGCCAGACGGCTGCTGGCCAGATAGCCGGCGCCACCGGAGAGCGTCATCGCCCGATTGACGATTTCCACCGCCCTGAGTGTGACCAGCGTTTTGGTGCACTGAAAGTCCTTCATCAGTTCTTGCAGTGCGTCGAGCGGTTCGCCCGGATCAGGGTTCCCCGCAAAGTACATGTCCGCCGTCTGCGCCGTACGTGCAAGCGCCGCCCGACAGGCAGCCAGGTCGATCTCGTTCTCGGCGACGATGTGCTGAACCCCGGACCGCTCGGCCAGCAGCCGATCGCTCGGCCCCTTTCTCCGGCTCGTAACCTGGTCGATCGCGAGGTCACGCGCCGTCTCCGCGATACCGAGGAAGGCCGCGACAAGCCCGAGATGGTTGGAGATGATGCCGACGAGCCAGAGCCGGCTCCACTCACCCCACGTCCCGAGATCCGTAACGCCGTTCTCCGGCACCAGGCAGTCGTGAAAGTCGATGTCATTGCTCGCCGTCGCCCGCATACCCAGTGCATCCCAACCGTCGAGGATCGCCATTCCCGGCGTGCCCACGGGAACCATCGTCGCCAGGGTCCGCATCGAGCCGTCTGAGCCGGGCGCGCGGAAGGTGACGAACACGAGCTGGGCTGCCATCGCCGCCGTGCCAAAGGTCTTCCTCCCCGCGAGCGACCAGCCGCCGTCCGTGCGCGTGCCCGTCAGCAGCGGATGGAGCATGTCGGTCCCGGCCTCGGAAAATGCGGCGGCGATCACCAACTGCCCGGCGCCGATCGCGCGCAGCAACTCCTCCAGCGGAGCCGCCGCTGCATCTCCCGCCGCGGCCGCCGCCTGCCACACGGGGGAGAGCAGCCACGGTACATTGCTGTGCATGTTCACGGCGAGGGCCGTCGAGCCGTCGCCACGGGCCAGCCGGTTGATGCCGATCGCCAGGTCATGGAGCGACGTGATGCCCATGCCGCCCAGTTCCTCGGGCACGCAGGCCGCCATCACGCCGCTCCGCTGCAGTTCCGCGATGTTCTCGAACGGAAACGTCCCATCGCGGTCATACTGCGCCGACCGTGCGGCGAAGTCCACGGCGTGTGCTTCGCAGAGGGCTTCCAGCCGTCTACCCGCGTCCGTGTCAGCGTGCAATTCGAAGTGATCTCGTGGTCGAATCTGCGTCGTCATCATGCCCTCCCACGTCCGATCGTTCCGCCACAGGTCATGCGCCGGGGATCGCCGGGGACCGGTATGGACTGCCGGCGTCCGGCGAATCCCGGCGCACTTCACCATAAGGCGGCGGGCGTGGGTTGCCATGCGTGCCGGCACGTAACCTTGGATCGGACAACGCGTGCCGAATATGGCGGTGGACACGTAGGGTTGAGAGGGAATTGGCTATGCGATGCCGTGATTGACGGCGTAGGCCGTTGCGACGGCGCGGGCGACCCGGCCATTGGCGCCGAGCTTCTCATAGATCGTGGAGATGTGACGTTCTACAGTCCGGGTACTGACGACAAGCTCCTCCGCAATCTCCTGATTGCTCCTACCGGCGGCGACCAGACGGAGCACCTCGCACTCTCGCGGTGTCAGGCCGACCGGATCGAATGCATCGCCGATCGCTCCGTGTGCCGGCTCTTCGAGCGAGCGCAGGAGAGCCACCGCGCGCTCTGCCTCCCGTACCGCACCCAGCCGTTGGAGCGAGTCCTTCGCCGTCATTGCCTCCGTCCGGGCGGCCTGCGGGCGGCCGAGTTTGGCGAGCACGCACGCAAGCTCCACCCGCGCCCGAGCCGCCTCGAACGGCGTCCCGCTCCGCTCGAATACATCGACCGCATCCTCGAACCGGTGGCGGGCGGTTTCGTGGTCCATGGCAGCCGTCGCAACCAAGCCCTCGGAGCACAGGACCGGCCCACGCAGCGGATCCGTCGCCCCGCTGCCGGCAACCGAGCGCAGTTCCTCTAGCGCGACGGCCGCGCCGGCGTGGTCGCCTGTGGCGATGTGCACGCGGATCCGCAGTTCCAGGCCGGACGCTCGTTCCATGCGATCGTCATGCTGGACACCTCGCAGGAATCGCTCGACCAAGTCGTCGGCCGTCAACAGGTCAGCCTCGTCGAGCGCCAGCGCGGCGCGTCCGAGCAACGTGAAGCGGCCCGCGAGCCGTCGCAACGGTTGTGACTCAACCTGACGAAAGAGCGCGGCCGCCTCCACCGGCCGGCCCTGGCGGCGCCGCAGCTCGGCCAGCCGGGCGATCGCTTCGGCGGCCATCGCTGGATGGACCGCTGCCAGATCGTTGGTTGCGGTGACCAGCTCAGCCTCTGCCTCCGGCCAGGCACCGCGCCAGATCAGTACGCCCGCGTAGTGCGTACGGCAGAGAGAGAACAGCAGCCGCTCGGACCAGCGTGCGGTTACGCGTGTCACCGTCGCACACCACTGGACAGCACGGTCGTAATCGCCGACCTGCTCGCAGGCACTGATCAGAAAGCAGAAGATCGTGCCGATCGCATCGAAGTCGCTCAACTCCCCGGCCACCGCCGCTGCGGCGGCTTCGTCCAGGCGACGCATACCTTCGTCGACCTCGCCCGCACCGACCAGTCCGAGACCTTCCAGGGCGAGCGCCAGCATCTCCAGATCGGTCGCGCCGACTAACCGGGCGATAGTCGTGGCCTGTTCGCTGAGCCGTCGTACCGCGTCCGTGTCATGCCGGTGCGCGAGCGCGACATACCCCTCCCAGATCGCCAGGAGCGCGTGCTCCGGACATGGGTCGAGTCCATCCAGCAGTCGGTGGGCGCGCTGGAACCAGCCGTTGCAGATGGCATACTCCCCACGAAATGAGAAGTGGTCGAACGCCTGCATGGTCGCCATGCGCGCGGCACCACGCCGATCGCCGATCGCCCGATACAGACGATAGGCGCGTCCGTGGGCGTCGAAGGCCGTAGCTGCGTCGCTTCCCCACCAGGCCGCCAGCCCCAGACCTTCGAGCGCGGCCGGTGTCTCCTCGCGGGCCAGCGCCTCTTCGAACCACGAACGAGCAAGTTCCCAGGTGCCGCGGGCGAGCGCCTCGTGGGCAGCGCTGGTATGGTCGACGCAGGAAGGATCGGTATCAGCGTCCATCGTCCACCCGCCGAATCGATGCAGTAATGAGGCGGCGACGCTCGTTAGTCGTCCGGGAGGTTGAGGGTTCTTGAGCTGCCCTGGGTGACCAGCTTACTTCAACCATCGGGCCAGCCGTCGCTCTACCTCTTCCTGGCTGACAGACTGGCCCGTGTCAAGCTGTCGAAATCCGACCTCGACAGCCTGCATGAAACGCAGTCGTTCGAGCGCTTCCTCGTGGTCGATACCTTGAC
>JBFXAN010000278.1:0-5346 GCA_050184225.1 Dehalococcoidia bacterium | reverse complement strand
CGAGGGTGCCGAGCAAGTCGACGGCCTCGAAGCCATCCGCCTCGTAGACGGGTATGTTGAAGGCATCGATCATCTGGCGAACGCGGAAGATCTGGGACCGAAGCTCGTCCGGCATCGCCGCTCGGTTCGCCTTGTATGCGACATCCGCCTGATGCCGGAAGGTCGGCGCCGCCCGGTCCATTGTCACGGCGATGTGCGTCGGCTTCAGGTCCGCGATCACCTTGAGCAACGTGTTGGTGAATCCGAACACGGCGGAGGTCAGCTCGCCGGTGCGGCGTACACTGAGCGGATTATCCCGCTGGGCGAAGAACGCCCGAAAGATGATGCCGTGACCATCGAGAAGAACGAGCGTGGGGTCGTCGGGGTGTGTCATGACTTCATCAGTATACGGCAGTCGAGAGGGACAGGTGTCAGGTAATTGGGCGAGTTGGGCTGGAGGTTGGCTCTTGTACAATCAATCAATCAAGGATATCCGCCACACCCCAACGCTCGGATGAGGCAACACATGCACCCAACTCCTGATGCCTGAAACCTCGACGATCCCTGAGTGGGAATGGGACGCCAGTCATACGCCGTTGCCGCTGACCCCATCGTTCGGGTCGGTCTACCCGCGCTGGATGGAGGAGGCGCTGCGGGTGACGTTCCGCGAGTTCGGGATGTTGCCGGCCGGCATCGAGATGCGGCTGCGTGATGGCTATACCTTTACGCGGGTGATGCCGGTTGGGTTGCCGTTCGTGCCGCCGGCCTGGTTCACCAGGATCGCATTGCGCTTCTGGTGGTTGCATCCTGCCGTGGTTCGGCGCGTGCGGACGGCGATGCGCCGGGTGCGCGACGACCATGGTTCGACATTGCTGCGGCGCTGGCACATGTCCTGGCGGCCGGCGATCGTGGCCGAGCAACGGCGGTTGCGCGAGGCCCGGCTCGCGGATCTGACCGACGATGAGCTTGCCGATCATATCAGCCGGCTGATCGAGCAGACCGGCCGGTGGGTGACGGTTCACTTCCTCCTGCACGGCGCTATCTCGATCCCGTTGTTCGCCCTGGACCAGTTCCTGAACACGCGACCCGCGGCCGAAGGTATCCGCACCGACGAACTGGTTCAGGGCAGCTCGCCCGCATCGAGCACGCCCGCGCGGGTATTGCGTGATGTGGCTGCCCTCCTGCACAGCGAGCCGGATCTGGTGGACCGCGCGGCGGCGCGGTCGATGACGGATGGACTGACGCTACTCCAATCGGAATGCCGTCCCTTCGCGGAGGAATTCGCTCGCTATCTCTCGCGGTTCGGCCATGGGATAGCAGGCCGGTACGAGTTCATCGTGCCGGCACTGGGCGAGCAGCCCGAGCGCCTGCTGCCGGCGGTCCTCGCGGCTGCGCGTGCAGGACCGCAAGCCGGAGAACAGCCCGATCAACGTGCTGATCGACTCGTGGATGCGATCGCCTCCAGGCTCGCCGAGCAGAACGATGAGCGCCGGTTCCGAGAGCTCGTCGGCGCCGCCCGGAGGGCATACGCGGTCCGTGACGACAACGTGCAGGTCACGTTCCTCGACGCCTTCGGCCTGTGCCGGATATACCTGCTCGAAGCAGGAAATCGACTCACCAAACGAGGAGCGATCAGCGCAACCGACGACATCTTCTTCTTGACCGTGCCGGAAACGGCGCGCGTTCTTCGGCGGGCTCAGCATCTGTCGCCGGACCTGATCATCTCGCGGCGTCGACATTGGAGCGCGGCGATCGAGAATCCGCCGCCTCAAGGGACGGGCCGGACGATCCCGCTGGTGGATTTCCGCGGTCTGCCGGACGAGGCCCGCGCTGTGAATCTCGCGGTCGTCCGCTACATGCGTGAGATCATGGCCGCTTCGGATGTGTACGCGGAGCCGTCGGGTTCCGAAGCGGTGATCCGTGGCGTCGGCGCGGTCCGGGGGCGGTACGCCGGCATCGCGCGGGTGCTGCGGGGGGAAGAGGAGTTCGATCGATTGGCGCCCGGTGAGGTCTTGGTCTGCGAGATGACGTCGCCGGCCTGGGCGCCGGTCCTGCCGCTGGCCGGGGCGTTGGTCACGGACCATGGCGGACTGCTGTCGCATCCGGCAGTGATCGCGCGAGAGTTCGGCATTCCGGCCGTGGTGGCAACCCGTCGCGGAACACGGTTGATTCCGGACGGTGCGGTGGTCGAGGTGGACGGGATCGAGGGCGTCGTGCGAATCCTCGATCACGACCAACCGAGAGCCTGAGCCGGTATACTGAGAAACGGTCTGGTTACATCTCCGCGCGTCCTGGAGCATCTGTTTGACGGCCTCATCGACGGAACCCACCTCCGAGACGGCCAATTCCTGGCTGGCCGTGCTGGATCGCGCGATGCGCCGGATCGGTAAGGCCCAGGATGGGCCGGGCGTCTTCGAAGCGCTCGCCGCCGCGCTCGTCGAGGAGTTCGGCGTGGCGATGGCTGCTATCTGGATCTATGACCCGGCTGCCGACACACTCAGCCTGCGGACCACGGCCGGACTGCCCGGCTACCGCGAACGCGCGCCGGCATCGTTGCCCCCTCGTGATATGAGCCTGACCCTCACCCGTGTCGTTGTCACCGGCGAGCCAGAGGTGATCGACGAGATCGGACCGGAGGACGGATTCAAGGATCTCAACTGGCTGATCCAATCAGGCATCCGCGCTTATGCTGGCCTACCGCTCGCCATTGACGAGCAAAGCAATGGGGCGATGTCGGTCTTCTACCGCGAACCGTGGCCCACCGGCATGCTCGATGCGCTCCGCGCGCTCGCGCGACAAGCAGCGCTGGCGATCGAACACACGCGATTGATCGAAGAATCAAACACGCTCCAAACGATCGCGGCCGCGGTCGCTGCTTCACGCGACCCGAAGGAACTGCTGCACGGGCTGGTCCAGCGGACGAGTGCCGCGCTCGGCGCCGGCGGTTGTGCCGTCTGGCTGATCGACGAGGCCAGCGGACTACTGTTCCACGGCGCCTCTGTCGGTCTCTCGGAGGAGTTCATCAGCCGGCTGATGCGACCAGCCGCCCGGGGCAGCGGGGCGAACTTCGCCGAGGTGCAACGGACGGGACAGCCGGTCTACACCCGGAACGATCCGGCCGATATGCCCAGCCGCGACCGGCGTCTGGCGGAGGCGATTGCCGCAGAGGGGATCGTCAGCGCCCTCCGGCTGCCGCTCTTCGAGCCGGGCGGACACGTGATCGGGATGCTCGCGCTCTATCACCGGCACGAGCGGCACTACAGCGAGAACGAGGTGCGGCTGGCCCAAGCCTTCACCGGCCAGATCGCCGTGGCGCTCCACAACGCGCGGCTGACGCAGAAGGAGCAGGAGGCCCAGCAGGCCGCGAGGCGGCAATTGGACCGGCTGACGATGCTCTCCCAAGCGACGCAACGGCTGCTCGGCAGCAGTGATGTCCGATCCGTGCTTCGCACCGCGACGGAGTCGGCGATGGCGCTCTGTTCGGCGCGTGCGTCGGTGATCGCGCTGGTCAAGCCCGGAGAGCAGAAGCTTGCCATGGGAGTGACGCGCGGCGACCTGCACGGGTGGTTCGATTCCTTCACCGAAACCAATATGGCCGACGCCTACACAATGCCGACGCCCACCGGTGAGGCGATCTCGACCGGTGCGACGGTGCTCGTTCCGGATTACGCGTCGCGGCCGGTGCAGCGTCAGGTGCAGGCTGACACGGTCGCGGCGGGCGTGCGGTCGCTGATCGCGTCACCGCTGCGAAAGGGCGACGTCCTCCTCGGCATGCTCTGGGTTGCCAACTCCGAACCGTACTCGCTGACGCAGGAAGATGCACTCCTGATGCACTCCCTCGCCGATCAGGTAGCGCTGGCGCTCGAGCAGGCCCGCTTGATTGAGGAGTCGCACGCGCTCCAAGTGGTCGCGGCAGAGCTCGCCTCGACGCGCGAAGCGCAGGCGATGCTCGATGGCATCGTGCAGCGCAGCATGACCGTGCTCTCGGCGGATGGGTGCGCGGTCTGGCTGATCGACGATGATCGCGGTGGTTTGCGGCTCGGTGCTGCTGCCGGGCTATCCACCGAGTTTGTCGAGGCGGTGCGTCGTGTGCTTTCCGCTGACGATGTCACGGCGCGCGCTGTGGCACGGTCGACGCGGTCGATGACACAGCCGTCGTATTCGGCAGACGATCAGGGACGGGCGCGGCGGGTGAGCGGCCCGATGGCGGACGCGATCGCCGCCGAGGGTATCATCAGCGCGCTGCGGCTTCCGTTGTTCGAGCCGGAAGGCGGCGTTGTCGGCATGTTGGTGCTCTACCATCGACGCGAGCGGCGCTACAGTCCCGGAGAAGTGCGTTTGGCGCAGACCTTCACCGACCAGGTGGCCGTGGGTCTGCACAACGCCCGGCTCGCGGACAAGGAGCGGGAGGCGCAGGCCGCGGCCAGACGCCAGCTCGAACGCCTGATGACGATCACCAAAATCACGGAGCGACTGCTCGGCGCGACCGAGCTTTCCGGCGTGCTCCGCGTTGTGGTCGAAGCCGCTGGCCGGCTCTCCAATGCAAGCGGGGCAATGGTCGGGCTGATCGACGATGAGGGCGCCCGCATCACTGCCGTCGCGTCGGAGGGTGAACCGCGCGGGTACTTCGAGCGGTTCGACAGCCGGCTGCTGGACAACGAGTACCTGACCCGCACACCCACCGGCCAGGCGGTCGTCCAGCGGACCCCGGTCGTCGTCGAAGACTACTCGGCCTGGCCCAACTCGCACCCGGACCAGGAGGAAACGATCCGGCTCGGCGTCCATGCGTTTGTGGTCGCGCCACTACTGATCGGTGGCAAGCCGATCGGCGCGCTCTGGGTGAACGACACAAAGCCGCGCCCCTTTCTGACGGAAGATGTGCTCCTGGTGCAGGCGCTCGCCGATCAGGCCGCACTGGCGATCGAGCACGCACGGCTGGTTCAGCGGGGTCAGGATGCGGTCGTGCTGGAGGAGCGCACCCGGCTGGCGCGCGACCTGCACGATTCGGTGACGCAGTCGGTCTTCAGCCTCGGCATGATGGCGCGGGCGGCGCAGACGCAGTACAGCCGGGGCAATGACCGGCTCGGCACGACCCTGGACCGGATCGCTACCCTCTCCCAGGACGCGCTTCGCGAGATGCGGGCGCTACTGTTCGAGCTACAGCCGAGTGGGCTCGCCGACGATGGTCTTGGTCCGGCGCTGCGGAAGCTGGCCGAGGCGGTGGGCACGCGCCTCGATCTCGACGTTCGGTGCAAGGGAGATACCGAGCTACGGTTCGCACCGGAGGTGGAAACGGCGTTCTTTCGCATCGCGCAGGAGGCGCTGAGCAACGCCTCGAAGCACGCGCGGGCATCATCAATCACGATG
>JBFXAN010000277.1:0-5393 GCA_050184225.1 Dehalococcoidia bacterium | reverse complement strand
CGTGTGCTCTTCCGATCTAAGACCCCCGGGATCACCGTTCGGCCCCTGGTCAATATGGGGAACCGGCACGAGTTCAACGAGGTCTTCTTTGAGGATGTGCGCGTGCCGGCGAAGAACCTCGTCGGCGGCGAGAACCGCGGCTGGTATGTGGCGATGACCTTGCTTGACTTCGAGCGGTCCTCCGTCGCCAGCGTCGCCGCCAATCGCCGCACGCTGGGAGACCTGGCCGCACTCGCCCGCGACACCAAGCAGAACGGCGCGGCGACGATTGATGTGCCCTGGATTCGGAACAGGCTGGCCGACCTTTGGGTTGAGACGGAGGCGTCGCGCTGGCTGAGTTACCGCGTCGCCGCGATGCAGCAGCGGGGCATGGTGCCCAACTATGAGGCATCGATCGTCAAGGTGCTGGCGACGGAGTCCTCGCAGCGGATCTATAACTTCGGTACGAAGATGCTTGGCCTCTACGGCCAACTCACCGCCGACTCGAAGTGGGCGCGGCTTAGGGGCGCGATCGAGTCCGGCTACCTCGCGTCGGTGGCGCCAACGATTTACTCCGGCTCCAACGAGATCCAGCGCAACGTGATCGCCACGCGCGGGTTGGGATTGCCGCGAGATTGATCTCTGTTCTGTTGCCCGGGAGGTCGTGCATGGTCACAACGAAGAGTCCACCGAACGTCCAGGAAACCGTCACACTTCGGCTCTGGACCCGCGATGAGTACGAGAGCTTGATCGAACACGGCATCCTCGGGTCCGAGGACCATGTTGAATTGATTGGGGGCGCGATTGTCGAGATGACACCGCAGAAAGGCCCGCATGCCATGGCCGTGGGATTCGGACAGGATGCGCTACTTCGCGTCATCGGTGAGCGGTTCCACCTCCGAGTGCAATTGCCGCTCTCCCTGGGCGCCGACTCCCAACCCGAACCGGATCTGGCAGTCATTCCTGGGAGACGGCGCGATTTCCATTCGGAAGGTCACCCGCAGACTGCGGCGCTCATTGTCGAAGTTTCAGATACCACACTTGCCTTCGACCGGGAGCGCAAGGGTAGCATTTACGCACGGGCCGGCATCCCCGAATTCTGGATTCTGAATCTGCAACTGCAGTTGTTGGAAGTCTATCGCGATCCAGCGCCGGACCCGGCCGCACCATTTGGCTACGCTTACCGTCAACGCCTCAGCTTCAGCCCGGATGACCGTGTGTCGCCGGTGGCGATTCCCGGCGCCGAGATCCTGATCGCCGACCTGTTGCCGTAAGTGACTTTGGCACAGCTTCCGTCGTGGATCGTTACCTCGCCTGGGCTGTTCCGTTCTTCATGGTGAACGGGATATCTCCCGGAAGGACGGCCCACCATGACCGATGGCTGCAACGCCGGTCTTGCCGAGGAAGCGACGCTGATCGACCGCGCCCGCCGTGACCCGGAGGCCTTCGGCGTTCTCTACGACCGCCATCTGCCGCGTGTCTATCGCTATGTCTTCGCGCGATGCAGCAATCACACCGAAGCGGAAGATCTGACCGCGCAGACATTCCATCGCGCGCTGGAGCGGTTCGATACCTACGAGTGGCGCGGACTTCCCTTCGCCGCCTGGCTCTTTCGGATCGCACACAACCTGCTCGTCGATCGCGCGCGGCGTGGCCGCGATGCTGCTTCCCTTGATGGCCTCGGCGAACAGGGATTCGAACCGGCCGGTGCAATCGATGGCCGAACCTTCGATGACAGCCTCATGCACGAAGAGGCGATCGATGCTGCCTGGCTCGCCGTGCGCGGCTTGCCGCCGATGCAACGCCGCGCGGTGACGCTCTATTTCTCGCACGGCCTCTCTCATGCGGAGGTCGGACGGACGATCGGCCGCAGCGAGACGGCGACGAAGCAGCTCGTCTACCGTGCCGTGCAGACGCTGCGATCGAGACTGGCGATCGTGGAAGGAGTTGCCTGAGATGAAGACCCATGCCAACGCCGAAACCTTTGCCGCCGCCACCGATGCCCTGCGCCGTGGGGAGCCGGCCGGCCTGCTGCCGCCTGATGCTGATCTTGTCGTCGCGAAGCGGTTGCAGACGACCGCGCCGGTTCTGCCCGACCCCGCGTTTGCCGAAGCGCTCCGCGCCGGTCTGTTCGTCCGCCTGCGTCGAACGGCGGAGGTGCGCTACGCGCCGATGGAGGCGCCTTTCGGCCGGATCTTCGTCGCCTACCGCGACGGGAAGGTAGTCAGCGCCAGCGCCGCGCGTGACGGCGGTGCGTTCGAGCGGGAACTCGCGCGGGAGTTGAACGCCCAGCCCGTCGCCGAAGCCGAGGTGCCGGAGCGCCTTCGCTGGGCGCTCCTGGACCACTTCGAAGGCCGAAAGCGGTTCGAGGATGTCGATCTGTCCTGGCTCCGTCCCTTCCAGCGGGTTGTCTTGGAGAAGACGGCCGAGATCCCGCGCGGTGAGGTTCGCCCGTATGGTTGGGTTGCGCGGGAGATCGGCGCGCCGGGAGCGACGCGGGCGGTGGGCACGGCGCTCGGCCGCAATCCGGTGCCGTTCATCATTCCGTGCCATCGTGTCGTGCGGTCCGACGGCGGTCTCGGCGAATACTCCGGCGGCGGACCCGACGCGAAAGTCCGGGTGCTGACGTATGAGGGCGTGCCCTCGGAGGTGTTGAACGCCGGGAGCGCACCGTACTACGGCAGCCGGACGACGCATATCTTCTGCTATCCGACCTGCCGGGCCGCCCGCCGGATCCAACCGCAGCATCTGGTGGAGTTCGGCTCACCGGCGAAAGCGCTGGCCACCGGCTACCGGCCGTGCGCGCTCTGCCGTCCCGCCGTTGCCGTAGCCTCCTGACATGGCGTGGCGGATGACCAACGCGAAGGCACTACCCTCGCGTGAACGAGTGTTTGGTCATCCGTCACCCATCAGCCCTTCGTTCGTCCCTTCTCGCACTTTTCAAGCTCGGACATGTTGACGTGCACTAATCGCGTTATTATCCTGAGCCGGGGCAGATGCGGGGAGGGGACGTGCTGCAATACATCGCCAAGCGATTGATGTTCACGGTACTCGTGCTGTGGCTGGTGAGCATCATCGTGTTCAGTGCGGTTCGGCTGATCCCCGGCGACGTGTGCTCGATCGTCCTCGCCACGTCCGACGTCAGCCCGGAGCAGTGCGCCGCGATTCGGGCTGACCTTGGCCTCGATGAGCCTGTGGTCACGCAGTATGTCCGCTACATGGGTGGCGTGCTGCGCGGCGATCTCGGTACGACACTCCTCAGCAAGCGCGATGTCTGGACCGAGATTCGTAGCCGCATCCCACTCACGCTTGAACTGACGTTTCTCGCCACGCTCTTTGCCGTCGTGCTGGCGGTGCCGATCGGTGTTATCTCCGCGGTGAAGCGGGATACACCGTCCGACTATGGTCTGCGGCTGCTGACGATCGGCTGGTTGAGCATTCCAGGGTTCTGGATCGGCACGATGCTGATCATCTTTCCGGCGAAATGGTGGGGCTACTCACCGCCCGTCGGCTACGTCGACTTCTGGACGGACCCGTTCAAGAACCTGCATCAACTCTATCTGCCGGCGATCGCCCTCGGTCTCGCGCTCAGCGCCAGCCTCGCGCGGGTGATGCGTTCGTCGATGCTCGAGGTGTTGCGACAGGACTTCGTTCGCACCGCCCGTGCCAAAGGGCTGGTCGAGCGGGCCGTCATCTTTCGACATGCGCTGAAGAACGCGATGATCCCGGTGATCACGCTGTTTGCGATCCAGTTTGGCACGCTGCTCGGCGGCACCGTCGTGCTGGAGTCGATCTTCAGCCTGCCGGGGCTGGGGACGCTGACGCTCTCTTCCGTGCTGATCAAAGACTATCCCCAGGTGCAAGGTCTGGTGCTTTTCTTTGCCACCGTCCTGATCCTGATCAATCTTCTCGTCGATATCAGCTATGCATGGTTTGATCCACGGATCAGGTATCGATAATGACGACAGCTGTTGCCGCCCCCGATCTGGTTCAGAGCCGAGCGCAGACGCGGCCCGGCCGTCTCTCCCGCCTGCGGCGGCTCGCCCGGCGCAATCCCGTCGGTGCGGTAGCTGGTGTGGTCTGCATTCTGCTCGTGCTCGTCGCGATCTTCGCGCCGGCGATTGCGCCGTACCCGGCGGAGAAGGTCGGCTTCCCGCGGCTGCATCCGCCGTCGTTCACCTATCCGTTCGGGACGGACAATCTCTTCCGCGATATGTTCAGCCGGATCGTGATCGGCAGCCGCATCAGCCTCGGCGTTGGCTTTGCCGCGGTGGCGACCGGGACGCTGTTCGGCGTCTTCTTCGGCCTGGTGAGCGGCTACATCGGCGGGTGGGTCGATCTCCTCGTCAACCGGGGAATGGACACCGTCATGGCCTTTCCGCCGCTGGTCCTCGCCATCTTCTTTCTCAGCATCTTCAGTCCGACCTTCTTTACGGTCAGTCTGGCGATCGCGATCATTATCACCCCGGCAACGGCGCGCATCGTTCGCGGCTCGGTGCTGAGTATTCGCAACCAGCAGTACGTCGAAGCGGCGGTGGCGCTTGGCAGCAGCCACGGCCGGATCATGGGACGCCACGTGCTTCCCAACGTCGTCGCGCCGATCATCGTGATCGCCAGCATTCAGATCGGCAACGCGATCCTGGCGGAGGCGGCACTGAGCTTCCTCTCGCTCGGCATCGCGACGGATTCACACCCCAGCTGGGGCAAGATGCTGCAGGACACGCGCACCGTCTGGCAGGCGGCATGGTGGACGGCGGTCATCCCCGGTGCGGCGATCAGTGTCGCCGTGCTGGCCTTCAATCTGTTCGGCGATGCGCTGCGGGATGTGCTCGACCCGCGGCTTCGCGGCTCGTAGCCGATTCGTTGCCCGGACGATCCGGGACAGGAATATGGGGAGGGAGACTATGACAGGGCAAGGTTCTCAATGGCTGCGCCGGCGCGTCAGCCGGCGTGCGTCGCTCCGAGCCGGAGCGATCGGCGCCGGCGGCGCGGGACTCTTCGTGCTCGCCTGCGGCAGTGACGAAGACAGCGGGAGCAGTTCGACCAGTGACGAGACCAGGGGACTGGTCACTGCCACCGCGCAGGCCGCCACGACCAAGCAGCCGACGCCGGGCGGCTCGCTCTCATTCCAGATCAGCTCGCCGCCGCCGTCGTTGGACCCGTACACGCAGACGAGCTTCATCAACTCCTACATGAACGGCCTGACCTATAGCAAGCTCTGGCGGTTCAAGGCCGGCGTTCCCGAGGTGTCGCCGGGCGATATCTCGATGGAGCCGGACCTCGCCCAGAATATGGGCGAGCAACCCGATCAGATGACGATGGTCGTCAAGCTGAAGCCGGCGAAGTGGCAGAATGTCGCGCCGGTCAACGGCCGCAATCTCACGTCTGAGGACATCGCCTACGCGGTCGATCGC
>JBFXAN010000276.1:0-5574 GCA_050184225.1 Dehalococcoidia bacterium | reverse complement strand
TCCTCGGGCACCGCTCCCTCGTAGGGACAGCCGAACGCGGTGCCGATGATGACGCCGATGTCAATTCCCGAAGCGGCCGCGTCGCGAGCGATCACCTCGATCGCCTCGACGGTTCGGTCGGTCTCCACACCGAAGTTCGCCCGGTTCATCTCGTCGCTCGCCGCAACGACGCAGCGGACCTGGCGGAGTCCCGCCTCAGCGGCGCGTTGGAAGCCTCGTTGATTCGGCACGAGCGCGGTGACCCGGTCGCGGTAGCTGGCATCGACCCCGGCGATCACGTCGGCGGCGCCGGCCATCTGAGGAACGCGGCTCTCGGACATGAACGAGACGGCCTCGACCAGGTCAACGCCTGCAACGAGCAACTGGTTGACCAGAGCGGCCCGGACACCCGGCGTGACGTTGACATCGAGGCTCTGCAAGCCGTCCCGCGGGCCGACATCGATCAGCTCGACGGAGTCCGTCATCTAAATGATCCCCCGCTCGCGCAGCCCCGACAGCTCGTCGGTACTGATTCCCAGCTCTTTCCCGAAGACCTGGTCTGTGTGCTCGCCGTGCTCAGGCCCCAGCCACGCCATCGATCCTGGCGTGTCCGACATCTTCGGCACGATGCCAGGCATGAGCAGCTCACCGAGTTTGTCGTCGGCGATGCGCAGCAGCATGTCGCGCGCCGCGAAATGCGGGTCGGCGACGATGTCGGCCGGCGAGTAGATGCGACTTGCCGGCACGCCAGCGACGTCGAGGGCGTCGACGACGTCGTCGGCGCTGCGCTGGCGTGTCCATGCGCTGATAATCGCGTCGAGCGCCTCGAAGTTCACGCCGCGCGCGGTGTGCGTCGAGAAGCGTGGGTCCTCGGCAAGCTCCGCGTCGCCGATGGCATCCATCAGACGGCGAAAGACGTTCTCCGCGTTGCCGCCGATGATGATCCACTCGCCGTCGCTGGTCGGATAGATGTTCGACGGAGCAACACCGGCCAGCCGGCTCCCGGTGCGCTCGGGCAGCACCCCGAGGCGCGCGTACTCAGTGACGATCGACTCCATCATCGCGAACACCGCCTCGTAGATCGCAACGTCGGCGACCTGGCCGCGACCCGTGGTCCGACGCGCGTGCAGCCCGAGCAGTGCGCCGACGACGCCAAACACGGAAGCGAGCTGGTCACCAATGCTGACGCCGACACGGGGCGGTGCTTCACCCTCTGTACCGGTCGTATACCGGAGCCCGCCAATCGCTTCGCCGACGACGCCGAAGCCGGCCTTGTCTCGATAGGGGCCGCTCTGACCGAACCCGGAAACACGAACGACCACGAGACCGGGGTTGGTCGCGTGGAGCCGCTCGGGACCCAGATTCCAGCGTTCCAGCGTTCCGGGGCGGAAGTTCTCCACGAGAATGTCGGCGCTGTCGCACAGGCGCCGTGCCAGGTCCTGCCCCTCGGGATCACGCAGATTGATCGTGACGCACCGCTTGTTACGGGCCATCAGCGGCCACCAAAGCGATTCGCCATCGAGCTTGTTCCGGCCCCAGTGACGACCGATATCGCCGCGTGCCGGGTCTTCGATCTTCACAACATCGGCGCCGTAGTCGGCCAGGAGGCGCGCGCAAAGCGGCCCGGCGAGCAGGCTTCCTGTCTCGACGACTCGAACGCCCGCGAGAGGCCCGGAACGGCCCGTGCCTTCGACGGCAGCTTCGTATGCAGAGGTAGCCACGCCGCATAGTTTGTATACGAACACGCGCCATGTCAACCCTTAAAGGGCCATGTGCGCCCTTGTGGCTGCGGCTCGCATGCAAAAATGATCCTTCGTATGCAGGGGCACCACGGCGCGCGACAAGACGCGAGGCGTTCCCGAATTCGTGTGGTCGAAGGCCTGGACCCGGGGCGGCTCAAACCGACCTGCGGAGCGCGCACAGCCGCAACGTGCGGGACATCTCATTGCGCGTGAGGGCGATGCTCACATCCGGCCACATCCCCGGTTTAGCCATCACCAGGTCGGCCTGGACGGCCAACGCGAGGTGCAAGCCGGCTCTGCCTGAGACGTCCGTGTCGTTCATCGTGCCGCCGATGTAGACCCCGACACCCTCCCGGTGGCAGGCGAGTGCCGCTTCGACGCTGTTGGACAGCGACCCGAGATCCGGCAGCTTGACGTGAATCATGTGCGCCGCGTGTTCGGACGCCCACAGCTCGATGTCTTCGAGTACGTTGCAGTTCTCGTCAGCGACGACGGAGACGGGGATCCGCTGGCGATCGATGCGTCGCACCAGCTCGGCCATGAGCTGGCGCCGCGCTTCGCCATCGGATGCTCTCACAGGGTCTTCGACGCTGAGCCTCAGCGGGTCGGCGGCCTCCGCCAGATGCTCCAGGTAACCAATAACCCGCCCAAGGTCTCCGCCGCAGACCTCCCCGATCGTGCCATAGACGTCTACGTGCAGCGAAGGCAAGCGGCCCGCTGGCGAATGCGCTCGGACGCGCTGGGAGGCCCATAGGACGTAACCGACGAGCTTCTCGCCGTCGTCGCCGATCGACTCGACGCTGGTGAATCCGCCGTGCGGTAGCGCATCGGCGCCGCTGGCGATCATTCGATCAACCACCTGCGGATACCGCCAGTCTGCGCATCCGAAGATCGGTACCGAGGTCGTGGGCCGCGGCAGCCCGTATTCGTCGGCCACGACCTCCGCCATGGTGCACCTGCGGGTCAACGCCGCAGCGTTGAGAAGGGCCTGGCTCAGTCCATAGGTGACCGCCGGATGCAGCGGCTCGCCGGCAACGGTGATGCCGGCGACCTCGGCCGCCATCTCGCGGAACGCGCCGACGTCGCGCCCGATCAAACGGGGTGAAACCTCATCGGCGACCACGCGCTGCTGAAGCTCGGGGATCAAAGGTGACGCACGCCCATGAGATCCGGATCGGATCACCGACAAGCAGTCGCCGAGTGCCACATCGCCGTTATCCATCACGAGTTGGAGGTTCAGACATCGCGCGCGCTCGACAATCGCAGAGAACCCCGGCGTCACAGCCGATCCAGCGTAGAAAAGGCCGTCGTCCTGTACGTCTCCCGCCAGAGCGTCGCCGTCGACAACGTAGTCGCAAGCGAGGCCCGACGATGCGATCAAACCCTCAAACCGCGGGCGCCGCCCCTGCTGCTGGTCGCTTCCCGTCGTGCTTGCCGACATCGCTGACTCAGGTGCCCGGGTACGCACCAGCAGTTGCGGGAACCGGCGACGGCGGCCGTTCGAGCCCGAGGTGATCTCGAAGTGTCACACCGTCGTAGGACTCGCGCGCGAGGCCGCGCCGACGCAACTCAGGCATGAGCAGGTCGCAGATCGAGTCCAGCGCGTCCGGCATCGACACCGGCGTGAAGGCAAATCCGTCGCAAGCGCCTGCCTCGTACCAGCGCTCAAGCTCATCGGCGACCTCGGCGGTCGTCCCTCTCGGCGCGAAATGCCCGAGGTTGCGCTCGATCAGCGCGGCCACACGGCGCAGCGTCAGCCGGTCATTGACGGCAAGCTCATAGAAGTTGCGATACCGACTGCCGAACGCGATCTCGACATCTGCGTCCTCGGGCGACTTCAACCGGTCCGGTGGGATCGGCTCGTCAGCGGCCAGCCCGCTGAGATCGGTCTGCAACTTCGACGCGACAAGAGCGCGGACGTCGTCGATCGGCAGGTAACTGTCCAAGCGCTCCTCAAGCGCTTCGAGATCCGCGACGGAATCCGCGACGAGCGGCATGATCCCCGGAAGGATCCGGACCGAAGAGGGGTTCCTCCCGGCGGACTCGGCGCGCCCCTTCAACTCGTCGTAGAACTCCTTGGCCTCAACGAGGGTACGCTGCGCAGTGAACACGACCTCTGCGTTGCGCGCTGCGAACTCCAAGCCGGCAGTGGACTGACCAGCCTGGACGATCACCGGCCGCCCTTGGGGCGAGCGGTGCATGAACAGCTGCCCCTCGACCTGGAAATGGTCGCCTGCGTGCGACACCGGATGAATGCGATCGGCCGAGGCCCACGTCGCGTTCTCGCGATCATTGACGACCGCGTTGTCCTCCCAGGCATCCCAGAGCGCGTTCGTCACATCGAGGTACTCCTGCGCGCGCGCATAACGCTCCTTGTTCGGTGGCAGCTCGAGGCCGTAGTGCTGCGCACCGCCGACCGACGTCACGACGTTCCAACCCGCGCGACCGTTGCTCAGCCAGTCCGCGCTGGCCATCATCCGGGCAAGGTTGAACGGGTGCTCGAACGTGGTGGAGGCAGTGCCGATCAAGCCGATCCGCTTCGTGCGCGCGGCGAGCGCCCCCATCAAGGTGAACGGCTCATAGCCCGCAGTGAACGGCTGGCGGCCGATACCTCCGGAGTCCGCCAGCAGCCAACTGCCGATGAACAACGCATCGAACCTTGCATCCTCGGCCTGCTGAGCGATCCGCGCGGGAAGGTCCAGCGTCCAGAGTTCTTCCAACGGCGAGTCAGGATTGCGCCACGACCACGCGCGGCCCGTTGGCATCAGGAACATCACGAGGTTCATCGGGCCTACTTGTCGGTCCATCATCACTCCCTAGCCGTGAGCACTGCGAGCTCGTCAGAGCACGCGTTCCAAGAACGAGCGCGTCCGTTCCTCGCGCGGCGCAGTCAGCACGTTCGCCGGCGACCCGTGCTCAACAACGAAGCCTCCGTCCATGAACACCACCGTGTCTGCGACGTCGCGTGCGAACGCGATCTCATGAGTCACGATCAGCAGCGTCATGCCTTCCTGCGCCAGGCCGCGGATCACTCCGAGAACCTCGCCGACGAGCTCCGGATCCAGCGCACTGGTCGGCTCGTCGAACAGGATCAGCTTCGGCTCGATAGCGAGAGCGCGCGCGATAGCGACTCGCTGCTGCTCGCCTCCGGACAGCTGACGCGGATACTTCTGCGCCTTCTCCCTCAACCCGACCCTGTCCAGGAACTCGCGACTGCGAGCCTTGGCCTCCGCGCGTGAGCGATTGTGAACGATGACCTGGGCCAGACTCACGTTCTGCTCGGCCGTCATGTGCGAGTACAGGTTGAAGTTCTGGAAGACCATCCCGATCGACGCGCGCTGACGCGCGATGTCCCGTTCAGGCATTTCGTGCAGCCTTCCGTGGTGCTCGCGGTAACCGACGATCTCTCCGTCGACGCACAAGCGACCGCTGTCGATGCGATCGAGATGGTTGACGCACCGCAAGAAGGTGCTCTTTCCCGCTCCAGACGGGCCAAGCAAGCAGCACACCTCGCCCTGCTGGACTTCCAAAGACACGTCTTCCAGCACCCGCACCCGCCCGTAGTGCTTGCTGATGGACGTGGCGCAAATCATCGCCGTCACGCTCCGCTCACCCGCGCCTTCAAGTTCGCCATCAGAGTCGTCGTCCATGTCGGCCGCGGATTGCGGCGGGTTCCCCGCGCGAACCGCTTCTCGACGAAGTGCTGCCCGATGCTGAGAATCGTCGTGAGCAGCAGGTACCACAGCGCGGCGACGATCAGCAGCGGGATGACCTGGAACGTGCGGTCGTAGATCGTGCCGACCGAGTGCAGCAGCTCCGAGTAGGACACGATGCTTGCCAGCGACGTCCACTT
>JBFXAN010000275.1:0-5577 GCA_050184225.1 Dehalococcoidia bacterium | reverse complement strand
GGTGCTCTCGATCATCGCCTGCCAGCGCTCCGGCTCCATCTCCAGGTAGAAGTCGAGGTCACGCAGCTCATCGAAGCTGATCTCGCGGATGTCGCTGATATCAAACACGTCGAAGGTCAGCCGGAACTGGCGGTCGCCGACCTTGACCCCGACCAGCGCGTCGACCCGGCCAAACTTGCGGTAGGCTTCATCGGCCATCGCCAGATCGGCGACCGCCTGCAGCCATTCAGTCGAAGGAAAAACCGGCATTGATTCACTGCTCCTTGCGTGCCCCTCGCCAGGCGATGGGGCACGCCATCTCTAGCTCGACGGTGGACCGGCGCCCGGCTCGGTGTTCCAAACCTTGATCGGCTCGCCCGGGTCCTGTGCCTCATTGAACGATGTCATCTTGCGGAGATGGCGCATCGGCTCCGCCTCCGGCGTGTTCGCGATCGCTTGATCGACCTTCTTGTAGAAGGTGGGGTCGAGCTGCTCCAACCGATCAAGCTCGGAGCGGTAGATCGCGAACGGCGTGAACACCCGCTCCAGGTCGAGCGAGTGGCATGACTCGCAGGACGGCTGCCGTTCGGGATTCAGGCGGCGCTGAAAAATCTCAGTGCGCACGTCGCAGCGATTGCACTGGTAGACGTAGATCGGCATGCTACCAACTCACGAGCGCGGCGAACGCGGGCGACAGCGCCGGCTGGTGATCGACGCCGATCCAGCGGAGGCAGCGGAGATAGTCGCGGACGTAGTCGCGCCGAAGCTGGGCGACGACCTCCATGCCGCCCTTCATCCCGCGCACGCCGCCGCCGAAGACGCAGGCGAGCGCCTCCCACAGCACCGGATCCTCGTCGTCCCTGGCGACGATCAACTCCGCCTGCTGGAGGCCGCCGTTGACGTTGCGATTCATCCCGGCGACATGGTTGACCGCGTAGCGGAGGTGCTGCATCGCGTAGGCGATGTGGCGCGACTTGTCTTGCAACGCCTGACGGCCGATCAGCATCTCGACCGGCGTCGGCGCGTAAGCGGCGAGGTAGCGATAGACCGTGCGCGTAAAAACGCCGCGGAGGATGTGCAGCAGCAGCGACGTTTCCGTCCAACCGGCACGGCTCTCGAGCAGGATGCGGTTGACCTGACCGGGACTCTCGAAGCCGAGGCCGGCGCCGTTGACCATCGCGCGCTTGCGGAACACCTCGAAGTGGCGGGCGGCGTCGAACGTCTCGGTGGAGAGAAACAGCTTCACTTCGTGGTAGCCGTAGGACATCAGCTGCAACCAGCTGGTGACGACCTCGATCTCGATCGATGCCTGTTGGCTCAGCTCGGTCGCGACCTGGGCGATCGCCAGTTCGACATCCTCGGGCAGGTCGCGGCAGGCGTCCCAGGGGATGTTCACCGCCGACGACCAGCGCCGGGAGATGCCTTCCTCGTACAACTCGGCGGCGTTATCGGCCCAGAAGTCGGACTTGTGGCGCAGGTAGTAGCCGCCGATCGAGACGGCGGAGCTGCCGGGCGGACTGTAGGCGCCGCGCGGCATGCGGGTGCGGTCCTCCCAGTAGTCGGGGATCTCGGCGTAGGCGCCGGTGTTGGTCGCTTCGAGCGTCAGACCGGCGTCCTTGTGCAGCTGCGCCCGCGTGCCCCACTGGATCGTCATTGTCTTCCAGCTCATGTCGGGCGGCGGTGGGGCCGGCGGCGTCTCGGCCGGCGTTGCCTCGGTACGTTCCTGCACCATATGTGTCTCCTGCGGCGACGGTGGGCGCCCGGCCGAGATCGATCTCGGCCGGACGACCGAAACGTGATCTAGTGGGCCTTGATGTAGGCATCGAGCATCGAGTTGGCGCGGCCGTTCTCGAAGCGCTCGCCGAAGCCCGCCACCCGCACGCGCTGCACGTATTCCTTCACCTGCCGCTGGCGGACGGCGAGCAACGTCTTGTAGCCTTCGTCGATCTTGTCCTCACCGCCGCCGAGGAGGACGGCAAGGGCGGCGTTGCTCGGGAGGCCGCGGGCGGCGGGGTTCTGACCGGAGGCGCCGGTGACGAGGGCGCGCTCGGCCTCGTCGAGATAGGACTGGATCTCCTCGCGGCGGTCGGTGTCGATGCTGCCGAGGTACTGGAGGTGCATCACACCGAAAGCGACGTGGCGCGACTCATCCTGGGCGCAGAGGCGATAGATGTGCTTCTCCGCGTCGTTGTAGGACATGAGCTCGCCCATGCGGAACAACGTCAGCACCGAGCCCTCGCCGCTGATGTGCAGCCGCGCCGACATCTCCGTGAAGTCACGCGACGCGTCGATGTTGCCGCCGACGACGCCCTGGGCCGTGGCGTTGCGCCGCATCAAGCCGCCGCCGTTGGCGACGGCCCGCTTGCGGAAGACATCGAGATGCCGCGCCTCGTCCATCACCTGGGAGATCAGGTACATGCGCGGCTCGTAGTAGTCCGGTGTCGTCTGCGAGATCCACTTGCCGGGAACATCGCCGGCGACGAATTCCACTTCGGTGATGAACGTCGCCAGCTGGCACTCGGCCCGCTCGATGTCGTCGGCCAGCGGCTTGATCGTGTGCCAGGGTATGTCCGTCGCCGAGGACCACTGCCGCGCGACCGCCTCCTCGTAGAGCTCGGAGCCGTTGCGCAGCCAGATGTCGGCCTTGGTCCGCACCGAGTAATTGCCGACGCGGGGGACGCCGCTGCGGGCGATCGAGCCGCGGGTGCGGCCGGTGAGGTTCTTGCTCTCGTCCGGCACCTCGGCGGCGACACCACGGTCAACGTCCTGCAGGAGGAGGCCGCCCTTCTTCTCGTTGGTGTCGACGGACTGGCCCCAGACATCGCGGCGCTCGAGCCAGCGAAGGTCGTAGCCCTGCTCCTTGCCGTATTCCTTGTAGGACGAGAACGGATCGGTGGTCGCAACCATGCAGCCATGCCTCCCTACTGTAGTTATTGGCGAACGGGACATCGGAGACGGCGTCAGGCAGACACCGGCATCCTGAGCATCCACTAAAACTGAGCGGATGGTCAGGATCATGCGCCGAGCGCCCGGTCGCTGTCAAGCCTCAGCCGTTTGGTCATGCAGGATTTGTCACGATCCTGTTATGGACAGGCGGTGTGCCGGTGCAGCTCGGGGCGCAGCAGCCCGGCGGCGTAGTAGCGCAACACCTGTTCGAGGATCTCTTCCCTGGTGAAGCCATCCGGGACGATCGTGCGGCCGCGAATGAAGCCGTTCAGAATCGAGAGGACGGCGATCGCACAGGCGGAGACGTTGTCGATCGGCCGGAACATGCCGCTGGTGACGCCCTCGATCAAAAGGCGCTCAAGGCGGGTGCGGACGGACGCGCGATAGCTGTCGCGGATCGACGCGGCGACGTCATCCGGCAGTCCCGCGACCTCGCGCAGGATCACGGCGAGCCCCGGCCCGCGCTCAGTGAAGTAGGTGAGGTAGGTCCCGGCGAAGTGCCGCAGCCGGTGATACGCGTCATCATCAGAGGCGATGATCGCGTCGAGGGCGCCGGACAATTCTGTGATCTGCAGGTTGAAGGCGGCAAGATACAACTCCGCCTTGCTGCTGAAGTGATAGAACAGCAGCGAGTGCTTCAGTCCGGCGGCGGCGGCGATCTGTCGCGTCGATGTCCCCAGGTATCCATCGGTGCCGAAGACCTCGACGGCAGCGGCGAGAATGCGGTCGCGTCGGTTCATCTGGGGTGGATCTCCGATCGGCAGCGCGTCCGCTGCGGCCCGATCGCAACCCGACGCCCGTGGCTGGTTCGCGGCGAACGACGCTCCCCCCTGAGGATACAAGATCGCGTCGCCGTGCCGGCCCGTCGCCCGGCCGATTCCCCGCGCAGGATCTGTTCGCCGGATAGAGGCGTTGACAGGAGTGCGTCACATGGCGTAAAAAGCTGAGCAACTGCTCAAACTGAACAGGTGCTCAGCACGCCGTGTACGGCGCGGACGTGATTCCGTCCGCTTGAGAACCGAACGATATGGGAGGGGGAGATCGGTGGCGTCTTATATTCTTCGGCGATTGCTCGCCACGATTCCGGTGCTGATCCTGGTCACGTTCGGTTCCTTCGCCCTGATCCGGGTGATCCCCGGCGACCTCGCCACGCTCAAGCTCGGCCAGGACGCCACGCCCGCGGAGATCCAGGACTATCGGGAGGAACTGGGTCTGACCGACCCCGTGCCTGTCCAGTACGCCAAATGGGTGGGGGCGGTGCTCACCGGCGATCTGGGAGAGTCGCAGTGGGAGTTCCGGCCCGTCTCCGATGTGGTCAAGGACAAGTTCCCGGTGACGATGGAACTCGCCTTGCTTGCCACCGCGATCTCCACCGTGATCGCGATCCCCTTCGGCATCGTCTCGGCGGTCCGCCAGGACACCTGGCTCGACCAGGGACTGCGCTTCATCGCCGTCCTCTTCCTCGCCATTCCTTCGTTCTGGCTTGCAATCCTCGCGATCACGCTGCCGTCGATCTGGTTCGGCTGGAAGCCACCGCTCACCGGTTATGCCATCCTTTGGGAAGATCCAGCGGCGAACCTCCAACGGATGTGGTTGCCGGCGCTGGTGATCGGGGCGTCGTCGGCAGCGCTGGTGATGCGGCTGATGCGGTCCAGTCTGCTGGAAGTGCTGCGCCAGGACTACATCCGCACCGCCTGGGCGAAGGGGCTGAAGGAGCGTTCCGTCATCTACCGACACGCGCTCAAGGGCGCGATGATCCCGGTGATCACGATCGTCGGCCTCCAACTGTCGGTCCTCCTTGGTGGCTCGGTGATCGCCGAGCAGGTGTTTGCCCTGCCCGGCATGGGTAGCAGCATGCTCAGCGCGATCGGCAAGCGCGACTACGCGCTCGTCCAGAGCTACGTGCTGATCTTCTCGGTGATCTATCTCGTGATGAATCTCGTTGTCGACCTGCTGTACGGGTATCTCGACCCGCGTATCCGGTATTCCTAGGGCCGAGGGAGGGGAAGATGAGCGTTACATCCAGCGCGCTTCGCGCCGACCAGAGCCTCGACGTCTCCGGCATGCGCCGGCGGAAGTCTCGGATCGCCGGACTCTGGAAGTTTGCCCGACAGAAACCGCTGGGGGCGCTCGGCGCCGTCATCACCCTGGCACTCGTATTGATGGCGGCACTGCATCCATGGATTGCCACGCACGATCCGAACGCCCTCAGTCCAAATGAAGTCCTGGCCGCGCCCAGTGCCGCCCACTACTTCGGCACCGACGCCTTCGGCCGCGACATCTTCAGCCGGGTGGCCTACGGCGCCTGGACCTCCCTCCAGGTCAGCCTGATCGCCGTCGCCATCGGCACCGTGCTGGGCACGCTCGTCGGCGTCGTCTCCGCCTATTTCGGCGGCACCGTCGATATGGTGCTCCAGCGCGTCGTCGACGCCGCGATGTCCTTCCCCGGCCTGATCCTGGCGATCGCCCTGGTGGGGTTGGTCGGGCCGTCGGTGAAGAACGTCGCGATCGCGATCGGGTTGGTGACGTTCCCGTCCTTGGCGCGGATCGTGCGGGGACCGGTGCTGTCGATCAAGGAGCAGCAGTACGTCGAAGCCGCCACCTGCACCGGCGCCTCAAACACGCGGATCATGTGGCGGCACATCGTGCCCA
>JBFXAN010000274.1:0-5611 GCA_050184225.1 Dehalococcoidia bacterium | reverse complement strand
ATCCGCGATCGGGTCCGGCGCCGAGCCGTCGAGCAGGTGGACGAGCAGCCGCGTCCGCTCGACGTGACGGAGGAAGTCGGGACCCAGGCCGACGCCGGCGTGCGCCCCCTCGATCAGGCCGGGAATGTCGGCCATCACGAACGACTCATAGCCGACATCGACGACGCCGAGCGCCGGCTCCAGCGTCGTAAAGGGATAGGCGCCGATCTTCGGCCGGGCGGCAGAGACGGCCGTGAGCAGCGTCGACTTGCCCGCGTTGGGCAGCCCGATCACGCCGACGTCGGAGATCAGCTTCAGGTCGAGCAGAAGCTGCGCCTGCTGGCCGCGCTGACCCCGCTCCGCCAGCCGCGGCGCCTGGTTGGTCGGCGTGGCGAAGCGGGCGTTGCCCTTGCCCCCCAGGCCGCCGTAGGCCGCCGCCACGCTCGCGCCGGGCGTGTCCAGGTCGGCCAGCAGCGACTGCTCACCATCGTCTTCCACCCGCCAGGCGATCGTGCCGACGGGCACGCGGATCACGAGGTCGCCGCCGCTCTTGCCGTGCCGGTTGGCGCGGGCGCCGGCGCTGCCGTTCACGGCGACATACCGCTTCTTGTAGCGCAGGTCGCGGAGCGTGCTCACGCCCGGATCGGCGAGCAGCACGACGCTGCCCCCCTGCCCGCCGTCACCGCCATCCGGCCCGCCGCGCGGCACAAACTTCTCGCGGCGAAAGCTGACGGCGCCGTTGCCGCCATCGCCGGCCCGTACATCGATCTCAACTCGGTCGATCACGTCAGCATCCTATTCGGCCCTGAATTACTGCGGAAGGCTATGCATCGCGCTCGCTCCGCGATGCATGTGATGCAATCGCGCGCCCCGCGGGTGGGTCAGGGTTCGGTTGCTCATTGACCTCATTCTAGCGTCGTTCGTACGTCGGTGGTGCGCGTGGCGCTGACCTCGTGGGAGAGCATTCATACAGCCGTGCGCGCTACTACTCGCCGGCCTCACGGAGAACACGTTCGTAGAGGGCGGGGCTGATACGGAAGCTCTGGCGGGTGAGATCATCGAGCAACGGACGAACGGCTGGAATGAGTCCGGTGCGTTTCGCCAGGAGAATGAGGCCGACGATACCGCCTGCATGGGTGATCGCACGCCTGAGAACGGCATCCTGCTCGATCAGGGCGCGTGCCTTGCGCTCGTCCACGAGCACCGCCGCCCGGGCCGCCGCGGCCGCGGTCAAGACCGTCGATTCGCCGGCATCGAGTTGCGGGTAGGCATCGGCATCGCCTTCCTCGACAACCGCGAGAAGCCCTTCCTCGCGCGCCTTCATCAATTCCGGGACGCCAGGCTTTGCCGGGTTGGCGGTAACTTCCTCCCACACTCGTGATGTAACGCCGATCGGTGCGGGCAGAAGCCGGAGCAGATCGAGGCGGTCAATCCGGCTGAGGCCGATGAGGGCCGTCGCGTCGGCATAGACCTTCGACGCCGATGTCATCACGGCTCGACGATCGAGCTGGGATCACGCGGTATCGCCGCAAGTGCATCCGCGTCGGCAGCGATACCCTCAGACGACTCCCAAAGGATCGGTACTTGGAGCCGTTCGCAGAGGTCGATGAAGTCGCCGAGCGCGAGGCCGGCAAGTTTCGCACCTTGACCAAGGGTGAGTGTTTCATCGCGGTACAGATCGACGGCGATCAATTGCAGCACCGATTGATAGCTGTCCGCGTGTTCTGCGCCCATCGCTGCAACGACCCGCGCGAGCTGTTCAGCGCTGACGATCCACGCCGCCGGCCGGTTCTGCCGGCTCACCAACACCGGCCCATCCTCTGCAGCACGAACCGCCTGTGCGGCGCCACCATGTCCTAACTCTGCCACCGAGAACGTCTTCGCCATCGGAACGGCGCTCCCTTCATGATCACATCATCAAATGTGATCATATCAGGCTGCCATCGGCGTGGGACACCGATGGCTCTCGGCGAAAGCAGACAGCGCCGTTGTCACCATCCCCCGCGCGTACTTCGATCACAACTCGGTCGATCACGTCAGCATCCTGTCCCATGCTGCGGCTGCCTGCCCGCAGGTGGCTGATGGTTCACCGAACCATTGTATATGCCCGCGTGCGGTGGATCTGAGAATGCGACGCATTGACGGACGGCGAGGCCACGTCCATACTCCATCGAAACAAGATCATCCGGTGATGGACGATGGCGACGTGGTCAGATCTCCTGAAGCAGGCGCGCCGGCGACAGGGTATCACCCAAGTTGAACTAGCCCGCCGGTCCAGGGTCAGCAAGGACATCATCGCCAGCTACGAACAGGGCCGGCGAGAACCAACATCCGAGACGCTCGGGGCGATCCTGGGTGCGATGAACCTCCGGAGAGACGAAGCAGACGCGATTCTCACGGATGCCGGGCTGGATCGCACACCACCGCCGCGGTTGAAGGTGATGGCGAAACGAGGCCGCCCGCTCGACGCGATTCAAGCGGAGATCGACAGCTACCCGTGGCCGTCGCTCGTCACCAACGAACGCTACGAGGTGATCGCCTGGAACCCGCCGGCGACGAAGGTCGCGGAGATGGACTTCGCCACCGAGCTACCGCTTCAGGAACAGCGCAACCTGATGCGAATCAGTGCGATGCCGCACTACGCGGAAGGGCGGGTCGTCAACTGGGACGAGATCGTGTCCTTCCTCTTGGCCTATTACAAGCACAACAATATGAGCATCGAACAACCGGACGAGGACAGCCGTTACTTCGAAACGCTGATCGCCGACCTCGCCACCAACCCGGCTTACAGCAACGCCTTCCCGCGCATGATGCGGCTCTGGCCGGAGGTGCAGCCATGGCAGGAGGGTCGCCGTCCGGTCTTCCCTGCCGTCTGGCGGGTGAACGACGACACCGAGCTGCGCTTCAGTTGCATCCTCGGCGCGTGGAGCGAGTTCAACGCGACGTGGTCCTTCGATTGGTTTCCCGCCGACGCCCAAACATGGGATTGGCTCGGCACACCAGCGTCACACGTCGACCTATCCAGCCGGTCGCGCCGGTCGCGGGTGAAGCATACCAGGCGGCACACCGCACCCCACGATTGGTTCGAACACCTGTCCGCCGGCCGGCGCGCGTCCGGATTGACACAAGCAGACCTGGAGAGCGCCACCGGCATGTCGCGGTACACCATCTCGAAGTTCGAGAACGGCAAGATGAAGCCGTCAAAGGCGGCAGTGCTGGCGCTTTGCCGGGCGATGGTGCTGGATGCGACAACGACGAACACGATCTTGACCGCATTAGGCGAGCCGCCGGAGCCTTCAGACTGGTCGCGGTTCCTCTGTGGGCTTCCGTTGCAGGGCGGTTCGCACTGGTATTCGAACAGTGGCGCGGCGCCCCGCGATCCGGTCGATATCCGTGCCGAGATCGAAACCTACCCGTGGCCCTGCTTGATCGTGAACGAGCGCTGCGAGATCGACATCTGGAATGCGGCGATGGCACGCACGCTTGGCGGCGACCTCGTGGCGACTCTCAAGCAGAGCAACAACCTGATCGCCTTCCTCGCGGGTCCAGGCGTCCGCTCGTGGCTCGGCAACTGGGACGATGTGATCACCGCGGTCGTGCCCGCCGAAGCCCGCCGGCAGATTGTGGACGCCAATGAACCGACACCAGATGACCGGCTCGCGGGAACGATCGAGGCGGTGCGCAGAGAGGATCGCGACACAGTGGCCCACCTGCGCGAATTATGGTCGGCTGCTCCAACGACGCCACCCGTCCTGCGCGTTACCGTCCCCATCGTCTGGCAAGCAACCGACGGCACACCGCTCGTCTTCCACGGTCTGATCTTCGTCTGGAGTGCCTACGAACGTCGTTGGGCGATGGACTGGCATCCCGCCGACGCTGTTACCTGGCAGTGGCTCGCTCAGCAAGCTTGATCCCTCAAGGAACTGCGAAAATCGTACATCACTGCAAGTCTCTGCCTTTCCAAGCAGCATTCATGCCGCAATACTTTCGGCGGCATCAAGTCTCGGTCGAGGGAGCAATATGTACGAATCTCTGACGTGGTACCTCTAGCCAGCTTCTCCTGAAACCAACATGGGTTCTCCGGTGCCTGTATTGTGAGCTATTCAGCGTGACCGCAAGGAGATCCAATCGATGCCCTATATCAATACTCCTGATGACCCGACGGACGATCCGAGGTATGGCCGCCAGTATCGAGTCGGTCAATCTGTCGAGGTTAACGTCGGTACATATACCTATGCTGATGTCGATGGGAACAACTGGAGACGAGGCACGGTTACCAAGGTGTTCTACGGAGATGCTGTTCCCAGCGGATGGCATGACAGATTCGGCTACGTAGCGATTGACGCCGATTGGGACAATCATTTTTGCGAGGTGCGTCTCTTGGACGGAACGGTAGACTCGTGGCGTGTGCATAGTCTGCGGTATCCCGGCGAGGCATACGTCGATTGGGGACACTGACCAAGAGATTCACAAGCGATTCGTCAGCCTGCGGTCATCGACAACTCGGGACACAATTTCCCCGAAAAACCTGACGGAGGGTGAGATGCCACGCTGTCACAAATGCAGTCACGATACCAACACCGAAGGGTTTGGCGGTTCCTGCCCAGAGTGCAATGCCGTCTATTGCCGAGAGTGCTGGAAATGGCTGACCTACTGCCGGGCGTGCAACAAGCGGTTCTAACCCGGAGTTGATCAGCTATGTCTACCATCCCCGCCAAATGCCTGCTGTGCGGGCTGCCGACCGATCGCGGCCCCGGCGCCCGCGTCATGCCGCCACACGAGACGCCCGACGGTACCCTTTGCCCATCGACCGTCAGTGTGATCGATATCGAGTCACCAGCGGTCGCCGGCGCCGCACCGCCGATCGTCGCGGACACCAGCCGCCTGACGCCCGTCTGGCGCACCTACCACTGGGCCAATGCGGTCATTCTGCCGATCATCGTGGCCTTACTGGCGACCACCGATCAAACGGCGGTGGCGCTGCTCGTCGGCTGGGTGACGGTGTCCAGCCTGTTTGATCGGCGTGTCCGCGGCTGGGTCGTGCGCGCCTGGACGGCGGTGATCGGCGGCGCCGTCGCGGGCGGAATCGCACTCGGCATCATCGCCACGCTCACCGCATTCCTGCTGATCCTCGTCATCGTCTTCATCGTCGCGATCGCCCTCACGCTCGCGATCTTTGCCCTCGCAATCTACTTGTGGATCAACTCCATCGTCTGCCTGGTCCGCGACTACCGCCAAGCACAGCCGGCCTGAGGCCACATCATCGGACGTACCAGCGGCGCCCTTGCCGCCAACCACGTACCTCGATCATAGCTATGTCCTCACCGATGCCATTCTATCTGCGCGTTGCGTTGCGTCCGACGATGTGCTCCGAGGAGCGATCGAGGTGTGGATGAGGAGAGAAGATCGAGATCCGTTCGTCCTTTCTCCCTCAGTGGATCGTGATCGTAGTTGGACCGTGGATCGTGTGGAAAGCGCGGACAGGCGTTCGCGCAAGGCCATAACCCGTCGGTCGGTTGTGGACCAGCCGTGATCGAGGCATGGATCGATCGCCTGCCGCCGTCCGGCGCTCCCTGCCGCCCGCCCGTCCCCATCCCCAGTCCTCCCCCTCGCCAGTCCCAATCCCCTTCCG
>JBFXAN010000273.1:0-5862 GCA_050184225.1 Dehalococcoidia bacterium | reverse complement strand
CAAGCATGCCGCTTGCTCAACGCCCGCGACGTGCCGCCGTGGCAGCCGGGAAGTGGCCGGCGCGACTCTGTCGGGGGCGTTAAGACTGGTCGTTCGGGTTTTGTTGTGCGGGTGCCTTCACGACCGCACCGGCCAGGTCCAGAGCCTCTTCGAGCGACAGTGACCGGCCCTCCGACCAGGCGGCATCAAAGGCTCGCGCATTCAGGCGCTGGCGAAGTTCCGGCAGGAAACGCCTATAGGCGGCGCGGGCCGCGTCGGCGCCATCGTCAACGTGTGGGGCATCCGCTTCCAACAGGTCTGAGGCCCGCGCGAACAGCATCGCGGCTTCAGCGAGCATTCCTGAGACAAGGGCGATAGCCGCGCAGCCACCGATGATGAGCAGGCTGTATGCCGTCTGGCCCAATTCCCCCGCCAGGTTCAGGCCCTCGCGGAGAAGGCGGCGGGCCGACTCCGGGTCATCGCGGGCAAGGCTGAGATAGGCGTGGAGCAGCCGCAGGCGTGACTGGCCGTATTTCTCGCCCATCGTTTGGAAGATGGCGTCGGCCCGCACGATGTGGCGTTCGATATCGGATGCATCGCCCCGCCGCCATGCCGCGCCCGCCATCATGCCATGAACGACGGCTTCGCCCCATTGATCGCCCGCCTGCTTGAAGCCTGTGAGCGCATCGTCCAGATCGAGGGAGGCGGCGCCGTGATCGCCGCTGTAGGAGTGCGCCTCGCTCGCCATCACGGTGGCGAATGCCACCTGCCAGGCGTCGCCGGCCTCCTCGAAGATGCGCCGGCCCTCATGCAGGGCAGACAGCGCAAGCACCGGCCGGCCCACCGCCATCCGGGTGTAGCCGGCGAGGATGAGGTACTCACCTCTTGACTGTTCGTCTTCAGTCTCGGCAGCGAGCGCGAGGGCGGCTTCCGCGTATTGGACGGCGACGTCGTAGTCGCCTTGTGCCCACGCCAGCTTTCCAGCTGAATAGAGCGCCCGTGCCCGCCATGATGTCGGGCGGCGGCCGGCGGGCGAATCCAACGCCGTAGCCAGCCACGCGCGTCCATGGTTGAGGCGGCCGGCGAAGTACCAATAGCGGCTCAGGGCGCCGGCGAGTCGCACGCCGAGACTCGACTCGCTGTTCATGCGCATTGTCCACGAGAGAGCGGCGTCGAGATTCCCTGTCTCAGCCGTCAGCGTCTCGATCCAGCGGCCCCGCCCACTGCTGTACATTGGCGCGAACGAGGACTCTGCCAGTTGACAGTAGAACTGGGCATGCCGGTCGCGGACGGCCGCGTCGTCGTTCGATTCCTCGACTCGCTCCCGTGCATACTCTCGAATCGTCTCAAGCATGCCGTAGCGGGGTTCGGGGGCACTCAAGCGGGATTGGTCAGGCATGATTCTGATCAGGTTCTTGTCGAGCAGCGACGCGAGGAGATCGGCAAACTCCACGTGCTCCGGTTGATCGTCATGGATCGCACAGACGAAGGCTGCCGCCGGCTCGGTGAAGCCGTCGACGAACACGGACAACCGGCGCAACGCCGCGCGCTCGGTCACCGTGAGCAGCGCATAACTCCAGTCGAGCGTGGCGCGGAGGGTGCGCTGACGCTCGGGCAGGTCACGCGGTCCGCCCACGAGGATGTTGAGGGCGTTTGCCAAACGGGCGAGCAGGGCATCGACGCCGTAATGACGGATGCGGGCCGCCGCCAGTTCGATGGTCAATGGCAGACCATCCAAGCGCCGGCAAATCTGCGTGACCGTTGTCGCGTTGTCCGTCACGACGGCGAAGTCCGGCGCGACCATGCGGGCGCGCTCGCAGAACAAGCTCACCGCCGGGACGAGCGCGAGCGACAGAATATCGGCCGTCTCTTCCGGGGAGGGCAACTCCAGGGGATGGACAGGATACTCCTGTTCGCAGTGGATGCGCACGGCTTCGCGGCTGGTAGCGAGCACCGTCAGTGCGGGGCATCGCTCGATGAGACGCGCGAGCTGGGGTCCGGCGGTCACGACCGTCTCGCAGTTGTCGAGCAGCAGCAGCAGGTGTTTGGGCCGAAGGTAGGTCGTTAGCTGCTCCTCCACCGGCCGGTCACCCATGTCGGCGAGGCCGAGGCTCCGCGCGACCGCGATGAGGAAGCGGTCTGGATCATGCTCAGACGCGAGGTCGACGAAGACGGTCCCGTCGGCGAACCGGGACCGGAGCGTCGCCGCGGCGGCTACCGCGAGTCTCGTCTTGCCGACGCCGCCGGGGCCGGTCAACGTGATCAGGCGCACCGCCCGGTCGCGGAGCAGTCGCTCAAGCGCCGCCAACTCCCGATCTCTGCCGATCAGCGGTGAGGTGTGAATCGGCAGGGATGACAGAGGCGGCTCGCCGTCCGCGGCATGGGGCGACTGCTTTTGCCAGGCATTGAGGGCGGCGCCACGCTCCGAGTCGCCCGGCTCAAGGATGTCCAGTAAGGCGAGCAGTGTGTGCCGGCGCGGGCGAACCCGTCCGCGCTCGATATTGCTGACGGTGTCAACGCTGAGGCCATCGGGAATGCGATCGGCAAGATCTTCTTGCGTCAGCCCGCGGCGCACGCGCAGGCTCCGAAGCAGACCACCGAGATCCACTATCTGGGTTTGCATCGCCCGACGTCCGCAGCCCTCTCTCGATGCCGGATGACGCGACGAATCATACCACGGCGATTGCTGATCTCACGGTGACCAAGCATCGGATCACGTCGATCCGCGAAAATCCGGGCGGAATTCCGGCTCGTGTTCCGGATCTTCCGTGGGAAGAGCGGACCCCGTGGACAACAATGTGCTCGTCCTGAACGGAGGTGCAGGCACGCTGTGGCTCAGCATGTGACCACAAACTATCTCTTCGATCCGGCCTGGCTTCGGGAACTGGGCCGACGCGGCGGACCTGGATTGGGTGCGGCTCACCGTCGAGCACCTGCGCCCGCGACTGGTCGGCACGGGGCGGCTGGGCGCAGGCGATGTCGAGCGCTTCCTCGAGCTGACCGCTCAACCTTCGGCGAGGTATGCCCCGCCACTCATGGTGACGGTCTGGGGTCGCCGACCAGCGGCGCCGAGCATGCCCGACGGGACGGCATGACTGAATCGAATGGAAATGGCGATACAGGACGGATAGGCGAGGTTTCGTCCCTTGCTAATTACTGAAAGCTGCATGGAAAGGTGAACGCCCCTGGGAGCGCGGGCATCGTGCCCGCACGGACGCTCGACACCGATGCGGGCACGATGCCCGCGCTCCCAGGGGCGTTCACGGATCAGTGCGGCGGTCGATAGGGAGGCAGAACATGTACGACGCAATCATCGTCGGCGCGCGTTGCGCGGGTTCGCCGCTGGCGATGCTGCTCGCGCGGCGGGGCGCGAGGGTGCTGGTTGTCGACCGTGCGACCTTTCCCAGCAACATCCCGCACGGTCACTTCATCCACCGTCACGGACCGAAGCGCCTTCAGCGATGGGGACTGTTGGATGAGATCGCAGCGGCGTCCACACCTGTGACGAGCATGTTGACCGACTTCGGCGACTTTCCGCTCGTGGCCCACGGCCTCGAAGTGGACGGCGTCGCCTGGGGATACGGTCCGCGCCGGGCCGCGCTCGACAAGATCCTGGTCGATGCGGCGGCAGGCAGCGGCGCGGAGGTGCGCGAAGGGTTCAATGTCGAGGAGTTCCTCTTCGAAGATGGACGGATGGTCGGGATACGGGGCCGTGGTGCCAACGGTGCGCACGTCGAGGAGCAGGCAACGATCACCGTGGGGGCGGATGGCCGCAACTCACGATTGGCGCGAGCAGCCGGCGCAACCGCATACCGTCAGACGCCGCCACTCCTGTGCTACTACTTCTCGTATTGGAGCGGCGTCCAGAGTGAGGACTTTGAGCTTTACACCCGGCCGGCGCAGCGACGTGCGGTCTTCTCCCATCGCACGAGTGAGGGTCAGTTTGCGGTCTTTGTCGGGTTGCCTGCGGATGAACTGCCGGCGATGCGCGCCGACCTCGAGTCTTCCTTCTTGCGCGTCCTCGACGGCATGGATGACCTGGGCGAGCGCGTCCGTGCCGGCTCGCGAGAGGAGCGCTTTTTCGGCGCGTCGGACCTTCCCAACTTCTACCGCACGCCGTACGGACCCGGCTGGGCGCTGGTGGGTGATGCCGGAATGCACAAGGACCCATTCCTCGCGCTCGGTATCTGTGATGCATTGCGTGACGCGGAGTACCTGGCGGAGGCGATCGGCGATGGGTTGGAAGGCACGCGGGAGATGATGGATGCGCTGGCCCGCTTCCAGCAACGCAGAGACGAGGCATCCGATGCAGACTACGCGGAGAACTTGACGGCGGCGCGGCTGGAGCCGCTGCCCAATCAGGTCTATGCGATGCGGGCGGCGATCCGGCATAACACCGACGCGACGAGGCGGTTCATGCTCGCGCGCAATGGGATGATTGAACCCGCCGAGGCATTCAGTCCCCAGGAGATGCAGCACCTGCTCGCGCACGCGCGATCCGGCGGCGCTGCGACACCTTCGGGGTACACCGCGGCAACCAGCAACAGTCACGGATAGCATACATCAGGGAATGAGCCGGAGGGCGGCGAGGACGCGGCCGCGATGCTCGCCGAGCATCGCGGCGACATCGAGACGGAGGCCGGGGAAGGTTCTGCTCTCGATGATGCCATGCGCATCCGGCCCGCGGCGGACGTATCGGCCATCGATCAGGTCGAACCAGTCAATCCCTTTGTCGAGGACGCGCCAGACGACATATTCGGGCACGCCGGCCCGCCGGTAGACCTCCATCTTGTCGTGGAGATCGTAGGAGGCGCTGCTGGCGGCGACTTCGACGATCAGTTCGGGCACGCCTTCAAGATATCCGTGCTCGGTTATACGGACACTTCCACCGGACGAGGAAAGTCGAAAGAGCGCGGCGTCGGGCTGCAACTCGCTTTCGGAATCGACATAGAGGGTGGCATTGTCTGAGACATCCAGTTCAGGGTGTGCTGTGGCATAGGTTCCCAACCACAGGATCACAATGCCGTGCTGCTTGCTGTGGACACCGTGGCGAACCGGTGACGACACGTAGACAACCCCCTGCACAAGTTCTGCTTTGGCGATATCCGGACGGGCGCAGTAGCGCCGGTGGAACTCTTCGCGGGTGAGGCGGTCGCCGGATTCGAGTGAGGCAGAGGGACTTAGAATGGTGGCCATGTCGGTCCTCCGCGGGCGGCAGTGGCCTCATTGTATCCAGGAGTCAGGCTTTTTCCATGTCGTCGAGGTAGCCGCCGAGGAGGGCGACGCCGGAGTAGCCGTTGTCTTTGAGGTTGTGGGTGATGTCGTGGAGGGCGTGGAGGATGTAGGCGGCGTCCTGGCGCGTGATCAGGCGCTCGGTGAGGGCCGTGCCGACTTCATCGACATCCTTGAGCGTGTAGGCGTGACCCTCGTGGACGCCGACATCCATGTAGAGGTCGGTGACGATCCAACGCGATCCATTGCGATTAGCGCGGACGATGTCGATGTACCAGTCACACCAGAAGGGAGGGGAGCCTTCGGGCGGGATCATCTTGCTGACGGTGATACCGCGGGAGGGGTAGACCCAGGTGTGGCGGGCGTAGCGGACACCGCCTTTGAGGTAGGGACGTTCGAAGTAGAGGTCCTCCCGGTGTGCGGCCCAGCGATGGATGCGATAGTCCTCGCCCTTGGTGCTGGTGTAGCGTTTTTCGGTGAGGTCGACGACGTAGCTGTTCGGTGGCTTCACGTCACATCCCCGGCCGGCTCTCGCATCGGGTGCGGAGCGCGGTCGCCACAAGTCTGCTTGATCTGGGGCGTCTCCTACTATCGTACACAGGAGGGTCGTTGGGCCACCGGGGGGAGGGGTGTCAGCACGGAGCATGCGAT
>JBFXAN010000272.1:0-5890 GCA_050184225.1 Dehalococcoidia bacterium | reverse complement strand
GCGGCGCTGCCACCGAGCAGGACGAGGGCGACGCCGGCTGCCGCGATGGCCAGCGGCCAGCGGACGATGGCCCGGCGACGCGATCGAGCGGGAATCGCGGCAGGAGCGATGGCAGGGGCAGGATGATTCATTACCGTGGCGCTGGCGTCCCTGTCACGTCTCATGCTCGCGAGCGGCGCGGCGGTCTTCAGCTTTGCATCGGACGCCGGACGATGGGCCAGCATCAGGGTTTGTGGCAGCGCGGCACTGGTGAGCGCGTCGGCGAAAGCTCCGGCGCGTGCGGGGCGGCGTTGCGGATTCTTGGCGAGTGCCTCGACGATCGCGGCGGCCATGCCGTCGGGTAGGTCCGGGCAGAGCGCCTGAAGGTCCGGCGCGGCGCGGTGCGCCACTGCATACAGCACTTCGGCGGCGCTGCCGAGGAACGGCGGCCTGCCGGCGAGCAGTGTGTAGGCGGTGGCCGCGAGTTGATAGACATCGGCGCGCGGTCCTACCGGCACCGTCTCGCCGAGTTGCTCCGGCGCGAGGAAGCCGGGCGTTCCCATGACGATGCTCGGCGAGGTGACGCTGTTGGAAGTCAACGACCGGGCGACGCCGAGATCGACGAGGACGGCGCGACCGTCGTCCGTCAGCATGATGTTCGCGGGCTTGATGTCGCGATGGACGAGGCCGGCATCGTGCAGCGCGTCCAGCGCCGATGCGATCTGCCCGATGATGCGGCAAACGTCGTCTACCGGGAATGGATGATTGAGGATAATCGCGTCCAGCGAGCGGCCGGGAATAAACTCCATTGCCAGGTAGACCATGCCGTCCGCGTCACCGGCATCGAAGAGGCGGACGAGGTGGGGATGGCGGACGCTGGCTAGGGCTCGTGCTTCCTGGATGAAGCGGTCGCGCATTTGTGGGTCGCGGGCGAGGGAGGGGTGCAGTACCTTGATCGCCACGTCTCGGTCCAGCCGTGGGTCATAGGCGCGGTAGACGGTGGCGAAGCCGCCTTCACCGAGTTGCGCGAAGACCTGGTAGCGGCCGATTGTGTCCGGTATCATGCGGCACTCCTTCCAGCGAGATGGACGCCTCCTATCGCGGGGTTCGGTTCGATGGTCGGGGCAACCTGCTGGAAGAACGCTACAAATCACCGGCTATGCCTGAAGATTCCCTGCAGATCGTGTTCATGGACAGCGGTCCGGTAGCAGGCTCCGATGAACGGGTGCGCCGCCCTCCATTTGTTAGGATGGACGGCGCACCCGTCCGGCGCTGTTCCGCAGGGAACAGGCGAGCCGTCCTGCGAGGCACACGATCGGCATCGGCAGGCGAACCGGCCGGGCGTCAGGCGCCCGCCGGCTCCAGGGGCATCAGCAGCCAGAAGATGACGTAGAGCAGTACGCCCGGCACACCGCCGGGCAGGAGCAGCAGCAACCAGATCAACCGCACAAACCACACCGGCACGCCGAATCGCTCGGCCATGCCGCCTGCGACACCGGCGACCATCCGGTGATCCCGCGAGCGCATCAGTCCTCGTTTCATCCCGATTGCTCCTCTCTGCATCCCATCGACGCATCGATAGGAACGGCTCAGTGTGCGAGGGATCGAACCCATGGCGGCACGAATTCGGAGAGGTGGTCGCGCACTCGCTGCGGGACGTTCGCCTTCCCGGTCATGCACGCGCGTAGCAGCGTCGCCACACTCCAGACCTTGGCCAATGCGATATCTCTCGAGAGAGCCGACGGCGACCATGGGGGCGCATCGGTCATGGCACGCCATGCCGTCAGATAACAGGCAGCGATTTCGTCGTACTTCGCCTCGTCACCCAGTCCGGCGACGAGGATCGCGACATCGGTCGGCGGGGCACCGCGCCGGACCAGTTCCCAGTCATACAGCACGAGCGATCCGTCATCACGCATACCCCAGTTACTGGGATTGGGGTCGCCGGAGATCCAGCACCATGCAACGCCGAGATGTTGTGCCTCGTCGCGCAGCGATCGAAGCGGTGAAGCAAGGGTCCGGGCTACCGATGCGGGAAAGAACGATAAGGCTGACTCGGTGACCTCGACCGTCCAATCCCACGGCTTGTACGTCGAGAGCGCTGCCGGCAGGTCGAGCGCAAGGGTGTGGAGTCGCGCGATCATGGCGACCATGTCCGGATTCGGAAACCAGCGATCAGACGGTGGGCTTGGTGCTGGTGTCGGGATGTCTTCCAACACCAGCCAGTGCAGGCCGTCACCGTCGCCCGACCACAAGAGGTGCGGGGCAAAGACGCCGCCCCGTTCGAGTCGCTCGCCGGCATGCCGGTAGAAAAGGCTCTCACGAGGACTGACGCTCGCCTTGACGATCACCGATCCCATCGCGAACCGGACGCGATGTACTGAAGCACCACTCATACCGCCCGGTTGTTCGACCGCAACCGGAACGCCATAGACATCGCGAAGATGGTCAGTGACGGGTGCGGGCCACGCGTCGAAGATCTCCATATCCTCCAGCGTACGGGCAGGAGGGCCGAAGAGTAACGGGCGCCCGCGCAGGGACCCTCTCCCCCGACCCCTCTCCCGCCGGAGCGGGAAAGGGGAGCATGTACTGACCGGGAGCAGCAGCGTGTCGATCGGTCAGACGGCACCAGGGTTCGCGTTGGATTTCACGGTTGCGTGAGGCTCCCCTCTCCCGCCACGCGGGAGAGGGGCCGGGGGTGAGGGCCGGCTCCCCTCACCGCGCCGCGCGGTCCTCAATCCCTTCCCGGTCAAGGATGGTGAAGGTGCCCGTACCCAAGCGGAGGAGGCCGGCGTCCTGATAGATGCCGAGCATCCGGTTGACCCGGGCACGAGTGGCGCCGAGCATGCCGGCGAGGTCGGATTGCGTCAGGGGGAAGTTGACGACGATGCCCTCGGTGGTCTCCTCGCCGTGCGCTTCCGCAAGTTCGAGCAGGCGGTTCGCCAGGCGGGTATCGAGGTCGGCGAAATAGGCGTCGTCCAGCCAGTCGTCGGTACGGCGGAGGCGGTCGGTCAAGGTGTGGACCAGCGCCATCGCCAGGTCCGGGCTGGTGCGGGCGAAGCTGAGCACATCTTCGCGCAGGAGCATCTGCGTCTCGGTCTGTTCGACGGCCGTGATCGTGGCCGTGCGCAGGCCGCCGTCGAGCGCCGCCATCTCGCCGAAGCAGGCGCCCGCGCCGAGCAGGGCCAGCACCGTCTCGTTACCGTCCTCGGACGGGCGGGAAACCTTCACCCGTCCCGTGGAGAGGATGTGCATCGCGCCGGCGGGGTCGCCCCGGTGGAAGATCACCTCACCGCGGCGAAACGTGCGGCGGCGCAGCATCGCGGCGAGCCGCGACAACTCCTCGTCCGGCAACTCGGCGAAGAGGGGCACCTGCCGAAGCATCGCGATCGGATCGTCGCTCATCGTTTGTTTATTTCAATCCTCACCAAGGCGCTTGCCCCGGTGCGTCGGGCAACTGACCCCAGCCCCGATACATCATAGATGGTAGCGATTGTCTGACAGAGACGCACGTCGAAATAGACCAAACCGATTGCCGTTGCGACGCCGTTGTGTCTCAGCGCCATGGCCACCGCCGTGAGGCTGCAACACCGGCGCGATGCCACGGGCGCATTGAGGAGCAGAGGGTGGAGAATCAAGGACGGGACAGCAGCGCTGTCACCTGGTTCATTCGCCGGTCGTGGCGTGGATCAGCCGGCGTCAGCGTTCCAGTTTGCGGCGAAGGCGAGTGACGCACCACAACCGGCACAATACCGGGCGCCGGCCCGTACCGGCACGTCACAGTGGCGGCATCGCACCGGCCGCAGCATCGCTTCCCGGCGACGGACGGCGAGCGCGAGCAGGTCACCGCTGATCGGTCCCTGGTATCGACTGCCGCAAACCACACAGAAGGAGGTGCTCGACCGTCCAAACGAGCCGCAGTGCGGACAGCGGGGCTGATGCGCATCCATCCGGTGCCTCTCCTGGCGTGCCGCACAATGGTTAGGGATGATCGGCCGCGCTCGATGTCGAAACCTCGAAGTTCGCCAGGGCCACGATCACGTCCCGGCGGAGCGCTTTGGGCATCGGCAGGGCGCTCCCGGTTTCGCGCCCGTAGCAGCGCAGGCAGACGCAGGCGCCGCTGGGCAGTGCGAGCACGATGTCGTCGAGCTCTGTATCGAAGCGGCAGATTCGGCAGGTACGCATGGGAGTCTCCTTCCGTCCACGCGGGACGTTTCTCTCGTCTATCGAAAACGGTCCGGGCGCCCGCTTTCGGACACCCGGCCGCTTTCGTGGCACAGGCTTAGGCCTGGTTGATGGCGGCGCTGTTGGACTGGACCTGGGCGAGGGTCTGGTTGGCGCCGAGCGAGCCGACGGCGATGTTCTGCCCAACGGCGGTGTTGCTCTGGCTGAGGTTGGCGACGTTGATCTTGGTCAGGTTGAAGTACGGGAAGAACATGGTGGGCCTCCAACTGGTTGATAATGGTCGGCGGGAGGGTGTCCCGTCCGGTGTGATCTAAGGATGTCACCCCGCCGCCGGCATCGCTGTTCCCTGGGGGACAGCCCGTCTGTCGCAGGCGACACTCTCGCGGTCGTGCACTCCCGTGGCTTGTCGCGCCCCGCTACCTTGGATACGGTCGAAGGTGCGGTTCTGGACCACCGAACTCGCGGTGAGTGGCAGGACAGCACTGTGAACATGGACGTGACGAGACACGTGGCGGGCATTGCGTCGATCCCAACCGCCCCGCGACATGCGTTGGATCCACGGATGCGTGCCGTCTGGCGATTGGCGGCGCTGCTCTGGAGTGGATTGCTGCTTGCCGTGGCGGTCGGCGTCGCCGTTCTGGTGATGCGATGGGGTGTGCCGCGTTCGCTCGTCGCCCTGGCAATCGCGTTGCTCCTGACCGGCGTGGCGGTCGCCGTGTTGATCGGACCGGGTATCAGCTATCGACATTGGCGCTACGAATTGCGGGACCAGGAGATCGACCTCCAGCACGGCATCATCACGATCACGCGGACGGTGATCCCGATGGCACGGGTCCAGCATGTCGATACTCGTCGCGGCCCCCTCGACCGCCGGTTCGGCCTCGCCGGTCTGGTGATCTACACCGCCGCCGGTTCCAGCACCATCCCCGGCCTGTCCGAGGAAACGGCGGGCGAGCTGCGCAACCGCATCGCCGCGCTCGCGAATACGAGGGATGACCTGTAGAGGCAGTGGGCAGTGGGCAATGGGCAATGGGCAGTGGGCAATGGGGTCGGGTTCGATGGAATCGGTGGCGTGGTGAATGACGCAACCAGCGAGGGGACCAGCGCGGAGCTAACGCAGGCCGAAGCATCATCGCCGGCGCCCGTTTCCCCACTGCCCACTGCCCATTCCCCACTGCCTCCCCTGGGTCCTTGCCGCGTGCATCCGGCGTGGATCGCGATTGGGGCGGTCGGGTGGCTGCGCGGGCTCGGCCTGCCATTCCTGATCGCGCTGGTGACAGGCGGCAGCCGCTACGCGCAGATCTTCTATGCGGTGGCGAGCGTGCTGGCGGTGGCGATCACGATCGTGCGCATCATCGAGTGGACTCGCATCCGCTATGAGGTGAGTGGCGGCGAATTGCGCGTCACCTCCGGACTCTTCGCGCGCCAGGAACGGCTGGTGCCGCTGGAGCGGATCCAGGCGGTGGACATCAGCGAGAACCTGCTTCAGCGACTATTCGGTGTGGTTGGCGTGAAGATCGAGACGGCGGCGGGCGGATCGTCGGCCTCCGAAGTCAGCCTCGCGGCACTCAGGCGTCCTGATGCCATAGCACTGCGCGATCGGCTGGCCGTAGCCCGTCCGGCGGTGGCGACGGATGCGGAGCTAGCGGCGGCACGCGAGGGTGCGGGGGCCGCGGCGCCGTCTGCCGGCGGCTCGCACCTGATCCGCGCGATCACGCCGATGGAG
>JBFXAN010000271.1:0-5903 GCA_050184225.1 Dehalococcoidia bacterium | reverse complement strand
CCCGGAGGAACCTGGGCGCGCGGCCATCCTGTCCGCAACGGTCTGGGATGACCGGCGGCAAGGACGGCCGCGCGCCCAGGTTGGTGATCAGTAATCGGGTAGCCGGTAGACTCGCTTCGCAGTGTCGTGGAACATCGCGGTCCGTTCCTCCGCCGAGAATCCTCGGGAAAGCTTCTTGAACTGGTTCCAGAGCGCGGTGTACGAGCAGGAGAGCCGGTCAACCGGGAAATTGCTCTCGAACATGCACCGCTGCGGTCCAAACTGCTCGATCGCATAGAGATACCAGTCCCGGTTCGCCGCCAGCAGCTCGTCGGAGGTCGGTGGCCGCTCACGCTCGTGCCAGCCGTAGCCGTTCACCACCATCTGGATACCGCCCACCTTGAGCACGACGTTCGGGCAGGCCGCGACCGCGGCGATGTCGGGCTTCCACTGAGTAAGGACCTCGTCGCGCTTGCCCTGGTAGGGGCCGACGCCGATCGGTCCGCCGAGGTGATTGAGGATGATCGTCGTGTCGGGGAAGGATCGGGCGAGATCGGCCAGTTCCGGCAGTTGGGGATGATAGAGCCACGCCTCGAAGGTGAGGCCGTAGGGCCGCAGAGAGGCGAATCCGCGACGGAAGTCCGGATCGAGCAGGAGGTGTGGTGGTTGATCGGCCGCTTGGTTAGGCGCCACGCCCGGCTCGGCCCAGGCGGCCCGATGACGGATGCCGCGAAAGCGCTGGGGACTGGCGGCGATCTGCGCTTCGAGCACGGGCGCTACCCGGTCACCAAGCCGTAGGTCGGCGGAGCCAACGATCCCAGCGGCGGCGCGCGTCTCGCCGAACCGTCCGCTCGCGCTCTGCGCGGCGATGCCCTGCACCCACTCCGTCTCGCCGACAACGCGAAACTCCTCCGGACCACCGGCCCGGTACATCGAGGTACATTCGACAAATACCGTCTGCCGCACGTTCATTCCGGCGAGATCCGCCCGCAACTCATCCAACACGTACCGGTTCCCCGGCCGCTCCCAGAGATGATGATGCGGATCGATGATCGGCAGCTCCGGCTCAATCGCCTCCTCACGCGTCAGCTCGATCCACGGTGTGGCGGTTGTCATCGGCGAAACTCCTTGGAAGCTGTTAGCTGTTAGTCGTTAGTGCTTGTTTGAGCATGAAGACCACCGGACTGCTTGTCATCCTGAGCGAAGCGAAGGATCTCGGCGGTACGGCTGCGTCCGAGATCCTTCGCTTCGCTCAGGATGACAATGCCGCTTCATTTTAATTATCCAAGCACACTCTAACGGCTAATGGCTAACGACTAACCGCTACCGGCTACTGGCTCCACGCCTTGATGATGTGATGTGCAATCGCGATGCGGCCGGGAATGCCGAAGTCGACCGATTCGGGTGATTCATAGGCGCGGAGGATCTCGTCGCGGGAGAACCAGCGGGCCTCTTCGAGCTCCTCCGGATCGACGGTGAACGACTCGTCGGTGACGTGTGCGAAGCAGCCGATCATCAACGACATCGGGAAGGGCCAGGGCTGTGACGATTGGTAGGTGACCTCGTCCACATCGAGCCCGACCTCCTCCTTCACTTCACGGGCGACCGCCTCCTCGATCGTCTCGCCCTGGTCGATGAAGCCGGCCAACGCCGAGTAGCGTCCCGGCGCCCAGCCTTTGCCCCGGCCGAGCAGGCAACGGTCGCCGTTCCAGACCACCATGATCACGACCGGGTGCGGCGAAGGAAAGTGCTCGGCGGCGCAGCTCGTACAGCGGCGCATCGAGCCACCGCCACCCACCTCGGTCGGCGCGCCGCACGTACCACAATAGCGATGCCGCGCGTGCCACTCGAGCAGGGCGCGACCCTGTGCGAGGATGCCAGCGTCTCCCCCCGGCAGGCTGGCGGCGATCCGGCGGGCGTCGGTGAAGTCCGCACCTTCAATGCCGCAGATCGAGATCGGGTCTGTCAGGTCGGAGAGATCGACGGCAAAGTGCGCCACACCCTCCTGAACGCCGAGCAAGAAAGGCGTCGCGTCGAATGGGAGATGGTCACGCACGCTCGCATCAAGCCAGTGCAGCTCCGTCTGCTCGGCCTCACGGACGAGCACGTTCAGCCGCCAGAACGCGAGATAACGGCTCTGCTGAGCGCCCAGCTGGTCGTAGATCCACGCCTCATCCCGGCGCAGATTGGACGCTCGATCGAGGGGATTTCCCGAAAACGGAATGCGCTCCTGCATGACGCGACCTCATAGCTCCATGGTGATTCCCCAGAGATACTACGCGGAAATCGCGTCTACCGCTGCTTCCGTGATCGCCCTCACCCCCGACCCCTCTCCCGCTCGGCGGGAGAGGGGAGCCTAACTCAATCGATGATCCCAACGTGATCGATCGATGCTGCCGGCACAAGGGAGATACTGGCTGCACCGTGCCGATCAGGCTCCCCTCTCCCGTCGGGACGGGAGAGGGGCTGGGGGTGAGGGCCGCCCTTCCTCAGTGTGTCGACCCGCTCACGATCGCCCCGATGTCCGCCGCGGCGGCGTCGGCGGTCGGCGCCGGCACCTCGACCAGTCGCTCGTCCACATCGTCGTACTCCAACCGCAGCCCACGGGTGAACACGGCAAAGGCCATGTACAGCGTCACCGCATAGGTCAATTCGAGAATCGCTTCGTCGGAGAGGTGCTCCTGCAGCCGGGCGAAGGTTGCATCCTGGACACGGCCGTCGGCCAGCACCAGCTCGTCCGCGTAGGCCAGCACTGCCCGCTCCATCGGGGTGAATAGGTCCGAGCTGGCCCAGGCGCTGACCGCTTCGATCTTCTCGTCCGGCACGCCCGCCCGCCGCGCGGCCTTGCAGTGCTGGGAGTACACGAACTTGCTTCCCTTGCCGAAACCGGCGCGTAACAGTCCCAATTCCTTCTGGTACGGCGTCAGGGCGGAGAGGTTGGAGATGGCGCGCGTACTCGCCTGGAAGGAGGTGAGCACCTCCGGAACGAGCGCCATAACGGTCCACCAGGTGCCCGGTGTGCCGGTTGCCGTACCCGGCTCCGCGACCGGGTCACGGTCGCCGAACAGGCGCTCGTAGGCGTTCAGGACCTCCGGTCCAGCTTCAGAGCGGGGAACCTGACGAAGACGTGGCATGACATCCCTCCCATGTTTCAATCGTTGTCCGAAGCCTGCTCGGCAGGAGCGTGCCAGCGGACCGTCGCGAGGATCTGCCGGTCACTGCACCCGGGCAAACCTGGAAGCAGCATACTGCATCCAAACAAGCCAGGTCAGTATACAGAATCAGCGGCCAAAGCATACCCGGCACAACAGTCTGACCAAGCGCAGTCCGTCGCTCGATTCGCGAGAAGAGAACCGGTCATGCGCACAGCCGGCCGGCGGCCCGGCCTGTACTCCGGGCCAAGTCCGTGCGTATCCTGAGCATTGATGGCCTATCTCACCCGATCGAGGTGACGCATGGCTACGAATGGAATGAAACGGTATGCGATGCGCGCCAAGAGCGATAACGAATCAATGACCTCGCGGGCGCCCCGCCGTCGATCGCACAGCGTGGAGCCGGTGACGGCGCCGGCAGCGATCGAGCCGGCCGGCACGGAGCGAACCCCCCGCCGTCATCAGGCGGTCGACAACGGCTCGATCTATGAGTCGATCCGCGAGGGGATCCTGACGGGTCGATATGCACCGGGAGAACGATTGATCGAAACGCGCCTGGCCGACGAGTTCGGCGTCAGCCGGACGAGAATCCGCGATGCGCTCGCGCGGCTGCACGCCGACCATATGGTTTCTCCCGCACCGAACCGCGGTCTGGTCGTACGGCCCCTCTACTCCCGCGACATCGAGGAGATCTACGCGCTCCGCCTGCTGCTCGAAGGTTTCGCCGTCAACGCCGCCGCCGCAAACATCACCACCCGCGAGCTCGACCAGCTGTACGAACTGCACAACCGGATGCTGGACGTCGAGCAGACCGTATCCGCCGATCAGAGCGATGACGAGCGATTGGCCGCGATCCGGACGGTGACAGACCTCAATAACGAGATCCATCGCGGCATTCAGCGCGCCTCCCGGAACCGCCGGCTGGAGTCGCTGCTGCGCACGATCGTCAGCGTGCCGCTGGTCTTTCAGTCGTTCTATTGGTATTCCGACCGCGAGCTGGCGGAATCCAGCCGCGAGCACGCCGAGATCCTCGAGGCACTCAAGGAACGGGACGGCGCCCTCGCCGAGTCACTGATGCGCCGCCACATCACCCGCGGCTTCAACACGATCCTCCGCGAGCTCCCCAATTTCTAACGCCGGGCGTGATTCGCACCATACCCAACCGTTGAGGCTCGACCGGTGAGGATGCTATCGGCGCGGTGGCTCATCCAGCGGCCGCAGCCCCTTGCAGTGCGACCAACCCGGCTTCCGCCACCTGCATATCCTGGTTGTAGTGGCCGCCACTCACACCGATTCCACCGATAACCTGACCATCCTCCGTGATCGGGTAGCCGCCGCCGAAGACGATCAGCCGTGGCGTCTTCGTGATGCCGTGCATCAGCGGCGGGTCATCCTTGATAAAGTCGAACCATTGATGCGTGGGAATGCCGAACGCCACCGCCGTATACGCCTTGTCCTTCGCGATCTCGACGCTCAGCAACGGCGCTCCGTCCATGCGGCTGAAGTACTTGAGCGTGCCGCTCTCATCCACGACGGCGATCACCATCGCCACACTCATCTCCCGCGACTTCGCCTCGGCGGCGTCGATCGCCCGTCGTGCTGCCTCTCTGCTGATGGTCCGTCGAACGATGCTTGTCGCCACCTGTCTTCCTCCCCTTCGTGTCGACGCGCGACAGTCTGCGGCTGGTTCAGCCGGCAACGGCCGGCACGGTCGCCGGCGGCCCGGCGGCCACCATGCGGCTCGGCACCGGATGCTGCACGATCTCCGGGATGCGCCGGGCGATCTCGATCAGGTGGCCCAGGTCGATGCCGGTGGCAACGCCCATCGACTCCAGCATGTAGACGAGATCCTCGGAGCAGACATTGCCGGTCGCCTTCGGAGCGAAGGGACAGCCGCCGATCCCACCGACCGATGCTTCCAGCCGGCGCATACCCCCTTGGAGCGCGGCGAGCGCATTGGCCAATCCGAGACCCCGCGTGTCGTGCAGGTGAATGCCCGTCTCCAGATGCGGCCAGCGCTCTCCCACAGCCACCGCCCGCCGGTAGACCTGCGCCGGGTTCGCCGCGCCGATCGTATCCGCCAGCGTGATCTCGACGATACCGAGATCGGCGAATTGCCCCACGAGATCGAGGACGCGCTCCTCCGGGACCAGCCCCTCGAATGGACAGAAGAAGGAGATCGCCAGCACGGCGGTCACGCGGACGCCGGCCTCGCCGGCCAGCTGGACGATCTGCGCGGTCTGCGCCATTGAATCGGCAACACTCATGTTGACGTTGCGACGGTTGAAGGTTTCGCTGGCGGCGACGACCACGTTGACGATGTCGGCGCCCGCGTCAATCGCCCGCTCCAGTCCGCGGGCGTTGGGCACCAGCACGGCGTACTCGGTACCCGGCAGCCGTTCGATACCCGCCATCACCTCGGCGGCATCCGCCATCTGCGGCACGGCGCGGGGACTGACGAACGATGTCGCCTCGATCCGACGCACGCCGGCGCGGGCCAGGTCGTTCACCAACCGCACCTTGTCCGCGGTTGTGCCCGGGTGTGCTTCGTTCTGGAGCCCGTCGCGGGGGCCGACATCGACGACCAGTACGGCGCTCGGCAATTCGAGCGACGTGCCGCCCGTCCCGTTGTGGTTCCTATCCATACCAGACTTCCCTTCGCTCACCTTGTGTCTATGCTGCAAGGCTCAAATGTTCGTGTCTGGGAGCGCGGGCTTCCAGGCATACCGTATCAGTGGTCTGCTAAATCACACCGCGGTCTGCCAGAACGGT
>JBFXAN010000270.1:0-5976 GCA_050184225.1 Dehalococcoidia bacterium | reverse complement strand
GCTCAGCGAACGCATCCGACCATCGGTCCATCGTCCGCAACGGCAGCCTGCTCGACTCACTCGCCATAACGCGCCCTCAGTTTTGGGCGGCAGCATAGCGCAGACTGGGCGAAGTGGCACTGTAGGGTGGGTTGTGCGGCGTGGCGCCTGTGTTAGCTCGGCCGGCGGCGGCCGGCGTGCGCAGGTGCTCGCCGAGCCGGACGAAGGCCGTGCCCAGGCGCCAGCGCGCGACCTGCTGCCACGCCGGCCGCCGCCGCTCGCGCTGGTGCTGCGCCCGCTGGATGAGCGCCGGATAGAGTACCGTCCGCCGGTAGTGCGTCTCCGCGAGGGCGATAAACGCGAGGTCCAACCCAGGGAACATCCGGACACCTCCCGTGTGTGGCGGGGTGGCCGCGGTCACCAGCCGCCCAGCTAAATCCGTCCCTCCGTTACTACTGTCAGCCACCGTACTGGCAACGTCGTTACCAGTCAAACCCACCATGCTGGTTGCAAGGCGCTGCCGTCGGTGGTACCGTCGAGGCATGAACGCCCTCGAACGAGACCTCCTGCTCACCTTCCTCAACAGCCACGGGCCGGGCGATGTAACCGACTGGCTGCAAATGCCGGAGCGGGCCGCACGTTGGTTGGCCGGGGCGGGCTCCACTGGTCCCAACCGCCGAGCACCAGCGGTGGGAGCCATCTTGGCGCGCGTCGCCACGGCGGGACCGCCCACGGCGGACGAGTTGACCACCAGTCGGGCGATTCGGGATGCGCTGCGCGCCCTCATCGAAGACAAGGCCGCTCCCCCCCTCGACCTGGTGACGCCGGTCCGGCTGCAGCTGCGCGACGGGCGCGTCGTGCTGGAACCCGCCGCGGACGGCCTGCTCGGGTTGGCGGTGCGGGCGCTCGTTGCCGCGCATGACGCCCAGCAGGATGGCAGCTGGGCGCGGCTGGGCGTCTGTCGCAACGCACGCTGCAGCTGGGTGTTCCTCGACAGCTCCCGCAATCGCTCACGCGCCTGGTGCGACATGGCTGCCTGTGGTGCCCGGCAGAAGATGCGCGCCTATCGGGCCCGCCGGAATGCCTCACCCGCGGCCGCACCACCCACCGCCGAGTCGTGAGCACCGACAGCTGTTGCTGGCGGGAGCCGCCGATGCGCGAAAGGAGTGTCCCCCATGAGCACCACGATCCCAGAGTCGCATCGCGACCTGCTCCAAGCCGATGTGGCGATGCTCGCCACCGTGGGGCGCGATGGCTTCCCCCAGGTGACCGCCCTCTGGTTCCTCCTGGACGAGGACGGGGTGCTGAAGCTCTCGCTCAACACCACACGCCGGAAGACGCAGAACCTGCGCGCCCGCCCCGAATGCACGCTCTTCATCCTGGACCGGGCCAACCCCTATCGCACGTTGGAGATTCGGGCGCGGGCGGCGTTGACCCCCGACCCGGACTATGCCTTCGCCCGCACACTGGGGCGCAAGTACGGCAACGCCGACCTGCGTGCGATGGACCAGCCCGGTGAGCAGCGAGTGATGGTCACCCTCCGGCCGGTGCGGGTCGTCGCCACAGATCTCAGCGGGTAGGGCCTGGGCCGAGGATCTGATTGCAGCGTGGTATGGACCGACGGGCAGACCGGCCCCAGGAGCCCTTGTGATGGTGCAGAGCCCCGCGTTCCCGCAACCGGCCGCGAAACCGAAGATTGACCGCAATCCCTTTGCCGGTGCGCAGTACCGCTGGTGGTGGGCGATGACCTTCGCCACGTCGCTCGCGATCGGTGTCCAGCTCGTGACCGTGCCCACCTACGTCCTCAACCGGACGGACACGCCGTTCCTCGTCGCCGTCGCCGTCCTCTGCCAAACCGTGCCGACCGCACTCTTCACGCTGATCGGCGGCGCCTGGGCCGATCGCTTCGGGCGCGGCGTGATCCTGCGCGTTACACTCGCCGTCACCGCCGCGTCCATCCTCGCCCTCTTCCTCCTCTCACTCGCGGATGTCGCCGCGCTCTGGCCGGTATTCGCCGTTTCCGCCGTGCTCGGCACCAGCGCCGCCTTTCAGAATCCCGCCCGCCAGTCGCTGATCAACCTGCTCGCCCCCGGCAGCCGCCTGCAGAACGGCGTCATCTGGGGGACGCTCGCCTTTATGGGCGGACAGTCATTCCTTGGCCCGACCCTCGCCGGCTTCGCCGTCGCTGCCTTCGGCCTCACCGCCGGCTTTGCCCTGGCCGTTGCGCTGCTCGCCGCGGCGATCGTCTGCGCCTTCCGCCTGCGCGGCGTCGACGGCGTCACCCCGGCGCGCGGCAGCCTGCTGACGCAGATCGGCGACGGGCTCCGCTACGTGCGCGGCGACGATCGCATTTGGCAGGTGCTCGTGCTGGGCGCCGTTCCCGGCCTCTGCTACATGGGCGTCACGCAGCCCACCTTCCCGATCTTCGCCACGGAAACGTTCGACCAGGGCGCCCGGGGCATCGGCCTGCTCAACGGTGGTATGGGCGCCGGCGTGCTCGCCGGCTCGATCCTGCTTGCCCGGTGGGGTCCGCGCACGCGCCGCGGCCTCTGGTTCCTTGCCGCGCTCCCCATCGGCGGCATCGGCTTCACCCTCGCCGGCGTCGCACCCACGTTCGCCCTCGCGGTCAGCATCCTCATCCTCTGGGGCCTCGGCGCGGCGCTCTTCATCAACTTCGCGTCGACCCTGCTCCAGACCTATACAGCGCCCGCCTACATCGGCCGCGTGATGAGCATCTACAGCCTCTGCGTGATGGGCGCCGTGCCCCTGGGCAACCTCCACGCCGGCATCGGCCTGCAGTTCACCGACCCGCGCGTGGTGATCGTCTACTCTGGCGTCGTCTCGGTGATCTTCGGCCTGCTCGCCCTGCTCCGGCTCCGCGCCGTCCGCGCGCTCGACTAGCGAACCCGTCGCGCGCCGCTTTGACCGCTAGGCCGACCGGGAGCGCACCCAGGTCGAGCGGCGCATCGGCCGCTTCGCCGCCCAGGCCCATCAATCGTTCCGCGTCTGATAATGCCGTTTGTCGGACCCTCCGCCCCACCGGCCAGCGTCCAGCCACGCTGATTCGTATATTCGGATAGCCGGCGGACCCACTCGTGTATCGCGAAGGCGCCTTCCGGCACTGCACCGCGAGCATCGCCGGCACCTCGCCCCACACCGTTCGTCGCGCGGCCAGTGCTCCCGTGGCCTGCGGCTCGCTCATCCGCTCCACCATCAACCCCGCGTCAGTGAGCGCATTGACATACGTGCTCAGCGTGCGGTGATACGCGCCAACCTTCCCCGGCGGCCCCGTCCGCGCATCCGATCGCCAGTACCCTTCCTCCCAGTAACCGCGCACCGTCCGCACCACCCCATCCTCGGTCGCCATCTCCCCCGATCGCGGCGGGTTGTAGCAGGGATGAATGATCGAGAAGACGAAGCGTCCGCTCGGCCGCAGGATGCGCGCCACGCTCCGCAGCGTCGGGTCGAGGTCCGGAATGTCCATCAGCGCCATGTGACAAACGACGATATCGAAGGAATCGCCGGCAACCCCCGCGAGTTCTCGAGCGTCGCCATGCAGATACTCGATTTCCTGCGGTTCCTCCGCCTCCCGTCGCCGGGCAAAATCGAGCAACCGCTCCGACAGATCGATACCAGTCACACTCGCACCCATCGCCGCCAGATACCGCGCGACCCGCCCCTGACCACACGCGAGGTCGCACACCCGCCGTCCCGCAACCTCGCCCATTAGCGCTTCAACCGCCGGAAAGAACGGGTCCTCCCGCATCGCATCCGAGCCGACCCACCCGTCGTACCACTCAGCGATCTCGTCATATGTACTTGTGCTCATGTCCTCCCTCCTCGGACACATCTGCTAACCCACGTCAATGGTACGCATCCTCCGCTCCCGGTCGAGGCCGGACGTGTGTCGGATGCATCTTGTCGATTCGAACATACGTTCGATAGTATCCCTCTATGCCCGCTGAGGTAGTTGAGATCGGTGGTCACCATGACTGTCACTCGCATGTCTCCGAAGCAGGAATCGCAAGCAATCCATCAAAGAAACGATCAATCCGAAGAGGCATCTGTCAGATTCGACCCGAGAGCAATGGCCGTCGTGATAGATTCGAACTTTGGCACACCTCCAAAACGATTCCATCAAACAGGAGAGCCCAACACCCGACTCGTGGCCGCCACACTCCCCCCTCACCGCCCCACGGCGTATTCTGAACGTAAGCAACCTCGGGTGTCGGCGCCTCGCCCCATTGCCCATTGCCGATTGCCCATTGCCGGGAGCGTAGCGACCATGCATCCGACTGCCCTTGCCCTCCTCAAAGAATTCGAGCCCGAGCTCAGCGGCTTCCCCGCCTCCCTGCCGCGCGAGTTCGCTAAGTCCCTCGACGCCCTCGCCGTCACCCTCAGCACCGAAGACCTGCGCGCCTGGGCCGAGGTCGGCGTCGGCATCGCCAAGCAGTCGCTCCGCTCCTGGGAAACCGCCGCCGAGTTCTTCCGCGTCTCCGGCGATGTCCTCAAGCTCGTGCCCTTCGCCGCCTTCAAGCGCTGGGCCGAAACCGGCCGCGAGCTCGCCGAAGAGTCCAGCGCCCTCGCCACCGCCTACTTCCGCGCCGGTCCTCACGGCCTCGACCGCCTCAGCGTCCAGCAGATGCGCGAGTGGGCCGGCATGGGCAAGCAGCTCTATAAAGGAACGTGGAAGTCCAGCAGCCTCTCCGCCCAGTTCTTCGACGTCACCCCCGGCCTCCTCGAACAGGTGTCGATCGCCGAGACCCGCGCCCTTGTCCGCTTCGTCGATACCCTCGCCGCCAAGTCCTACGAGCTCGCCGCCGCCTGCCTCGGCGTCGCGCCCCGCGTCCTCGGCTCGCTCGACCGTTCCGACCGCGGCCCCTTCCTCGGCTTCGCCGGCGTCATCGCCGAGACGAGCTGGGCCGACGCCCGCGTCTACTTCGAGAAAGGCCCCGGCCTGCTCCATCACGTCCAGCCGGAGCAGCGCGGCCGCTTTCTTCTGCTCGCTGGCGCCGTCGCCCGCAGGGCCGGACGCCAGGCCTATCCCTTCTTTGCCGAAAGCGCGACCTCCCTCGGCCTGCTCGACCAGGAAGCACACCAGCACCTGATCTCACTGTCGGAGACGCTCGCCCCCTTCTCCGGCCCCGCCTCGATGGAATTCCTCAAGAGCGTCCCCTCCGTCCTCGACCGCGTCCGCTACGAGGATCTCGAAGCCTGGCACGCCGAGGGCCGCCGCATCCTCTCCCAGTCCGAAGAGGGCGGCCGCGCCTTCTTTCGCCTCGAGTCCGGCAAGGGCGAAGAGGTGATCGAAAGCCTCTCCTCCCGCGTCGAGCTATCCCGCGTCAGCGAAGTCCTGCGCATGTACTGCAAGGCGCTTACCGGCGCCAACGTCTCGATCCAATCCGCCGCCGCCCTCGCCGAGAAGGGTGTCGGCTGGGTCTCCGGCGAGCGCGCCACCACCGAGGGCAGCGCCGTCTACCTGCCCACCGTCGTCGAAGAGACGCACGACAAAGGCGAGAACTTCGCCATCTACAAGGTCTACTCCACCCACCAGGCCGCCCACCTGGAGTTCATGTCCTTCGCCTTCGGCTACGACCGCCCCGGCGCCATCCTCGGCAACACCCGCACCGGCCGCCTCCCCGCGCCGCCGCCCGTCCACATCAGCGACGACGCCACCGCCGGCGCCCGCTTCATCGCCCCCGACACCAGCGACAACATCCCCGACTTCGCCCAGCAGCCCCCTCCCCCCGCTGACGCGCGGAGAGAGGTGCCTGGTCTGACCGCGGATACCAACGCATACCCCCCGCCGACAGACTCGCGCGAAGACAATACTGGCGAACCACGCCCCGGCGAGGCTCCCCTCTCCGCGCGTCAGCGGGGGGAGGGGTCGGGGAGGGGAAAGAGGAAGCACCCGACTCCCCCGGTCAACGCCGCCCGGCGCTCACCGACATGGAGCGCTTCTTCGACCTCTTCGCCGACCGCAAGCTCGCCGCCGAC
>JBFXAN010000269.1:0-6103 GCA_050184225.1 Dehalococcoidia bacterium | reverse complement strand
CGATCACTTGGCTCGCGGCGTGGCAGCGGAACAGGTTACCCCAAGGACAGCGGACTTCGACGATCCCACTGTGATACCGCCAGGATAACGATGTCTGCGCGAGCCGTGGCGAAACGAACTCCAAGCGTCGCTGCAGCGCGGTCAGATCCTCGACGACGAGACCGGTTCGACCGTTGACGACTTGCGGCGATCGTGTGAGCAGATGAAATTGCTGTCGACCTAGGTTGACCCACATGTTGTCCACGCCGACCATCATGTAAGGGTCGCGCGTGAAGCCCAGCCCGACCACGTAGAACACCGTGGCGATCCCCTGGTCGGGAATCTGCAGGTTCAGGTGGTCGAGGCTGATGATGTTCGCGAGGTCGTCCGCCCGACGGTGGCAGCGGTCTTCCATCAGAACTTCGGAAGCGGCTTGGTCTGGTAGTACTTGCGGTGGTGGATGTCGCGATAGATGTCGCTCCAGGGCACGCCTGCCTTCACGGCTTCGCCGAGATCCACTTCCAGGCGTTCGATGTCGGCTGCCACCTCGGCGACCTTGCCGACGATCTCCTGCGGAATCACAAGCACGCCATCGTCGTCGCCCATCATGACGTCTCCGGGTCGCACCATTGCGCCCGCGACGCTGACGGTCGTGTTGAAACCCACCGGGTCGAACCGCCGGACGTAGGACTCGAAGGTCACTCCGGTGGAGAACACGCAGAGGCCGCTCTTCCTGATCGGCTTGATGTCGCGCGTGTAGCCGTCGATGACGATACCTTGGACGCCCTGATTGATCGCTTGGTTGCTGGCATGCTCTCCCCAGAACCCGTAGGGAGCGCCCATGCCGGCGATCACGATTACGTCACCGGCCCGGGCCTGTTCCACGACCTGCGTGTGCAGGTATGGGGATTCGAAGTAGGGACGGACTTCGGAGTGCGGCGCCCATTGCATGGTGATGGCTGCGCCAGCGATGCTCACCTGCTTGCCGGGCATGTCGTAGGCCAGGCGGACATCGCGCAGCGCGTGGTTGCGGATCTCCAGGCGCTTCAGGCAATCAGAGACGAAGGCCGTGGGCACCGAGCGGATGTATTCGAGGGTAGCCGAATCGGGACGTTGGGTGAGTGCCCAGGCTTCGTAGTCTCGTCGCGGGCCGGTGAAGTTCGTTTTGATCTCGGAGCTCATTGAATCGTCCTTGCTTTGAGAGGGAGTCCAGGCTGGTCAGGGGACGGTCGCTACTGCGCTATTCCAGCTTGGCGCCAGAGTTGCGCACGATATCGTTCCACCGTTTGAGCTCCGCGAGGATGTCGGCGGCAAACTGCTCGGCGGTGGAGCCGAGAGGCTCTACACCCATGCTGACCAGCTTCTGCCTGACCTCCGGCTTCTTCAGCACGGCGGAGACGTCTCTCTGGATCTGTTCTACGAGACGACGCGGCATTCCGGGAGGGCCTACGAGGCCGGCCTTCGCTTCCGCGGAGTAGTCTTCAACTCCGGCTTCGGCGATCGTTGGAAGCTCCGGGCGCTGCGGAAAGCGCGTGGGACTCGTGACGGCCAAGGCGTTGACCCGACCGGCGTCGATGAGCGGCAGCGCCGTACTGATCGTGTCGAACATTCCCTGCACGTCGCCTGCCAGCAAGCCATTCACCGCGAAGGACGTCCCCTTGTAGGGCACGAGAGCGATGCTGCTTCGCGTACGGCTGTTGAGCATCTCTGCAGAGAGGTGCGAGAGCGTTCCGTTTCCGCCATTGGCCAGGTTGACCTTGCCCGGATTCTTGCGTGCGTAGTCGATGAATTCCTGGACACTTCTCGCCGGAACGGATTTGTTGACGACTAGCACGAGCGGATTGGTGGTAACGACCGTGATCGGCGTGAGGCCGCCGACCGAATCGAACGGCATCGTCCGATAGAGACCGGGATTGATGGCAAGAGTGCCATTGGACACCATAGCCAGGTTGTAGCCGTCCGGCGCAGACCGAGAGATCTCCGCCGTGCCGATGTTGCCGTTGGCGCCCGGCTTGTTCTCCACGACCACCGACTTTCCCCAGCGCTCGCTCAGGTGCTGCGCCAGCAACCGGGCGATGATGTCGAAATTGCCGCCGGCGCCGTAAGGCACTACGAGACGGACGGGCCGTTCGGGAAACGTCTGAGCGCAAACGGGGCCCACCATGACGAGGGCCGTGAGGACATGCAGGACAGTGCGACGCATGGCAAGTGTCTCCAGGATTGGGCTCGCCGCGTGGCTAGCGTGGCCGCGTTGGTAGTGGCGATACGCTGCTGTCGCCGCCTGCATCGATGTGGGCAAGCAGGCGGTCGCAGCCCAGCCGGATGTGCGCGGTCAGCATGTGCTCCGCCTTGGCGAAGTCCGCCGCCTCGAGCGCTTTGAACAGCAGGACATGCTCTTCGTAGCCTTCCGCACCGCGCGGAACGCCATAGCCTTCGGTGCGAATCTTCAAGAAGATGCGCTCGTAAACGGACTGCAGCATGGTCAGCAGCGCCTGGTTCCCAGGAATGGCCGCCAAGGTCAGATGGAAGTCTCGATCGACCTGGAGACGCTGACGCATGACGTTGTCGCGAACGAGTGTTGCGTAGGTATCCAGTACCGCTTTCAGTCGGGCGAGGTGCGCTGCCGTGAGTCCTTTCGCTGCAGTCTGCCGCAGCGCATGGACTTCCAGCGCTTCACGTACGCCGTAAAGATCGCGGGCTTCCTCGGCGGTGATCTCCGCAACGAAGCAACCTCGGTGGGGAACATGGACAACGAAGCCTTCCTGTTGCAGCCGCTCCAGCGTTTCACGTACAGGCATCCGCGAGACACCCAGGCGCTTCGCCAACTCGTCTGTAACCAGTTTCTGTCCGGCACGTAGGCTTCCACGCAGGATCAGGTTCTTGACCGCCGTATGAACGGCGGCGCGTGCAACGTCGGTCGAAGCGGGTGCGACCGTCAACGGGATGCTCATTCGACGATTTTAATGATCCAGAACTGGATCCAAATTGGGGTAAACCCTCGACGTCGGGATCCGCCACGTCAACCATGCATCCATGGCGGCCCTTCGCCTACTTTTCATTGGAGCATCAGCTCGTTGCGGCGCGCAGCAGCCAATGGAACTATCTGCTCGGCGACGAGGTGTCGGTGCTCGACCTGTATTTGACCTTTGTGCCGGCGTGGGGCCCGCGCCGCCAGCGCTTCGCCGAGGTCGCCCGGCATGGCTGCGGTGGTCGCGCGCCTCGAACATGAACCGCGGACCGCGGAACCGTGGCGGCGGCGATTCAGCGCGCCTTGAGCCGGCCTCTGCGCCGCGCCGTCCGCACGGCCGGCAACTGGCGGAAGCCGGTCGGGTCGCGCGACCCAATCTCAAGGTGCTGTTCGTCAGCGGCTATGCCGTTTGATCAACAACGGGAAGCTCGAGCCGGGCATGGCTATGCTGACCAGCCCGCTTCCGAGCGCTCTGCCGCTCAGCGCCGGGCCCGGCGCTCGACGTCCATCACGTAGATCTGCACGAGCCGCGATACCTCCTGCGGCATGGCATAGAACTCGCAGCTGACGATCGCTTCCGCCCCGGCATCGTCGTGCCGGATCCGGACGATCCGGAGGTCGCACGGGATCGGTGCGATGTGGATGGCTTCGATCCGGCAATGCCGCAGCGTGCTGCCGAGCTCGAGCGGCTTCGCCCCGGCCGGGGGCTGGCGCAGCGACAGCCCGCCGACCGACAGATCCACCAGCGGCGAAGCGGTCTCGCCGCCGCCGGCTCGCCGTACGACGACGATCGCCTGGTCGTGCTCGGGCGGGTGGACGCGGAATGCGCCGCGTCGCTGCACGCGCCAGGCCTGCGCTGGAATCGGTGCCGACAGCCGAGCACCGCGCGGTTCCTCGACGACTCTGAAATCCTGCAGGCGCAGCTGGATCTTGACGGTCCCGGACGTGCCGATCGCGGTCAGGTAGGGCGCCGTCCGCAGTGCCTGCAAGGCGTCGGCCGATCCGCTCCAGTCGAACTCGATCGAGTTCGCTTCGAGCGACAGCAGCCGCGTGATGACGAAGCGGTCGAGATCCTCGCCGGCGTAGAGCGTGATCAGCGTCGTGGACGACAGCAACTCGCGGACCACGCCGCGTACCGCCATGGTCCCGTCGACGCGAAACGGCGCCGTCAGGTCTTCCGGGGGCAACGGTAGGAATGTCGGCTGCATCGTCCGAACGGTGACGTGGAAAGCGGACGCGCCCATTTTATGCGCGGGATCGTCGCGATGGCGGCGACTGTCGTGCCGGGCGCGACTGGCGGCGGCTGGCTCGAGCATCACTGCAGGCCCCTGGACCTGTTCAGTTCAACCTGCGATCGGCGCGCGCGCCCAGCAGCCATTTCTGCAGCCGGCTCTCGCGGGGATCGGCGAGGTGGCGGATCCGGTTGTCGACCGCCAGCACGCGGCGAATCGCGCTGATCCGCTCGCGCTCGAGGCGCTTGCGGGTCGCCGGATCCAGCGGCGGCAGCGCCGCCCAGGCGTGCTGCAGCGCGGCGGCGAGCGCCGGGATCCGCCGCCGGAGTGCCGCGACCGTCTGCCAATCGGCGTTCTGCGCCGCGGCGAGCATCGCATCGGCCAGGTCGAGTGCGGCACGGTACTGCGCCGGCAATCGTGCCGCGCCGATCTCCTTCGCGGCGGTCGTCATGGCCATGGCGTCTGCCGGTATGTTCACGCCGGCACCCCGTTACGGACCGCCGGGCCGATCTCGCGCCAGGCACTGCGGAGTTCTCCGAGCAGCCGCTCCACCTCGGCGTATTGGGAGTCGTTGTTCCGCAAGTTGGCCTGGACCAGTACCCGGGTCGCGTAGTCGTAGAGCGCGTCCAGGTTGTGGGCGACCGTGCCGGCGCTGGCATCGAGGGCGGCCTTCAGCCCCTCGTCGACGATCCGGATCGCGCGGCTGGTGGCTTCGCCCTTGGCGGTGGTGTCGCCGCGGTTCAGCGCATGGCGCGCCTTGCCGACCTGGACGATCGCGCCGTCATAGAGCATTTCGACGAGTTTGTGGGGGTCGGCGTCGTGGACCAGCGTTTCGACATCGAGCGAGCGGTAGGCGGATGCGGCGGGGCGGCGGGCAGCGAACATCGGGGGGCCTCTGATACATCGGGTGACTGCGTTCTCTCTCTCGGGTTATCGACGTTCGCGCGGCAGGCTTGAGCCCTGGTCCGGCCGCATGTGGCAATAATGCCGCTGTTTGGTCGATCGGGTGATCCGGATAGGGCGGGTCGACCGCCGCTGATGCGAGAACCGCCGCCGGTCGGCCTTGGTCCGGCTGGCCGGATATCGGCGGGACGCCGGACGGGCAGCAGCGCTGGCGGCACCGAGGATGACAGCGAGGATGACAGCGTCGATGGCAGCGTCGATGGCAGCGGCGACGATGGCGCTGCGGCAGCCCGGGCGCGGCGTGGCTGCGTGAGGCGCGCTGCGACCGGCGTTGCGGCGCGCGGTGGCGCTACTCTTTCGGCAGCAGCGACTGGATCGCGGCGAACGAGTTGGTGATCTTCGCCAGGTTGACGTCGAGCGCGCTGTACTGGCGGGTCAGCCGGGCCTCCACGTCGACCATCCGGTCCTCGAAGCGTTCCTGCTGTTTCTCGATCGCGCCTTGGCGGGCACGCAGCGCGTCGGTGGCGCCGGTGACCGCACCGTTGGCGTCGAGGAAGGTGGCGAGCTGCGCATCGAGCAGCCGTGCGATGCCGGTAGCCGGCTGGTCGCCGCTCGCCGCCTTGCCGGAGAACAGCGTCTTGAGGCGGGCCGGGTCGGCGAGCAGCGCGGCCATGCCGGCCTCGTCGATCGACAGGCTGCTGTCCCTGGCGATCTTGAAGCCAGCCGACGAAAGGCTGCCGGTGGTGTCGGCCGCCGAATTCGTGCTCACCTGGCTGCGCAACTGCTGCTGGATCCGGACCGCGATCGAGTTGCCCTGCAGGGTACCGGCAATCTTGCTCGCGGCATCGTAGCGGGTCTGCTCGGTGATCACCGAGTTCAGCGCGTTATAGGCGGTGACGAACTGATCGACCAGCGCTCTGGAGGCTTCCTGGTCATTGCCGATCGCGACTTCGACCGGTGTCGCCGTGGTCTTCTTCAGCGTCAGCGTCACGCCTTCGATCACGTCGGTGACGCGGTTCGA
>JBFXAN010000268.1:0-6132 GCA_050184225.1 Dehalococcoidia bacterium | reverse complement strand
CGCGACTGACTAGCGGTGGCATGGACTGCGTTGGCACCCACGGTCAGATCAGGCTCCCCTCTCCGCGCGTCAGCGGGGGGAGGGGTCGGGGGAGGGGTCCCCATTCTAGATCGAAGAATTCACCGGATACTTGAAGTCCTGCAGTTGCTGCTCACGCCATTCCTTGTGTTGTGTCTCGTGACGTTCCTTGAAATCCGGCAAGACCTTTGTGCCGAACAGTTCGATCGAGGCCATGATGTCCTCGTGCTTGCGTGTTCCGGATTGGGCGATCAGGAGCATCACGTCCTGGTGTGCTTCCTCATACTTCATTAGATAGTCGCGGAGCTGATCCGGTGTGCCGATCGATGCGCGTGTGCGGGCAGCCCGCCACAGTCCCCGTGCCGTCTCGTTTTCCGGCTCCTGCTCTGCGACGGCCACCTCGGTCGCCGCCAGTTGTTGAAGCTGGTCCCGGCCGCCGTTGAGGGAGACGGCCCGTCGCGCCTGCGCGGCCTGGAGCATCGCCAGTCGTTCCTCCTCCGGCGTGTCGCGGAACTTCCGGTAGAGGTGGGTCGTGCCCGGCTGGTGTTCCCTGCCGCCGGTGGGGTTGTAGTGATGCCCGGCGGAGAAGGCGAAGAAGGGACCGCCATCCCCGGCCCGCCGAATCGCCTCCTCCTCAGTCTCGGCACAGGCAAACTGGCTGAGGATGCAGAGCGCCGGGTTCACCGCCTTGCCGATCGGCCGGCACTGCTCGCGCATGAGCTGCCAGTAGGTATGGACCCGTTCCTCGGCCTCCTCCGGTGTCTCGAAGGAGAAGCCGAGCGAGCCCATGCCCAGTCGGGCGGCGGTGAGCACGGTTTCCCGCCGTCCGCCCGCAACCCAGAGCGGCGGGTGCGGCTTCTGCAGCGGTTTGGGGATGACGTTGCGCGGCGGGAACTTGATGTAGTCGCCATCAACGCCGGTGAAGGGCTCCTCGGTCATCATCCGCGTGACGACACGGACACCCTCCTCCCACATCGCCTTCTTCTCGTCCCAGGGGACGTGATAGGCGCCCAGTTCCATCTCCGTCGAGGACTCGCCGGTGCCGAACTCGACCCGGCCGTCCGAGATCAGATCCAGCGCCGAGATCCGCTCGGCGATGCGGCCGGGCGGGTTGTACGGCGGTGGCGTCAGAGTGATGCCGTGGCCGAGGCGGATGTTCTTCGTGCGCTGGCTGGCTCCGGCCAGCACGATCTCCGGCGCGGAGGAGTGAGCATACTCTTCGAGATGATGGTGCTCGACCTCGAAGACGTAATCGAAGCCGAGCTTGTCCGCCAGCTCTATCTGCTCCAGCGTTTCCTTGTAGATGCGGTGCTCGTCCTCCGGATTCCAGGTGTCCTTGTCGTAAGGTTTTGGAAGCTGGAGCTCGAAAAACAGGCCAAACTTCATCTCGCAGAGTTCCTCCGTGGGTGTTGCATGCTGTCCTCTATCTGCATCGCTATGGGGCATTCAATGGCGGCGGTGCATCCTCCTCTGACCAGTCATCGACGCAGCGCGTGACTCCCTGATCGAAGAGCGACGCGATCTCATCAGCCTCCAGGTGCAACTCGCCCGCCAGGATCTCGGCGCTGTGCTCGCCAAGGCGCGGCGACGGCGAACGCCAGACGAGCGGTGAGCGGGAGAAGCGCCAGGGATGGCCGTTGTGTAGCTGTGTGCCCGTATCCGGATGGGTCAGCGGTCGAAACCAGCCCCGCGCGAGGAAGTGCGGATCGCGTGGTACCTCATCGGTCTTGAGGACGGCGCCCGCCGGAACGTCGGCCTGCTGCAACGCGGCCATCAGTTGCCGGGCGTCGTGGATGCGGGTCCATTGGCCGAGTCCGGCCTCGACATCGTCGACGCAGGCTAGCCGGCCGGCTGCGGTCTCGAAACGAGGATCGCGCAGCCACGGTGCGTCCGTCGCCACGCCAAGCAGCGCGCGCCAGTCATCGTCATGCCGGATCGTGATCGCAATCCAAGCATCGTCACCCGCGCACGGGAACGCGCCCTGCGGCGCGATCGCCCGGTCACGGTTGCCGCGCGGGTGCGGCTCCGTCAGGCCGAGACTGCCGAGCAGGATCTCCTCGCCGATGTAACCAACAGCCGCCTCGAACATCGAACCATCGATCCGTTGCCCCTTGCCCGTCCGGTCGCGGTAGGCCAGGGCGACCAGGGCAAGGGCGGCGGCATGCAGGCCTGAGGTGGGGTCGGCCTCCATCTCGCCCATCAGCATCGGCTTCTCGTCTGGATAGCCGAACAGCGACACCCAGCCGCCGATCGTCTCGATCGTCGCGCCGGTCGCCTTGATGTCCCGGTATGGTCCCGTGCGGCCGTAGCCGGAGAACGATACCACGATCAGGCGAGGATTGACCTCTCGCAGAACCTCATCGCTCAACCCGAAGTTGTCGAGCACCCGCGGCGTAAAGTTCTCCAGCACAATATCGGCGGTGCGGACCAGTTGGAGGAACAGTTCCCTGCCTCTCGGACTGGCAAGGTCCAGTGCGAGGCCACGCTTATTGCGGTTGACGGAGTTGTAATAGTGACTCGTGTTGCCCTGATGCGCGCCCGGCCGTGCCACCGACGGCGGACCAAGCCCCGGCGCGCCCGTGGCGTAGAAGAAGCGCCAAACATCCGGCCGTTGGGGACCTTCGATCTTGATCACGTCCGCGCCGAGGTCGGCCAGTTGCATGCCGGCGTACGGCCCGATCCAGGCCGTCGTAAGGTCAAGCACCCGGACGCCTGCGAGCAGCGGATCGGTGTTCAGCGCTGGGAGTTCGAGAGGTGGGGTTGAGTTCCAATGGTCCCTTACGGTGGTCCCCACCTTCCGAACTCCCAGCGCTGAACCTTCCTCGAATGCAGGTTGCGCCATCGGCGTCTCACTCATCCGTCCCGCCGGACCGGGATAGACAAGCCGGCCCAGCCGTGGGTGATCGACCGTATGAAGGTAGTTCCGCGCGAGAAGGTGCTCGTCCCCAAGTAGCTGGTCGGACGACTTCAGGATGCCGGCCACCATCAATCGACCGAGCGAACGGAACAGTTCCGCCGCCGGTCGTGAGCGTGAATGCTCCTCGATGAAACCCAGGAGCGCGGCGGCATCCTGCCGTCCTTCGGGCGTGCGCAACGGCTCCGGCACGCACTCCGGTTGCACCTGCAGCGCGACAAGCAGGTCCTCCCAGGCGCCGGCGGCGCGCGGGTTGCAGAGGACGTGCCCATCGGCACAGCGCAGGAGCATCGTCCCCACACCGCTTCGGCGCGGAAACGGCTGGCCGAAGTACTGCGCGCGCAAGAAGAGCACCAGCGATGCCGCGGCCTCGACTGCGGCGACCTCCACAACCTGGCCCCGGCCGGACGATGCGCGTTCATGCACCGCGGCCAGCGCGCCGATGAACGCGCTCATGCCGCAGGCGTATGGAAGGATGTTCGCCGCCATCTTTAGCGGCGTGCGGTTCGGCTCTCCGCTGAGCGAGAGGATGCCCGAGAGCGCCTGTACCACCAGGTCGGACCCAGCGTACCCGGCATACGGCCCCTCCGCGCCGAACGGAGAGACGGCCACGATCACGAGACCGGGGGCAGCTTCAGGCAGCGAAGCATAGTCCAGTTCATTCGCCTCCAGCCATATCGCCGGACGGTCGGTGATAAAGACATCGGCCTGCCGGAGAAGGGAGCGAAGCCGGTCCCGCCCCGGCTCCGATTCGAGGTCGCACGTCTCGAACCCCTTGTTGGCGCTCAGGTACTCCCAAACGAGCGAGTCCGGCTGACCATCGCGGTCCGGCACGAGCGGAGGAAGCCGGCGCAACGGCGAGCCACCGGGCGGCTCTGCCACGGTGACGTCCGCGCCCCACGCGGCGAACTGACGGGCACATGCCGAGCCGGGCAGGTCGTCGCAGAGTTCGACGACGCGTAGGTGTGAGAGCGCGCGGGCCATACTTCCTCCGGTACCTCGTTGGTTTCGCCAGTGGCGCAGAGGTTACTCGCTCCGCAGCAGGATGTCGGGATCCTCCGGGATGTAGAAGTTGCGGTATGCGTCTGTATCCCAGGCAACCCCGCTGCGATAGTGAATCGAGGGGACGAAGTGCGGACCTTCGAAGTTGACGGCCCGCTGCTGGTACTCGATGCTCTCGTAGCCGATCTCGGTGTAGCGGGAGAAGTTAGCGATCTCCGGGATCGCGTCACGGAGGCCGGTCAGCGGCCGGTGGCGCCAGGTGATGTACGTCTGGATCCCCGGCAACTGCTTTCCCTCGCGCGTGTGGTGGCCCAGATACCACTCCTCGCCCAGCCGGATGTCGACATCGTCCCGATACTTGAAGAAATACATGTACCGGACGAGGTTGGTCGTGTTCGGCGGCGGCACGTCGGGCGGTTGGCCGGTCCGCCAGGCGAGCGGCATCGTCATGAACGGATATTGCTGCGGTGGCACGTCCGCCAGCAGGTTGTACTCCGGCTTCGGTCCGACGACGATGCCCTCGAATCGATCGAGTCCCTCCCGGTTCTCTACCCGCCAGAGCGACGTTCGGTTACAGAGCGCGGCTTCAGCGTCGCGCTGATTGGCGAAGCGTACCTCCGTCATCCGGTCGTACTCGTTCGGCGGCATGTAGGCCTGGCGCTCGGCAAAGATGGTTTTCCAGGAACGGGTCTGCACGACACCGGGAACTGACAACTCACGCTGCAGCCACTGTTCTTCGTACCAGGCGTCGTCGAATCCCTCGCGGTACTTGAAGAAATAGACAAGATGGCACTCCGGCATTCCGTCGCCTCCGTGATTGATGAGTTGCTATTCATCAACCTGGGAGCGCGGGCATCCTGCCCGCAGCGGCATCGAGCAGCCAGGCGTGAGGATGCCCGCGCTCCCAGGCAGCGGTCAGGCGTACGCGGCTCAACCATCCCGGCGCACGCCGGCCGGGATGCCGCGCTTGATCAGGTCGAATGCCCACGCGACGCCGCTCAGCCGTCGCTTTCCGCGTTCCGCCGGCCGCGATGACGGCAGCGGCCCATTGATCCCGCTGAAGGCGTAGGTCTGGTAGTTGGCCTCGACCGTGCTGGTGTAACCCATCGTGTCCAGCACGTTGTTGACCATGAACTTCGTCATCCGCGGACCGATCGGCCCTCGCTCGGCGACACGGCCCGCATAGGCCAGCGTCTCGCGTTCCAGATCGTCGGGCGGGTAGAGACGGTTGACGAAGCCCAGTTCCAGCGCCTCCGGCGCGGTGATGAAGCGTCCTTCGAAGAGGATCTCCTTCGACTTCTTCGGACCGATGTCCCACGGCGCGGTGAAGTATTGCAGATTGGACGGAAGAAAGAGCGCGCCTTCGGCGGCGAAAACGAGGTCCATGCTGGCGGCGAAGATCCAGCCGCCAAAGATGCAATAGCCGTGCACCATCGCGATCGTGGGCTTGGGCACGTTCCGCCAGCGCAGCGTCGCCTCGATGTAGATCTCCCGCTGCTCGATGTAGCCCGCCAGCTTCTCCTGCGGCAGGTCGCGCTGCCGGCGAAACTCCAGATCTTCGTCGGTGCCGATGTCATGGCCGGCAGAGAAGCTGTCGCCGGCCCCGGAAAGGACGATCACCATCACGACGGGGTCGCTGCCCGCGCGACGGAAGGCATCGTCCATCTCCCAAATCATCTGCTGGCTCTGGGCATTGCGGTATTGCGGCCGGTTGAGGATGATGCGCGCCACCGCACCTGGCTCATAGCTGATGTGCTGATAGGTCATGCGTCGAGCGTCCTCCATTAGCCGCCCCTGCCGCGCAGGCTGGGGTCGAGTGCATCGCGCAACGCGTCGCCGAGCAGATTGAAGGAGAGCACCAGCAGGAAGATGGCGACACCTGGCACGATCGACAGGTACGCCGCGATCGACAGATAGCCGAACGAGAACTGGAGCATCGACCCCCAGGTCGGTGTCGGTGGCCGCACGCCGACGCCGAGGAAGCTGAGTCCCGCCTCTGCCAGCACGGCGAAGCCCATGCCCAGCGTGGCGGCGACGATTACCGGCGCCATGCAGTTCGGCCAGATGTGCCGAAAGATAATCCGTGTGTCGTTGGCGCCTAGCGTGCGTGCGGCGAGCACGAAGTCCCGCTCGCGCACGGTGAGCACCTGGCTACGCACGATCCGCGCAATCCCAGGGATGCCGGCGATGCCGATCGC
>JBFXAN010000267.1:0-6139 GCA_050184225.1 Dehalococcoidia bacterium | reverse complement strand
CCCACCGCCAGTTAGTCGCGAAGACGACGCTGGTAGCAGCGTCAGACCAGTGCACCCCGCTCCGCGCGCCAGCGGGGGGAGGGGCCGGGGGAGGGGTTTGGATCGTGCAGTCAGAATTCCCTGGTCTTCTCGATATCCCAACACTCACGCGGTTCCTTCGCGAGCGGCTGCCAGGTGATGGTGATGCGCCGCTTGCCATCAGCCGGCATGAGGCCGGATATTCCAACGAAACGTTCTTCATTTCACGTGGCGCGCGGCAGTGGGTCCTGCGCCGGCCGCCGCGTGGGGAGTTGCTGCCGACGGCACACGATGTGCTGCGTGAGTTTCGGGTGCTGGAAGCCCTGACGGGGACGGTGGCGCGCATCCCGCAACCCGTAATCGCCTGTGATGATGAGGCGGTGATCGGCGCGCCCTTCTATCTGATGGAGCGGGTTGACGGCGTCGTCATCCGTGACGAGCTTCCTGATCTCTTCGAACCGGTCGAGCAGCGACGGCGGATCGGCGGCGAGATGGTCGACGCGCTCGTGGAGTTGCACGCGGTCGATTGGCGCATGCCGGCGTTGGCGGCGATCGGGCGGCCGGCCGGCTATCTCGAACGGCAGCTTCGGCGCTGGTCAGGACAGCTTGACCTGACCATGACGCGCACGCGTCCGCTACCCGGTCTTGCCGAGGTGACGGAGTGGCTGCGGCGCAATCTCCCCGAGCAATCGGAGACAGCCGTGGTCCACGGTGATTACAAGCTCGACAATGTCATCTTCTCGCCGACCGCGCCGACGGAGATGCTGGCGATCTTTGATTGGGAGATGGCGACGCTCGGCGATCCGCTGACCGACCTGGGCTGGCTGATGGCGTATTGGGGCGATACCGGTGAACCGCCGGAGCAGATGCTGCCCGGCGGCAACGTCGTCACGATGCAACCCGGCTTCCCGCTGCGCGAGGAGATGGTAGCGATGTACGAGGAACGGTCAAAGCGCTCCATGCGCAACTTCCCGTTCTACTACACGCTCGCGCTCTGGAAGCTGGCGATCATCATCGAGGGTCTCTATATGCACTTCCTCGAAGGCACCGCCGCCAACCCACGCGCCGGCGAATTCGAGTGGCGCGTCCCCCTCCTGATCGATCGCATCCACCGCGACATGGCGACGTTCTAGATGACACGGGATGAGTCATGAGGCATCGCGATCGCGCAATGGCCGATTCTCTGCCACGGTCTTCTTCACCCGGCGAGGGCGGTCTCTGGAACGAAGGCAGCAGCTATGGCCATAACGGACTTTCAAGAATATTTGGCGTTGGTACCGGCAGTGAAGCATGCACCGGAAGGCTATCTCTGGTCTTCCTACGATGCCGAAGCGGACGTGCTCTACATTAACTTCAAGAAGCCGAGCATCGCTACCGACAGTGAGCTCATGGATGACGACATCATCGTTCGATATGAGGGCGATGATGTCATCGGGCTTACGATTCTTCATGCGAGCAGCCGGTGAACGTGAACCAGGCGGCAGTCAGCACATGAAGCTGCCGAACTGCGAGCGGGCGACGGTGGCGCGGGAGAAGATCACCGAGTATCTCCTGTCGACAACCCATAGGCACGGTGGGCAGAAGGCAGTTTTCTTCCTGCGGTATGGATTTTCTCGCGACTCGTGGGCGGATTTCGCGGTCGAACTGCGGAGGCATGCGTGCATCTACGACGTGGCGAAAGTGAACACGACAGAATACGGGACGCCGTATCGTATAGAAGGACCGATCAATGTGCCGAATGGGCGCCGCCCACTCGTTCGTACTGTTTGGATGATTGATGCCGGTACGGATGCGCCACGGTTGATCTCGGCGTATCCAATTTGAAGGATAGGGCGATGATCAAGGAGTTTGATCGCGGTATTCTGACGATCGACCTGCCGGAGCACGGACTACAATCGGGCGATGTTGGGACCGTGGTAGACGTTCTGGCCGGAGGTGAAGCCTACATCGTGGAGTTCATGACGATGGAAGGCGAAACGATCGACGTGGTAGTGCTCCGAGCGGACCAGGTGCGCCCGGTGCGCGAAGTTGACATGCTGCATGCGCGAACGCTCTCGGCTCCCCAGGCCAGCGATTGATGTCACTCCCTGGATGCGGCGGTACTCGTGAGGGGTGGGCTGACAAGTCGCGGGTGGCGGCGTAGACTGCGGGCACCACACGAGGGAGGTGTCGCATGCCGGATAAGGGGAAGAGCGGGCCGAAGGGGAAGGGCGGCACGAAGCCGGTCGGCGGCAAGAAGGCCGGCGGCGGTAAGGGCGCTCGATAAATCTGGCTCGAATATCGAAAGGACCCGCTGCCGGCGGGTCCTTTCGTTTGCAATGTGTCGGTCGACTGCCTGGGTGCCAGACGAACACTTGACCCGCGACCCCGGCCACCTTACGATCTCGACTAAATTAGTCAACTTTATCGAGATGAATGGAATGGTAGCATGACGGCCGCACCACGGACGCGCGATCCCTCCCAGGCGGTTTCAGTCGCGTCTGAGCTGGCGCGTGATTTCGCCGTGCGGGCAGGCGACCATGATCGGGATGCCTCCTTTCCTTTCGAGAATTTCGACCTTCTGCATCAGTCCGGCCTGTTGAACCTGACGGTTCCCACCGAGTTCGGCGGGATGGGCGCCGGATTGAGTGTCACCTGCAAGGTCGTCGAAGAGATCGCCCGTGGCGATGCCTCGACCGCGCTCGTCTACGCGATGCACGTGATCTATCATGCCGTCTTCGGCCGCGCCCGCCGCTGGCCGGCGGCGCAGCACGAACGGCTCTGCCGTGACTCGCTCGACGGCGTTGCCTTGATCAACGTGATGCGGGTCGAGCCGGAGCTGGGAACGCCGGCCCGCGGCGGCCTGCCGGCGACGACGGCGACACGAACGCCGGACGGTTGGCGACTCGACGGACACAAGATCTATGCGACCGGTAGTCCGCTCCTGCGCTACTTCCTGGTCTGGGCGCGAACGGCTGTCGATGGTGATGAGACGCCGCGGGTTGGTTACTTCCTCGTGCCGAACGATCTGGCGGGCATCTCGATCGTCGAGACCTGGAACCACCTGGGGATGCGGGCCACCGGCAGCCACGACCTGATCCTTGATGGCGTGGCGCTGCCCGCCGATCACGCGCTCGACGTGCGTCTGCCCGGCGAATGGTCGCCGCCCGACCCCAACCTCGCCGGATGGAACACACTGATTCTCACCGCCCTGTACCATGGCGTCGCCCGTACCGGGCGGGACTGGCTGGTCCAATACCTGCACGATCGCGTTCCCACCAACCTCGGCGCGCCGCTGGCGACGCTACCGCGATTCCAGAGTGCGGTGGGTGAGATCGACGCACTCTTCTATGCGAGCGATCGTCTCATCTATGGACTCACCGCCGAGATCGACCAGGGCAACGTCCATGCTAGTAGCAAGGCATCGGTGGTGAAGTACGTCGCCACGAACAACGCGATCCGAGCAGTCGATATCGCGCTCGGGCTGATCGGCAATCCGGGGCTTTCCCGCAGCAACCCGCTGGAGCGGCATCACCGCGATGTCCTCTGTAGTCGCATTCACACACCACAGGACGACATGATCCTGCTCGCCACCGGCAGAGCTGCCCTCGGCGTGACATGAAACCCGTCGCGAGTCAGACGCTCACCCGTTGAGCGTCGCATCGGATCGAAGAACGTGGAGATGAGGACATGCCCGTAGAGTTCATCGGAATGATCGGGACGCGGCCGGCGTCGGAATTGGATGGACCGTCGGTGTCGATCATCGGCGGCACCGTCGATCCGGCGCACGTCCGCGACTTCGCGCGGGCGCACGAAGACGGCGGCTTCGACCGCGTGCTGATCGGCTATGGGTCGAGCGGCCCCGACGGTTTCAGCGTCGCCTCGTACGCGGCGTCGGTGACCGACCGGCTCACTTTTCTGATCGCCCACCGGCCGGGGTTCGTCGCGCCGACGCTCGCCGCGCGGAAGGCGGCGACGCTCGACCACTTCACGAGCGGCCGCATCGCCCTGCACATCATCACCGGCGGCGCCGATGCCGAGCAGCAGCGCGACGGCGACTGGTTCAACCACGACGAACGCTACCGTCGCACCGATGAGTATCTGGAGATCGTCCGCCGCGTGTGGACCAGCGACGAGCCGTTCGACCACGAGGGCGGCTTCTACCAACTGAAGGGTGCCTTCTCCCAGGTGAAGCCCTTGCAACAGCCATATGTGCCGTTGTATTTCGGCGGCGCATCCGGCCCGGCGGTGACGGTCGGCGCGAAGCACGCGGACGTGTATGCCCTCTGGGGCGAGCCGATCGCGGCGGTGAAGGAGCGGATCGCCGAGGTCGATGCGGCAGCGGCGCCGTTCGGGCGGAAGCCACGCTATAGCGTGTCGGTCCGGCCGATCCTTGGTCCGACCGAAGAAAAGGCCTGGGAACGCGCACATAGCACCCTCGCCCGGATCCTCGAACTGCGCGGCGGCCGTCCGGCGACCGGCCCGGCCCGGCCGCAGGCGGTCGGCTCGCGGCGGTTGCTCGACTTCGCCGCGCAGGGCGAGTTGCACGATCGGTGTCTCTGGACGCCGATCGCGGCCGCGACTGGCGCCTCCGGCAACACGACGGCGCTGGTCGGCACGCCGGAGACGGTCGCGGCGGCGCTGGTCGACTATTACGAAGCCGGCGCGACTACTCTCCTGATCCGCGGCTTCAACCCGATGCAAGACGCGATCGACTACGGCCGCGACCTGATCCCGCTCGTCCGCGCGGAGGTCGCCCGGCGGGAGCGCCAGGCGGTCACGGCGTAGCGCCATCGTCATCAGATAACAGGCGCCTCGCAATCACGGACATGTGAGGCGCCACCGGCGCGTCGCGCGCCACCTCGCTATACTGCCGGCATGACCGTCCGGCGCGAGGCCGTCTCCGTTTCCCAGGTTGCAAGCGCCGCACGCGTGGATGTGCCACCGGATACCCGGCGCATCGCCGTGATGACGCTGGCGCACTTCGTCAACGATTCATACGGCAACTACATCGCCGTACTGCTGCCGCTGCTGATTACGAAGCTCGATTTCAGCCTCTCGGCGGCGGGTGTGCTGGTCGCGGCGTACGCGATTACCTCCAGCATCGTCCAGCCGGCGCTCGGCTATGTCGCCGACCGGCTGGCCACCCGCGTGATCTCGGTGTTCGGCACGATGGCCGCCGCGATCGGCGCGTCGCTGCTGGGACTCGCGCCGCACTACGTCGTCCTGGTGATGCTCGCCGTCGTTTCCGGCCTGGGTACCGCCGCCTATCACCCACAGGCCGCGGCGATGGTGGTCAGTGTCGCCGGCCGCCGCCGGGCGACGATGATGTCGCTCTACCTGATGGGCGGCAACCTCGGCTTCGCGATCGGCCCCACCGTCGCCGTCTGGGTAGTGGACAATCTCGGCTGGCGCGGCATGCCCTTGCTCGCCATCCCTGGCCTGGCGATGGGCGTCGTGATCTATGTCGCCGCTCCGCGCAACTGGTCGCCGAACGCGGGCACGGGCGGTCCATCACTGATGGAGGTGATCAAGCGGAACCGTGGCATCCTGGGCCGGTTGCTCGCCGTCGTCGGCGTCCGCAGTTGGGGACACATGGGCCTGATGGCCTTCCTCCCGATCTTCCTCGTCGACTTCAAGGGTTTCAGCGAGCGCGAAGCCGCGGTCCTCGTTATGGCCTTGCTCTTCACCGGCGCGTTCGGCGGTGTGATCGGCGGTTGGATCGCGGACAGTCATTGGGCGACCCGCCGCACGGTGATCGTCGTCTCGCTCGTGCTCGCCGGCATCTTTGGGCTGGCGATGCTGGAGGCCAGCGGTGTCTTGCTCTGGCTGTTTGCCATCCTGACCGGACTGACCCTGCTCGGCTCCTTCTCCGTCCTCACGGTTAAAGGGCAGGAGGTACTGCCGAACAATGTCGGCCTCGCCTCCGGCTTCATGCTCGGCCTGACGATCGGCCTCGGCGGCCTCGGCACGCTGCCGCTCGGTTTCCTGGCCGACCAGATCGGCCTCTCGCCGGTGATTCATTTCACCGTGTTGCTGCCGCCGCTGGCCGCGGTGCTGGCGCTGCGGCTGCCGGAGTGACGGCGGACCCCTCCCCCGGCCCCTCCCCCCGCTGCCGCGCGGAGCGGGGTGCCTCGCCGGG
>JBFXAN010000266.1:0-6216 GCA_050184225.1 Dehalococcoidia bacterium | reverse complement strand
CACGTCGATCCCCGTCCCAGCCAGACGCGCCCGTTGTTCGATCGGAGAGTAAATGATGCCGGGCACTGGCGAGATTGCCGCGCTCGCCCCCGGTTTCGCCGCCATATTCATCGCCTCTCTCCAATTGCCGACTCGTGTTGCCAGTATATCGTCGCCAACGGCCCCTCTCACTACTCCCGACCCCCAACTCCTTGTACGCTAAGAGCAATGGATCAGCGCCATATTCGTAACTTCTGCATCATCGCGCATATCGACCACGGCAAGTCCACCCTCGCGGACCGCCTGCTCGAAACCACCGGCACGCTCTCCAAACGGGAGATGGCCGAGCAGGTGCTCGACCAGATGGACCTCGAACGCGAGAAGGGCATCACGATCAAGGCTCAGGCCGTGCGCATGTTCTACACCGCCGCCGATGGCGAGGAGTACGAGCTCAACCTGATCGACACGCCCGGCCATGTCGACTTCAGCTACGAAGTATCCCGCGCGTTGGCGGCGTGCGAGGGTGCGATCCTCGTCGTCGATGCCGCGCAGGGCATTCAGGCGCAGACGCTCGCGAATGTCTACCTTGCTCTTGACGCCGACCTGACGCTGATCCCGGTGATCAACAAGATCGACTTACCCAACGCCGATATCGAGCGCGTCGCCGCCGAGCTCTCCGATGTCGTCGGCTTCTCCCGCGACGAGATCATTCCCGTCTCGGCGAAGGACGGCACCGGCATCACCGCCGTTCTCGATGCCGTCGTTCAGCAGGTTCCGCCGCCATCTGGGTCCGTCGATGCGCCGTTGCGCGCCCTCATCTTCGACTCGACCTACGACTCCTACAAGGGCGTCGTCGCCTATGTGCGGGTGATGGACGGCTCGCTGCGTATGGGACAACGGCTGGAGCTGATGTCCAATCAGCGCGACGTCGAGCCGCTGGAAATTGGGACATTCCGGCCCGGCCTGCTGCCCGGCACCGCCCTGCTCACCGGCGAGGTGGGGTACATCGCCACGGGATTGAAGAACGTCAAAGACTGCCGCGTCGGCGACACGTTCACCGACCGCACGCGACCCGCCGCCGAGGCGCTGTCCGGCTACCAACCGGCCAAACCGATGGTCTTCGCCGGCATCTATCCCCAGCAAGCCAACGACTACCCGATCCTTCGCGATGCGCTGGAAAAGCTCAAGCTCAACGACGCCGCGCTCGTCTACGAGCCGGAGTCATCGGCTGCTCTCGGCTTCGGTTTCCGCTGCGGCTTCCTCGGCCTCCTGCATATGGAGATCGTGCAGGAGCGCCTCGAACGAGAATATGACCTCGAGCTACTCGCCACCGCGCCGAGCGTCGAATATCAGGTGACGAAGACCAACGGCCAGGAACTCGTCGTCGACAATCCGGCAGAACTGCCGCCGCCGCAGGAGGTGGCCGAGATCCGTGAGCCCTGGATGAACATCAGTGTGATCACGCCAAGCCGCTACATCGGCGTGATCATGGAACTGGTTACCAGCCGCCGCGGCGCCTTCAAGAAGATGGAATACCTCGACCACGCCCAGTCCGGCGATGGCAATGGGCTCAGCACCGCCGATGCCCGCGTGCTGCTCGAATATCAGATCCCGCTCTCTGAGATGCTGGTCGAGTTCTACGATCAGCTCAAATCCGGCACGCAAGGCTACGCATCCCTGGACTACAGCTTCGCCCACTATGAGCCGTCCAAACTGGTCAAGGTTGATATCCTCGTGAACGGACAGCCGGTCGACGCGCTCTCGCTGATCACCCACGCGGAGAACGCACCCCGCCAGGGCCGCGAGTTCGTCGAGCGGCTCCGATCGTTGATCCCCCGTCAGATGTTCGATGTCCCCGTGCAGGCCGCTGTCAACGGCCGCGTCGTCGCGCGGGAGACGATCCGCGCGATGCGAAAGAACGTGCTCGCCAAGTGTTACGGCGGCGACATCACCCGCAAGCGCAAGTTGCTCGAAAAGCAGGCCGAAGGCAAACGCCGGATGAAGCGCGTCGGCAACGTCGAGATCCCGCAAGAGGCATTCATGGCGGTCCTCAAGCTGAAGAGTTGAGCAAGGGGCCGGGTTTCAGGCGTCAGACGAGTCATGGTCCCGATTCGTACTGCCCGCCCCCTTCACGCGGAGCATGCTCATGATCATCGCCTACGGCGAGCGCAAGATTGAGCAAGGGAAAGAAGCAGCGTTCGAGGCGCTCTGGCAGCGGATGCAACGGCTCGTCCAGGACAATCCGGGGTTCATCGCCGCCCGCTTGCTGCGCTCCGAGAATCACGGTGGTGTCTACGCGACGATCGAGTACTGGGAGAGTGAAGAGAGCCAGAAGCTAGCCTATAGCACCGACGAGATGCGCGCCCTCGCCCTCGAAATGATCGCCGGCCGCATGACCCGTCAGGCGCCTGTCACCGAGTACTGCCGCGTCGTCGGCGAAGTGGGAAGCCTGCCGGCACACTGAACATCGGCCCCTCCCCAAGGCAGTGGGGAGAGGAAGTCACGTCACGCTACCCCACCACCGATGTCGCCAGCATCGCCCGCAGCGCGGGCCGTCCCGCTTCGAGATCCTCGGGCGCCTTCACTGGAAAGAAGCGACCGTGCAAACCGGCTCGTGGCACCGTCAGGAAGGTCGAAGGCAGGAACGAAGTCAGTTCGTTGACCAAGCGTTCGAGTTGAACGGCGGCCTGTCCGTCGATGCTCTTTTCGACGTAGAACCAGGAGAGAGGGAACTCCTGGTCGAGCGCGTCGAGGTCGAAGACGAAGCTGTTGGTGTTGAAAACGGGAATGCTGTCCTGATCGAAGTCCGGCGGAAACCGGAAGCCCTCAACGTGCATCATCCGGCCATTCACCCGCGCCGGCGCGCCGCCGGCATCCCCCGCCGCCTTGGGTGCGACCTCAACGGTGATCGGCCGTGCATTGAGCACATGGGCGCCGATCACGACCGGATCGATCCGCGCACCCAGGTTGTCTACATTAGACAGCATGACATAACGAATGCCATGACCTTGAAGCAAACGCAGCGTGCCGGAGCGCCGCAGTGCGATCAGGAAGTCGCCGTGGCCTGGTGCGTACAGCGATGGCCAGCCATCCTCTTCGAGAAAGAGGCTGCCGTCCCGGTTCAGCCGCAGCGAGACATACTGCGAAAACTGGATCGGCTGAGCAATCGTTGGTTCCCGCGCCCGCGCCGTCGCGAGGTATTCGCGTGTGGCCGGTTCCGTCGCGAAGCTGTTCATGATCACACACGGCACGCGGCCACCAAGCGCCGACGCCGTTCGATTGGCATCGATCAACTTCCATTCGAGAAAGCTGCGTCCATCGACCGCCTCGACGATCCCCTTGACCACACCGCCGAACCGCGTCGCCATACCGCCGTTGAGCACGGCCATCGCCACCGCGCCGTCGCGGATCGCCGCCGACCCGGCGTCATAGGCCTCCTGCCGGCGCTGCTCACCCATGGCCGGAAGGCTGATCACATCACCTTCGGCCGGCGGCTCGACGCGGCCGGTCACCCGGTTTCGCTCAGCAGAGAGCCGGCCTTCGCGGACATCCGATTGCAGCCGGAGGAGTTGTGCTTCATCGAAGCCGTACCGCTGCAGCACATCCCACATGCCCTGGTCGATGCGCGCTCGCAGATCACTCACCGGCTACTCCGTCACACCCACGTCCGACACCGCCTCATCTTCCGTCGGATCGACCGACTCGGCTGTCACCTGAGCGCCGGGCAGCGGTCCTTCGGCGTTCATGATCGTCTCACGCAGCGCGCGGAGATTCTCCTCGCTCGGGTCGTCTTTCGCGGAGCGGACCATATCAAAGAGTTGCGTGCCGGTCAGCAGGGCATAGCGATAGTTCTCACTTGCCACCCGCAGTGTCGTGCTCGCCTGCTCCGGCCGCCGTGCCGGGTTGCGCCGCGCGAACCCATTGACGACGATCACACCCTTCTTCAGCTGCGCGTTGGCGAGCATGTCCTTCTCCAGCCGGCGCTGCAAGCGAAGATAGGGCCACTCCACAACCGCTTCGTCAGATCCTTCCACCTCGACGAAGGCCGCGTGGCCGTCACGCTGCATCGAGATCGGACGGGCGTCGTCATATTCGACGCTGAAGCCAAGCTCGCGAAAGGCGGCGCGCACCGCCGGATCCAATCCCTGGCTGCTGGTCATCCAAAGCAAGCGGCGGAACCGGCCGAGGTCGGTGGTGCGCGCCTGAACCTCGGTCAGCCGGTCCTGCGCTTCCTGGACCGCGGTCTGCGCCCGTGCAACCTCCGCCTCACCCTCCTCGAGGCCGGGCAGCGCGTACTCCGCCGCCCATCCCGGCGCATCCTCGTCGCCTTCACCGACGACCGTCCGCTTGATCGCGTCCAGCAGCATGTTCGCCAGTTCGAAGCGCATGTCGCCGGAAGGCACATCCTCCAGCGCCGGCAGAAACAAGATGCGACCCGGTCCGACCTTCAACTCGACACCAACCGGGACGCCGCCCCGGCTCCGCATCAGCACGCGACCATAGGTCGGGAAGTCCGGCATTCGATCTGAGAACGCAGCGCGATAGGTGAACCAGTTCTGGAAACGGTCGACCAGTGCGGCGAAAGGATGCGTTGCGTCTTCCAGGGTCACGCCCCGGCCGTCGGCAGCGATCAGCTGGGGCGGCCGGTAGATCACGTTCGGCGGCGCCGGCAGCCATGAGTAGCGATCGTAGCCCGGTTGACCGAGCACATGCGAGTGAGGCACGTTCGGTCGGGTAAAGATGATCAGCAACTTCCCCGCCGCGAGCAGACGCTCGACCTCATCCCGCCGCCGCTGCAAATGGTCCGCAAGACCGACGATGAACGGACCGGCAGGTTCGTTCAGCACCGGCTCACCCGCAAACGTTTGATGATCTTCGGTCCGGGTGAGAACGTCCTCGATCACTCTAGACACCCGCGCGGGTTCGATCACGACCGCGTCATAGTCGTAGAAGGAAGGCGCCTGCAAGAAGTCATAGTTATCGAAGGCGGGATTAGGGAGCGGAAAACCGACCAAGAGGACGCGCACGGGCAATGCCTCGTTCCTGACCGCGGATTGGGAGCGCGGTTCTGCTGTCGATTGTACGGCCCGCATCTCTGGGTGAACAACAACACTGTGAAGGCTCATAATACAGTTGCGGAGTAGGTTCGTTGACCCCGGACCGAGGCCACGGTACACTAGAGGTGGTCGTGCTAGGCGGGGAACCTGCGCTGCCCTGAACCCGAAATGCGCACTATGCGGGGCTGAACTCCCGTCCGAGGTCCCATACCGTGGGGACTGCGACCATCACCCGGTGCTGAAGGCCGGGTCCTGCGCGGCGAGGCACTACGAATCGGGTCAGGCCCTGACGGGAGCAGCCCTAAGGAGCATGTCTCGGGTGACGCAGGAGTGCCTGGCCTGAGCCGAGCGATGGAAGCAAGCCCGCGACCAAGATCGACGGTGGGTGCACGGCCATCCCTCAATCACTCCGCGAAGCCCCGGATTGCCGGGGTTTCGCCGTTTTTCTGTGAGGCCGACCGTGCCAAACCGACCGCGTCCCCGACCCGCGACCCCGGTGAAGCCGCGGAAATCGCTCGGCCAACACTTCCTCTCCGATCCCATCATCCTCGACCGTATCGTTCGCGAGAGCGGTACCGGCCCGAATGACACCATTCTCGAGATTGGTCCCGGCACCGGCGAGCTCACCGAGCGGCTGGTCCACACCGCCCGCTGGGTTGTCGCTGTCGAGATCGATGAGACACTGGCACAGCATGTCCGGCGACGGTTCGCGGACGTCAAGAACCTGCGCGTGATCAACGCGGCGGTCCTCGACCATACGCCCGCCGAACTGCTGGCCGAGGGTGGCGCCACGGCGCCCTATGCGGTCGTCGCCAATATCCCCTACTACATCACGGCGCCGATCCTCCGGACCTTCCTCGAAACACCGGACCGACCGGAGCGGCTGACGCTGATGGTGCAAAAAGAAGTTGCCGAAAGCATCGTTGCGCCGCCCGGCCGGCTCAGCCTGCTCGGCGTCAGCGTCCAGTTCTACGCCGATGCGCGACTCCTCTTCGTCGTGCCGCGCGAGGCGTTCTATCCACCGCCGAAGGTCGCCTCCGCCGTCGTCCGCATCGACGTGCGCGATCGGCCCGCGGTCGATGTGCCGGATGTGGAGCAGTTCTTCGAAGTGGTGCGCGCCGGCTTCTCTCAACCGCGCAAGCAACTGCACAACGCGCTCGCCACCCGGCTCTGGCTCCCA
>JBFXAN010000265.1:0-6343 GCA_050184225.1 Dehalococcoidia bacterium | reverse complement strand
CGCGCCATCGCCGGAAAAAGCAGAGAATCGATCCTGCCTCCCCACCGCAACCACCCTCAAAGGGGAGAGCCGCACAACCACCGCAGCCCAGTCCTCCCCCTCTCCGCGCGTCAGCGGGGGGAGGGGGCCGGGGGGAGGGGTCATGAAAGCAGAGATCATCTCCATCGGCACCGAGATCCTGCTCGGCGATATCCTCGACACCAACTCCAACTACATCGCCCAGCGCCTCCCCGCGCTCGGCATCGACCTCTACTTCACCCACCAGATCGGCGACAACCTCGCCCGGCTCGCCGATCTGCTCCGCCTCGCCTGGGAACGTTCCGACCTCGTCCTTTGCTCCGGCGGCCTCGGCCCCACCGAAGACGACATCACCCGCGACGCGATCTGCGCCATCCTCGGCGAAGAGCCCGAAGTTGATCCCGACCTCGAAGCGGAGCTGCGTGCCTTCTTCTCCCGCCGCGGCGCCGCCATGCCCGAGCGCAACCTCAAGCAGGCCTGGCTCACCCCCTCCACCCGCGCCATCCCCAACCCGCGCGGCACCGCCCCCGGCTGGTGGGCCGAGAAGGACGGCCGCATCATCATCGCCATGCCCGGCCCCCCCGCCGAAATGGCCCGCATGTGGGAGAAGGAGGTCGCACCCCAACTCGAGCGCCGCGCTACCGAATCCATCATCGTCTCCCGCACCGTCAAGACCGCCGGCCTCGGCGAAGGCACCGTCGACGAGATGGTCTCCTCCCTGCTCAAGTCCACCAACCCCAGCATCGGCGTCTACGCCAAGGCTGACGGCATCCACCTCCGTATCACCGCGAAAGCCCCCACCCGCGCCCAGGCCGAAGCGATGATCGAGCCGATGCAGGAAGCGATGGAGCGCATCCTCGGCGGCGTGATCTGGGGCTACGACGACGACACCTTCGAGATCGCCGTCGGCCGCATGCTCAAAGAGCGTGGCCTCCGCATCGCCACGATGGAGTCCGCCACCGGCGGCCTGCTCGCCAGCACCCTCACCGACGCCCCCGGCTCCTCCGCCTACATGGTCGGCGGTATGGTCGCCTACGCCACCGAGCAGAAGATCGCCTGGGGCGTCCCCCGTGAGGTCGTCGAGGAGCATGGCGTGATCAGCATCGAGTGCGCCCGCGCCATGGCCCGCGTCGCCCGCGAGCAGACCGGCGCCGACATCGGCATCGGCATCACCGGCGTCGCCGGTCCCGACACCCAGGAAGACAACCCGGTCGGCACGATGCACATCGCCCTCGACGATGGCCTGTCTGGCGACGGCACGAGCTACACGTTCGCCCAGAGCCGCGACGCGATCAAGCGACGCGCCGTCACCAGTGCGATGCAACTCCTCCGTCGCTCGCTGCTGGCCCGCGGGTGAACGCAATGCCGAGCCCACGCGCCACGGACACGATCATCCGCCTCACGCTCGGCACCAACAATGTCTATGCCCTGCCGGACCCAACGGGCGTCACCCTGATCGATGCCGGTCCAGACTACGAAGGCGCCTGGGAGGAACTGCTCGACCAACTGCATCCGCACGACATCGCACCCGCCGATGTGCACACGGTCATGCTCACCCACGCCCACCTCGATCACGCCGGCCTTGCTGCCCGCTGGCAGGCCGCGGGCGCCCGCATCCTGATCGGCCGCGCCGATGCGTCCGCGCTGGCAATGGATGACACTGCCCGTCAGAGCGAACGCGATCGTGCCCGTCGCGAGTTACTCCGTCACGGCGTCCCATCAGCAGCGCTGTCCCACCGGCCGACGCGCGGCCAGCGCTATACGCGCTGGCCGGCGCCACTCCGCATCACCCCCGTCACACCGGACGGACTCCTCGATGACGGACCCGCCGCCGGTCACCAGTCGCGCTCCCTCACCGTCATCACCTGCCCCGGCCATACACCCGGCACAACACTCTTCCTGGACAGCGACACCGGCACGCTCTTTACCGGCGATCACATCCTCCCGCGCATGGCCCCCACCTCCGGCATCCAATTCGACGGCGCGCGCCGCCGCCCCAGTCTGCCCGCCTACCTCGCCTCGCTACACACAACCCGGCCCCTCACCGATCGCGTAACGGCGGTTCTGCCCGGTCACGGCGAGCCGATCGACGATCTGGCGGAAGCCGTCGATTGGACGGTGCGCCTGCTGGAGCAACGCGCCCGCCGGATGCTGCGCCAGCTCCGCCGCGGCCCCGCCACCGCCCATGCGCTCGCCCTGCGTCTCTTCCCGCATCTCAATCCGCAGCACCTACGTCCGGTCATGGCCGAGTGCATCGGACTGCTCGACCTGCTGGTCGAACACGGCCGTGCCACTGCCGTGGAATCACCTGACGTCGTGGTCTGGAACGCCGTATCACATTAGGAGGACCGACCAAGTACGCTGTCTGCTGTACCAACGGAGGGTGCAGCGATGACCTACGAGCAGATTCAGTATGAGCGACGCGGACGGGCGGGACTGATCACCTTGAACCGTCCGGAGAAGCTGAACGCCTGGACTAGCCAGATGAATGCCGAGATGTGTGCGGCATTGCGCGGCGCCAATGACGACCCGGAGATCGGCGTGGTCGTGCTTACCGGCGCCGGCCGCGGCTACTGTGCCGGCGCCGACATCAGCAACTGGCAACGCAGCCTCAGCGAAGGCAGCACGCCGGCTTCCGGCCGCAACGGACAGCGTGACCGCGATCCGTCCGACAACTGGGTGACGCTGGTGCGCCAATCCAAGCCGGTGATCGCCGCTGTCAACGGTCCGGCGGTGGGCATCGGCGTCACGCACATCCTCCCGGCAGACATCCGCATCGCCTCGGAGGCGGCACGCTTCGGCTTTCTCTTCGTGCGGATGGGTGTGCTGCCGGAGCTGGCCAGCACCTATTACCTCGCCCAGATCGTGGGACTCGGCGCGGCCCAGGAGCTCTGCCTGCGCGCGAGCATGATCGACGCTCAGGAGGCATACCGCCTCGGCCTCATCTCCCGCGTCGTCCCAGCAGAGCAGTTGCTTGATGAGGCGCTGGTGTTGGCCGAGGAGATCGCCGCGCTGCCCGGCCCGCAATTGCGTATGACGAAGGATCTGTTCAACCGCAACGCCACCGATATGGACGTACAGGCGGACATGGCGCGCGAGGGCGAGGCGCTCCAGAAAGCCTACGCCTCACCGGAGTTCAAGGAAGCGGTCGCCGTCTTCATGGAGCGCCGCCGCCCATAGCACGCCGTGTTGGGATGGATATCCAGAAGGACGGCACGATGCCGGCGCTGTATCACTTCAGCGAGGATCCGACGATCCGCATCTTCCGCCCGCATCGCGCGCCAACCAGCAACCGGGACGAGGAATACGTCTGGGCGATCGATGACTGGCACGCACCGATGTACTATTTCCCCCGCGACTGTCCCCGTGGCTGCTTCTGGCCAGAGCCGGCGACGTCGCCGGCCGATCGCGCCCGCTGGTTCGACTATGTGCGGGCGCGGATGGTGATCGCCGTCGAGAGCGGATGGCTGAACCGCATCCGCACGACGGCTCTCTATCGGTACACGATGCCCGAGGGGCCATTTCAGCTCCTGGATCCGACGGCTGGTCATTGGGTCGCGCGCGAGGTCGTGACGCCGCTCTCCGTGGATCCCGTGGGAGACCTGCTCACCGCATTGGTCGCCGCCGACGTAGAACTCCGGATCACACCCTCGCTCATCCCACTCTGGTGTGAGGTTGTCCGATCGACACTCGCGTTCTCGGGCACCCGGCTACGACATGCACAAGGCTACCAGTTGCTCGGCATCTCAACCTGATTGTTGAGGAACCTCAGCAAGAGGCTGGGCAGGGCTTCGATGCCGGCGAGGACCTTATAGCCGATGCCGATGATGTCCGATCTCCAACACCTCCACGATTCGCTCCGTGTCATCAATCTCGAAGATGACTCGATCGTCGCCCACTCGGATACGCTAACCTTCGCGATCTCTCAACTTGCGACATCCAGACGGACGAGGCTCGTCGCGCAATTGCCGCAAGGCTCGGCGGGCCTGCGCATCATCCTGCGGCGGCAGTCGCCGAAGTGCCGCCTGCGCCCGCCGTCCGACCGTGACGACGTATCCCACGATCGCTCCTGGTCGATCTCGGCCAACGCCTGCTCCAGCGGAATGAATTCATCACCGGCAGCCTTTGCCGCATCATATGCGCGGACAGCGTCCAGTTCCTCCGGTAGTCGTTCATACTCCGCAATCTCAAGGAGGACCGCGATTCGTTTGCCGTTCTCGTCCACGACAAACTGATGCGCAGATGTGATCATTCGAGGTTACTCCGTCAGCTTGCGGTAGAGGGTGGGCAGGCGGCTGGGGAGGGCTTCGATGTCGGCGACGACCTCGTAGCCGATGTCCTCGCACATCGTCTTGAGGTAGTCGTGGCCGGCGCGGTCGACGGTGAGGGCGAAGGGGACGATGCCCTTTCGCTTCGCCTCGTTGAGCGCCATCTTCGTGTCGTGGATGGCGTACTCCTTCTCCGTGCGGTCGCGGCCGTAGCCGTGGTCCTGGGGCCGGCCGTCGGAGACGAGGAAGAGGATCTTCACCTTGGCGTCGTGCTGGTCGAGCTTGCTGATCGTGTGGCGGATCGCCGGCCCCATGCGCGTGCTGCGGATCGGGACGATCTTGTCGATCCGCTTCTTGACGCGGTCGTTGGTGGACTCCAATAGATCCTTGATCACGTAGTACTCGACGTTGTCGCGGCCGTAGCCGGAGAAGCCGTAGATGCCATAGGTGTCGCCGATCGTCTCCAGCGCCTCCATCAAAAGGACGGTCGCTTCCTTCTCGAGGTCGATGATCCGCTTGGGAGGGTTCTGCATCTCCCGCGCCTTCTTCTGCGCCCACCAGGTGAGATAACGACGGGGGTCGTCGTCGAAGTCGTCGTCGTCGTTGCGGCGGTCGCGGCGGTTGATCTCCTCGTCGGTGCTGGCGGACATGTCGAGGAGGAAGGCGACGGCGACATCGCGCTCGATCTTGTTGCGGCGCCAGTAGATCTTGTCGTCGGGGGTGCGTCGGGCCCTACGCTCGATGGCGTAGGTGACGACCGCATCCCAATCGAGGTCTTCACCGTCATAGAGGCGCTTGATCTTGCGAAAGAGCTCGGGACGGAGCAGCTCGAACTGCTTGCGCGTCTGGGTGACGAGGGCGGAGTGGGATTGGAGTGTCTTCTGGAAGAAGTCGTCGGCGCCTTCTTCTAACGTGCGCTGGACGATGCGGCACCAGCCGGGGCGGTAGTCGTTGGCGCGGAAGTCCCACTCGTCGTAGTAGAAGTACTCGATCTCCTGCTTGAGCGATTCGCCTTCCTCTTCGCCGCCATCGGCCGGCTGGCCGTCCTTTGGACCCTGCTGCTGCTTGCCGTCGGCGGCGGGGGTGCCGGCCTCCTTCATCAGGTTGTTGAGGAACATGCCGGAGGTCTCGGAAAGCTCACCCTCCATGAAAGCGGAGATGTCGATCTCGACACTCTTTTCCAGCAGTTCCTGGAGCTGTTCCGGCGTGAGTTGGGCGAACTGGCCGGCGTCGCCCTGGCTCTGCATGCCTTCGCGCAGCTTCATGAGGAGCTGGACGAGCTCGGGCTTGAAGTCGCCGCGGAAATCGACCGCGTCCGGTGACTCGTAGTCCTGCTCTTGCATCTGCTCCATGTTGTTGAGAGCGGGTTGGCCGCCGGACTCTTGACCCGGTTCGCCCTCGCCCGTCTGGAGCATGTCGAGGTTGATCATCTCCTCATCGATGCCCTGCCAATCCTCTTCTGGAATTTCGGGGAGGATGTTGGGCACGGTCATGACAAGGTCGTAAAGGCGGAGCACCGTCTCGGCGGTGTCTTCGACGAGGGCGCCGTCCTGCTGGACCTGGCGCATCAGCGCGATCGCGGCGCCGAGGGTGGGGCCAAGGGGGGCGGGCCAGCGGATCATGTCCATGCCATCGAGGCTGGCGCGGATCAGGTTCTCGACGAGCGCCGTGCGGAGGGGCATCCGCTCGACCGGGTCGCGCCGCTCCAACTCGCGGCGCTGGACGCGGCCGAGCGCCCTGCGAATGCCACCGTACTCGCGCCGGATCATGAAGTCGACACGGGCGTCCTCGACGACGGTGAAGAGGTCGGCGGCGAGCTTGCGGTCGGCGAAGAGGTCGAAGAAGCGCTCCATGTCGGTGAGCGCCGGGCGGCGTTGACCGGGGGAGTCGGGTGCTTCCTCTTTCCCCTCCCCCGACCCCTCCCCCCGCTGACGCGCGGAGAGGGGAGCCTCGCCGGGGCGTGGTTCGCCAGTATTGTCTTCGCGCGAGTCGGTCGGCGGGGGGTATGCGTTGGTATCCGCGGTCAGACCAGGCACCTCTCTCCGCGCGTCAGCGGG
>JBFXAN010000264.1:0-6354 GCA_050184225.1 Dehalococcoidia bacterium | reverse complement strand
AACAACTCGCCGCGCTCGATGCCAAGATCGACGGCATCTTCGGCGACGAGCCCGATCCCCCCGGCTCCGGCCCCCACCCACCCGGCACGCGCTTCTTCGCCTTCCGCGACGCCGTCAACAAACCCTTCAATGGCCAACACCCGCCACCACCGGACACCTTCTCCCTCCACCCCCTCGCCAACCTTCTATACCGCCTCCGCCTCCTCCCACCACACATACTGGCATTTCATGGTTAAGTCAGGCTCCCCTCTCCCGCCGGGCGGGAGAGGGGTCGGGGGTGAGGGCCACATGGCCGGGGGAGGGGTCTGTTCGCCCATTCCCCCACCACTGTGCAACCATGGCGCAATCAAACCGGGAGCGTGCCCCAATGGCGGAAAACAAAATCATCGGCCTGCATATCGCCGGCCGCACGGCGGTCGAAACGCTGGCCGGCATCATCCGCGCCGAAGAACGCGGCATCCGCTCGGCCTGGCTCACTACCGGCGGCCCCGCCCCCGATGGCCTCACCCTCTGCGCCGTCGCCGCCGCTCAGACCAGCCGCATCCTCCTCGGCACCGCGATCACCCCCACCTATCCCCGCCACCCGCTCGTCACCGTCCAGCAGACGCTCGCCGTCGCCCAGCTCGGCCCCGGCCGCTTCCGTCTCGGCGTCGGCCCCTCGCACAAGCCGACGATGGAGGGCATGTTCGGCATCCCCTTCGAGAAGCCGCTCACCCACCTCCGCGCCTACCTCGCCGTCCTCAAGGGCATGCTCCACGACGGCGCCGTCGAGCGCGGCGATGAGCCGTTCCGCGTCAACGCCCGCCTCGCCGCGCCGGTCGATGTGCCGGTGATGGCCTCCGCCCTCCAGGAGAAGTCCTTCGAGCTCTGCGGTGAGGTCGCCGACGGTGCCATCACCTGGATGTGCCCGACCGCCTACGTCCGCGATGTCGCCCTGCCCGCCTTCAAGCGCGGCGCCGAACACGCAAACCGCCCGCTGCCCAAGCTCGTCGTCCACGTCCCCGTCTGCGTCAGCGAAGAGACGGACGCCGTGCGTGAGGCCGTCCGCCGCCAATTCGGCCGCTACATGGCCGTCCCCTCCTACGCCCGCATGACCGCCGCCGCCGGCTTCGAGGAATCGACCCGCGCCGCCATGACCGACGCCCACATCGACGCCCTCGTCGCCCACGGCGATGAGCTGCGCGTCGCCGAGAAGCTGCGCGAGTGGTTCGCGCTCGGCGCCGACGAGATCATCGCTGCCCCCTTCGGCGCCGGCCCCGACCCCGAGGAGACAACCGAACGTACCATTTCCCTGATCGCCGCGCTTTCCAAGCGGTAACATGAGGAAAAGACATCGCGGACGAGATTGGAGCAATCGGCATGCAGTTCGGCGATTCACCCGACGAGGCGAAGTGGCGCGCCGAGGTCCGCGGATTCCTCACGAAGGAATATCCCGGCGCCTCGGACGAAGGCATGGTTGAAGGCGGCCTCTTCGACCGCGGCGAGCGCATGAAGGAGTGGCGGCGGCGGGTGGTCGCCCGCGGCTGGGTCGCCCCCGCCTGGCCGAAGGAGTACGGCGGCGCCGGCCTCGGCGTCAAAGAGCAGTTCATCATGAACGAGGAGTTCGCCGAGTTCGGCGCGCCTCAGGTCGGCGGCTTCGGCGTGATGATGTTCGGCCCGACGCTGATCGTTCACGGCACCGAGGAGCAGAAGCAGGAACACCTCGCCGGCATCCTCAACGGCGAGACGCTCTGGTGCCAGGGCTGGTCCGAGCCGGGCGCCGGCTCGGATGTCGCCAGTCTCCAGACCCGCGCCGTCCGCGACGGCGACGACTACATCCTCAACGGCCAGAAGATCTGGACCACCGGCGCCCAGTTCGCCGACTGGATGTACATGCTCGCCCGCACCGACCCCGACGCCCCCAAGCATCGCGGCATCAGCTACCTGATGGTCGATATGAAGGCGCCCGGCGTCTCCGTCCGCCCCTTGACGACGATGGCCGGTGCTCAGAGCTTCAACGAGGTCTTCTTCGAGAATGTCCGCGTGCCGGTCCGCAACCGCCTCGGCGAGGAGAACCGCGGCTGGTACATCGGCACGACCACGCTCGACTTCGAGCGCTCCAGCATCGGCTCTGCCGTCGGCATCCGCAAAATGCTCGAAGGCTACCTGAAGTACGCGTCCGCCTTCCCGCAGCACGTCACCTTCACCACCCGTCCGACGCTGCGACTGGAGTTCGCCGATCGCTGGATCGAGGCGGCCGTGGCGAAGTTCCTCTCCTACCGGGTCGTCACAATGCAGGCCCGCGGCGAGATCCCCAACTACGAGGCGTCAATGACCAAGCTCTACGCCTCCGAGCTGGGTCAGCGCATCTCCGCCCTCGGCATGCACATGCTCGGCCTCGGCGGCCAGATCCTCGAGCGCAAGGGGCCGCACGCGCGCATGGGCGGCCGGATGGGCACCGGCTACGTCGCCGCCGTCTCCTCGACGATCGCCGGCGGCACCAGCGAGATCCAGCGCAACATCATCGCCCAGCGCGGTTTGGGGCTGCCACGCGACTAACGAGGGCTACAGACGGAGGCAGGCATGTCTGTTGAGGCGAACGTCGCCGCCACCCGGCGGCTGTTCGAGGACGTCTGGAGCCAAGGAAATCTGGATGCAGTCGACGAGATCTTCGCGGCCGATTACCTGGACCACGTCGTCCAGGGGCCGGAGCCGCGGGTGGTGCAAGGCCCCGAAGCATTCAAGCAGGTCGTGGCGACCTTCCGCACCGCCTTTCCTGACCTCCACTACACAATCGATGACCTGATCGCGACCGGTGACAAAGTCGTGACCCGCTTCGCCGCCCGCGGCACCCATCGTGGCGCCTTTATGGGTCTGGCGCCGACGGGCAAATCCATTGCCTACACGGGCATCGATATCGGCCGCTTCGAGAACGGCCGGCTGGCGGAGGCCTGGGCCAGCTATGACGCGCTCGGCCTCCTCCAGCAACTCGGACTGGCCAACCCGCCCACACCGTAGAAACAGCGAGAAACGCGGCGCGCCCCTCACCAACGCCCCGGGGGAAGGGCGCGTGCCGGCTCAAGCCTCGGCTCCATCACGCCAGCAGTGATACTGGCAAACCTCGGTTGAGAGAGGCTCCCCTCCCTCGCCCCGCGGGGGAGGGGCCGGGGGAGGGGGCCAATCTTCCGATCACCGATCAAGCAGCGCCCCTGCGTTCCAGTCCATGATCGCGGCGGCGCTGCGGTTCATCATGCTCGTCGCGAGTTGATTGCCGCGCTCATTGGAGAGGTCGCCGAAGCCACCGCCCATCACCGGGTAGGCGAAGCAGAACAGCACCGTCCAGCGATAGTGCTCCAGCATGTCGTCGAAGCTGTAGCCGGTCACGCCGCCCTCGCAGAGCAGGCTGTGGTAGAGCTTGAGCAGATCCTGCTCGTGCGCGCGCCGCACCTCGGTGTCGAGGCTCTGGCTCATGAAGTAGCCGAGGTCATAGGTGCCGGCCGCACGCACGCTGATCTGCCAGTCGATCAGCGTCAGCGCCGGATCGCCCGGCCGCGTCCCGAAGAAGAGATTGTCCGCCCGCGGGTCGCCGTGACAGATCGTCCGCGGCCCGGTGACGAAACGGTCAAGGATGGCGCCCACCTCGGCGCCGAGCCGTTCGCCCGTGTGCCGCATCGCCTCTGGCAGCGCATGGCCGAAGCGTTCCATGAAGATCGGCCACGCCTGCGGGTACATCGCGACACCGGCCTTGTTGATCGGATCGCTGGATGCCGGCAGCCAATCAAGTGCCTCCAGACGCGGGTCGTTCCACCAGGCAGCGTGGAGCTTCGCCAATTCGCGGATCGTCAACTCCGCATCGTCCAGCGACGCTCCCGCAAGCTGATCGCCGAGACGGCGGTCGCTCAGATCCTCCAGAAGCAGGATGAAGTCGCCCGTCGCCGGGTCGAAGTCGCCGGCGTAGCGTCGCGGCGTGGCGACCGACACCTGCCTGGCCAGTTCGTTGTAAAAGCGCACCTCACGCTCATAGAAGCGAAAGACGCTGACCATGGCGCGCGTCTGCGGGTCGGACGAGGGGATCTTCGCCACCATGCTCCTCGGCGCACCGGCCGCATCGCCGTCGTAGTCGAGCGTCAGCCGCGCCAGCTGACAGAGAATGCCGACGCCCTGCCCCACCGGCTCATACCGCACCGACCTGACCGCCGCGTCATCGATGTGCCCGTTTCGTCGCAACGCGCTGGTCAGCCACGCTGGCGTGAGCGCGTCGAACGTCGCGGGCAGGGTCACTGCTGCCATGTCCCGCCCTCCCAAGATCGTCATACCCCGACCGCCTCGAGCCTCGCATTGACGGCTGACATGGGCTCGTGCGTCCGTGGTTGGTGGCCTACCGTACCACCCGATCCGCGATACGAGAACTGACCACGCTCGGAACGATCGCGGGCAACGATCAGAGGATCGCGCGATCCGATCGCAGAGGTCGGCGGGCTACGCCCCACACCGAACCAGCGGGAAGCACCAGATTGCGGCCGGCGGAGTTGAGGACAACGGGTGCGCCTCGTACCCTGCTGCCATGACCGGATCACATGACACACCGATCGTCGGCATCGTCGGCGCCGGACAGTTGGCCCGGATGATGGCCCAGGCGGCGATCCCGCTCGGACTGCGGCTGCGGCTGCGGCTCCTGGCCGCGCGATCGGATGACAGCGCCGCCCAGGTCTGGCCGGATGTCGAGGTCGGCTCGCCGGACTCGTGGGACGCGCTCTCGCGGTTTGCCGCGAATTGCGATCTGCTCACCTTCGACCACGAACTCATCGACCCCGACCACCTGGCGGCGCTGGAAGCGGCCGGCCGGCGGCTGCGTCCCTCCGCGTCGACCCAGCGCTTCGCCCAGGACAAGGGCTACCAGCGGGAGCAGTTCGCCGCGATGGGGCTGCCCGTGCCCGCCAACCGGCTGGTGCATTCCATTGACGACGTGCTCGCCTTCGCGGAGGAGCATGGCTGGCCGGCCGTCGCCAAAGCGCGGCGCGGCGGCTACGACGGCCGCGGTGTGTGGGTGCTGCAAGACCCGGACGCCGCCCGCCTCTTGGTGGAGCAATGCGCCGCCGCCGGAACCCCGCTGCTGGTCGAACGCTGGCTACCGATCGAGCGGGAGCTGGCCGTGCTGGTCGCGCGGCGGCCGGGCGGCGCATCAGTCGTCTATCCGGTGGTCGAGACGGTCCAGGTGAACGGCATCTGCCACGAGGTGCTGGCACCCGCGCCGGTCGAGCAGAGCATCGCTGCCGAGGCGGCGCGGCTGGCGCTGCGCATCGCGGAACTGACCGACGCGACCGGTATCCTTGCGGTAGAAATGTTCCTCGCCGAGGGCACGCTCTCGATCAACGAGATCGCCGTTCGCCCCCACAACTCCGGCCACTACTCGATCGAGGGCGCGGTCACATCACAGTTCGAAAACCACCTGCGCGCCGTCCTCGACCTACCCCTCGGCGATACGGCAACAACCGCACCGGCCGTCGTCATGGCGAATGTGCTCGGCGGTGCAACCGGCACGGACCCTCGCAATAACCTCGCTGCGGCGCTGTCCATACCCGGCATTCACGTCCACCTCTATGGCAAGGAGGCGCGACCCGGCCGCAAGGTCGGCCACGTCACCGCGCTCGGCGACGACCTCGACGACGTGCGTCAGCGGGCGCGCCACGCGGCCGCACTCCTGGTCGGAGGTGAATGATCGTGACCCAAGACGCCGCCGGCTCCACACCGGCACAGCCCGCTATCCCGCGCGTCGCCGTCGTCATGGGCAGCGACTCCGACCTGACCGTGATGCGTGCCGCGATCGAGGCGCTAGCCGAGTTCGGCCTCAAGGCCGAGGTCCGCGTGCTCTCCGCCCACCGCACCCCGTTCGAGATGCTGGAATACGGCCGTGCCGCCGCCGGCCGCGGCCTGCAGGCGATCATCGCCGGTGCCGGCGGCGCCGCCCACCTGCCCGGCATGCTCGCCTCGGTAACCCCGCTGCCCGTGATCGGCGTCCCCGTACCCGTCACCCAACTCGCCGGCGTCGACGCCCTCCACTCGATCGTGCAGATGCCCGCCGGCGTCCCCGTGGCAACCGTCTCGATCGGCGGCGCCCGCAACGCTGGCTTGCTCGCCGTGCGCATCCTCGCCGCATCCGACCCCGCCCTGCTCGCCGCAATGGAGCAGTTCCAGGAGGCACTGGCGCAGAACGTGCGCGCCAAGGACGCGGCAGTACGGTCAGAATTCGGCACAATCTCCTGACACTCGAAGATTACCTAACCCCCCGGCCCCCATCCCGCGCAGGGAAGGGGGAGTTCTCGTCGAGCGAGGCTGCCAATATCACGTTTGTCTGCGACATGCCTATCTCACCTC
>JBFXAN010000263.1:0-6491 GCA_050184225.1 Dehalococcoidia bacterium | reverse complement strand
GCGTTGCTACCAGCGTCGTCTTGGTAACGATCTGGCGGCGGGCTGGTTCATGTTGGCACCCCAGATCCGGCGAGGCACCCCTCTCCGCGCGGCAGCGGGGGGAGGGGCCGGGGGAGGGGTTTCGAGCTACACGCCACAGTCGAAAGGTTGTGTGGGATACTCGCCGGAGAGAATTGCCGGTAGGTATTCGGCGAGGCGGCGGGGGACGAAGACCTCATTCGAGAGCAGGATTTCGGAGAGCGACCACCAGCGTCCGTCTTCCATGAACTGGCGCTCCAATGCCTCCCAACCGTCGGTGTTGATCTCGGTACAAGGGACGCGGACAACGTAGTAGCGCTCCCGCTGGTCGATGAGCCGGTCTTGAAAGCGGAAGATGTCGCGACGCACCCACACGCAGGGGCCGAGCGGCGCATCGATCCCTGTCTCCTCGCGTAGCTCCCGCGCGGCGGCCTGCTCGTGCGTCTCGCCGGGATGGAGGCCCCCACCGGGCGTGAACCAGAAGACCTCGCCGTCGACCATCTGCGGCTTCGAGTGGAAGAGCAGCAACCGGTCCTGCTCGTCGATCAGGAGGATACGGGCGGCGGGGCGAATCTCCGGCTCGGTCATTGAACCCTCACGCAGCACAACGGATCGACGGCCTAGAAGCCGCCGCCGCTGACGGTGAGGCGCTGGTTAGTGATGTAGCGGCCTTCGTCGGAGCAGAGGAAGGCGACGGCGTTGGCGATGTCCTCGGGTTGGCAGACGAAGCCGAAGGGCATTTGCGCGTCCATTGTGCGGATATCGGTGACGCCGCGGGTGAAGTCGACGAGGCGCTTGCCCATGTCCGTCTCGACGAGGCCGGGGGCGACGATGTTGACGCGGATGCCGTGCTGGCGTTCTTCCTTGGCGAGGGTGTAGGCCATCGCTTCCATGCCAGACTTGGCGATTGCGTAGACGCCGAAGCGCGGTCCGTAGTTCTGGGCCGCGACCGACGAGATCATGATCACGTCGCCACGGTCGAGGGCGCGCATTCCCGGCACGAACAACCGGCAGCAATGCAGCGGGGCGAAGACATGGGCATTGAGTAGACGCTGCAGATCGGCGTCGGGCATTTCGGCGATCGGCGGCTGACCGACGGCGACGCTGCCGATGCCGGCGTTGTTGACGAGGATGCCGACCGGACCCAAATCGCGCGCGATTGCCTCGGCCATGGACTGACAGGCGTCCCAGTCGGTGACGTCCGCCTGATAGACGCCCGCCTTGCGTCCGAGGTCGCGGACGCGGGACGCGACCGTGTCGGCGGCGTCGCGGTTGCTGTGGTAGTTAACCGCGACGTCGGCGCCGCGTTCGGCGAGGGTCACGGCGATCGCCGCGCCGATACCCCGGCCGCCGCCGGTCACCAGGGCCGTCCGTCCTTCAAGTCCCGCCACGCTTCAGACCTCCACTATGTGCTTGAATCGGCGCCGTCGCCAGATGTCATCAACCATCCTACACATCCGGGTCTTCGAGGGCTTCGGCGATCGCCTGCTCGCGCGAGAGGGAGCGGCCCTCGGTCCACGCCGCGTCGAACGATTTCGCACCGAGCTCGGCGCGAAGAGCACGCGCCGCAACCTGATAGGCAGCACGGTCCGCCGGCGGATGTGGGTAGCCGAGTTGGTCACGCAGGGCGGCAGCAGCACCCAGCAGACGAGTGGCGGCCGGGAGTCGCGCCTCAACCATTGCCACGACCGCGAGTCCCTCCAGACACTCAGGAATAGCCCAGTGCGCGCCGATCGTACAGGCCAGGGTGAGACTCTCCCGTTCGAGCGAGCGCGCGGTCGCGAACTCGCCACGATGCAGTGTGGCACCGGCCAGGCCGTGCAATGCCTGGACGGTGTGACGCTTGTCCTCGACACGTCGGGCAAGCCGTACACTCTGTTCATAGAGGTCATAGGCGGAGACGTGGTCGCCCTGGTGCGCCGCGATCGCGGCGAGCCGGCCAAGCACCCACGCCTCGCCACGCTCATCATCGAGCGCGCGGTAGATCGCGAGGCTTTCCTCGGCCAGCGGCGTCGCCGGGCCGTGATCGCCTGCCAGATCGGACGCCGCGGCGAGGGCGAGCAACACGCGCGCCTCAGACCAGCGATCCTCCATCTGCCGAAAGCGTTCGAGACTCTCCTGCAGGTAGTCGCGGGCGCGGTCGAAATCGGCCACCGTGTTGGCGACCACACCGAGGTTCGCGAGCGTCTGCGCGATCAGCATCCGGTCATCCAGCCGGCGAAAGACTGGCAGTGCCTGCTCATAGGATCGCCGCGCTGCCTGGAAGTCGCCCTGGTTCCAGTGGGCGCCGGCGATGTTGACGAGCACGGACGCGGCGCGTGCCTCGTCGCCGCGCTCCACAAAGAGCGTGTGGCTCTGCTCTGAGAGCGCGATGGAGCCGAGAAAGTCACCGGCGATGCGCCTGAGATTGCCGGTCGTATGGAGGGCGCGGGCATAGAGGAGCGTCGACGTATCACGAGCAGCGGCCACCGTCCGCTCGGCCCATGACAGGCCCTCGGTGAACCGGCCGTGCATCTCCCAGTAGAGGGAGAGCCGGCTGATCATCTGCACGGCAGCTTCGACATCGCCGTGCTCCAGCGACCAGACGAGCGCCGCGCGGAGGTTTTCATACGCGGCATCCACTTGGTCGAGCCAATACGCCTGCTCGGAACCGCGCAAGGCGGCGTGCGCCCGCTCCAAGAAGGAGACGTAGTGAGCCTGATGCCGCTGCCTGAGATCAGGCGCCTCTGCAGCGGATCTCAGTCGATCCCAGGCGAATTGACGGACCGGCTCAAGCAGCCGGAAGCGGGCCGGTTCGCGCCGGAACTCTGCCTGCACCAACGACGCGCGAACCAGCCGAGCGAGGAGCCGTTCAGGAGAGCCGGCTCCGTCGGATGGCTGATTCGCCGGTTCCGCGCCGGTGCCGGTGACGACGGCCTCGATCGCTTCGAGGTCAAAACCGCCCGCGAAGACCGCGAGCCGGCGGAGGAGCATTTGCTCGGCGGGAGCGAGGCGGTCATGGCTCCAATCGATCGCGGCGCGCAGCGTCGTGTGTCGAAGCGGGGCCGTGCGGCGGCCGCCGGCGATTAGCCGGAGCGAATCGTCCAGACTGCCGGCGATCTGGGCCAATGTCTGCGTCGCGACACCGGCCGCCGCAAGCTCGATTGCCAGGGGAATGCCATCCAGCCTCCGACAGATGCGCGCGACAACCGCGGCATTCTCGTCGGTCACGGCAAAGCCCGGATCGAGCGCGCCGGCGCGGTCGCTGAAGAGGCGAACGGACTCGGATTCCGCGACGGCCGCCTCCGGATCGCCGGTTGGATCGGGCGGTACCGAGAGCGAGGGCACCCGCCAGAGCATCTCACCGGCTGCGCCAATCGGCTCGCGGCTGGTGGCGAGGACGGCGAGCGCGGGACAGGAGCCGAGGAGAGACTCGGTCAGCACCGCACTGGCGTCGAGGAGATGTTCACAGTTGTCGAGAACGAGCAGCGCCTCATGCGACCGGAGCGCGTCGCGAACAACGTCAAGCATGGTGCGGTCGAGGTTGTCGCGCAGTCCCAGCGCCGCCGCGATCGCCGGCATCACGCCGGCGCCGTCGCCGAGTGCGGACAGGTCAACCCAGTGGACACCGTCCCGATAGTACGGCGCCACCTCCCGCGCGACTTCCAGCGCCAGCCGGGTCTTGCCGATTCCGCCGGCGCCGGTCAGCGTCAACAGGCGGGTGATCGCCAGCAGCCGTTTCGTCGTCGCCCGCTCCCACTGCCGCCCGACAAAGCTGGTCAGCGGCACCGGCAGCCCGACGCCGGGTTCGGGGTCCGAGGTTATGGTCGCTGAGTCGCGCACCGGGGCGCTTGCTCCTTGGGGGGCCGGGCGTGGCGGTCCTTCGGCGTAGCCGTAGCTTCGCAGCAGGTGATCGCGCTGATCGGCGGCGAGATCGAGAAAGGTGGCGAGTGTCTGAAGCTCGTGTTCGGTGAAGCGGTCGGGGTAGCGGACACCGAGCTCGCGGGCGACGGCGCCACGAGAGAGGTAGAGGACGCCGGCCAGCTCGCGGTGCTTGATCCCGGCGCGTTCGAGCGCGGTTTCGATCAGCCGGCGCGCCGCCAGCTTATCGGGCACAACCCGTTCCTGGATTGCCATCGCCGCCCCCGAAAAGGAAACCGTTTCGAAACCAAACGCCTGGGCAAAGACAGGGCACCAGTGTATCAAGAGTGCTGAAGACCAGGAGGCAGAGTGTCCGTCGTGTGGGGTGCGAGACGATGAAGCGGACGATCGGCGCGCCGTTGCCGTGGTAGCGCCTGAGCGCAACGATTCGTGTGGGATTCTTGATGCTGCTCCTCGTCATGGCTGCCGACCGTGCCGTTGCGGCGCAGTCAAGCAGCGTCGGGGTGCGATACGAAGGTCGCGTGCAGATCGGCACCCGGCCTGCGCCGGCGGGTACGCCGGTGATCGTGATCGCGCCACGTAGTGCCTCTGACTTCACGGTGTGCGGGCGTGCCGCCGTCGACAACGATGGCCGGTATCAACTCGATGTGCCGGCGATGCCGGACTGCATCGCGCGAACCGCTGCCGAACGCCGGACGTTGCACATCTTCGTCATTCACGGCGAGAATACCGGCTTCCAGTCGAACGGCGCGTCGCTCGACGAACCTCGCTCACTGGGCCGCACGGCCCGCCAAGATCTTCGCGGCACCGACATCATCGATTTCGATCCGGCGCTGGCGCCGGCCGATGGCACGATGCCGGGCGTGCGCTACTACGGGCGGCTGTTGCTCGGCCAGTCGCCCGCGCCGGCAGGAACGTCGATCAGCGTGCGGGTCGCGCGCGGCAGCACGGCGGCCACCGACTGCGGCCAGAGCACAATCACCGACAGCAATGGCTTCTACTGGCTGGATGTGCCGGCCACGCCCGACTGCATCGCCCGCACGGCGGACGAGCGCCCGACCCCGCACACGTTCGTCGTCGATAGCGCGCGCGTCGGTTCGGAGTCGAACGGGGCTTCGCTGGATGAGCCGCGGTCGCTCGGCGAAACCAGGCGTCATGACTTGCGCGGCGCCGCACCGCCATCGGATCGATGCACCGAAGCGGCAGCGTCTTGGTGGCTCAGCGCGGAACCCACCAAGGCGCAGCAACCGCCGTGTTCGACTGAACTGCCGGTCAGGGTACGGGTCGAAGGGAGCGACGGGTTCAAGGCGACGGTCGCCGATTGCTTCGCTCAGCTTCGTCGAATCGAAAATCAGCGGGACGCAGCGCCGATCAAGGAACTGCTTGACCTGCTCGACTCACCGCCGGGTGATAACGGGCAGCGGGTGACGATTAAGGAAGACCTCACCCTGGCGCTGAGCTTTGAGGCGGGCACGACGGTGTCCCTGTCGGCCATCGACGAGCCGGCGAGCGCACTCATGCGAATCAATCCCACGGTTCAGTTGGATGTTCTGGTGGGAGACGTGGCGCGGTTCTTCGGTGTTTCCCTCCCGACGCCACCGAGTCTTTGCGCCCTGATCGTCCATGAGCTGTCACACGCCGCGGATTTCATGACGGGCGCCACCGAAGGTGGGACCTGCATGGTCTCCGACGGCGTGCTGAAGAAGGCGGAGATCAAGGCGATGGCCATCGAGAACAGCTACCTGCTGGCAACTGGACGTGAGCTGGTCCCGTATCTACTCGTCGAGGATGTTCCGCTGCCGCGGCCGGTGATGCTACCGGAGAGCGCCGTCCATCCCACGCCGGAGAGTTGGCGGCAATACCAGCGGGGCGACATCTGCCCCTAGAGGAGTCTGCGATGGGCGTTCCCACACCACTGGTCCAGGTTGCGATACCGGCCGTTGCGATCGCGGCAGTGATGGCGTTTCTCCCGATCGGCATGGGCCTGATCGTGCTGATCGCGCTGATCGTCGCCTGCGGCATCGCCCGTGGCGTGGCACGGTCGTCGGAATCCGGCCGGTGGATATCGACCGGCATCTACGCCGGCGCGCTGCTCGGCTTCCTTCTGTCCCTCATGCGCGGGATCGGGTAGGCGGAACCCGGCATCGCTTGAGAAGCGGGCGGCACGCGAAGGGGAGAGATGAGAGAGAGGAACCCTGCCATGACGAAGTGGTCTGTGCTGGTCGCCGTCCTGGCGCTGGCGCTTGGAGCGTGCAGTGACGCGGATGGCGGTGATGCTGTGGCGGGCGACGTGACCGTGGCACCCACCGCCACGATGACGGCGACGGTTGTACCGACGCTCACCGCGACGGCGACACTCACCACTACCCCAACGGCCACACCCACGGCGACGGCGACGCCGGCGAGTGGGCCGGCGCTGGCACAACTCCAGCGGACGCTGCTCACGGCGAAAGATCTCGGGTCGGATGCAGTTCTGTGGGATTTCGGTGAGTTGAAGACTCAGTATCCCGCGGTCCGCGGATACGGCTTCTTGGTGTCGCCCGATGAATTTCTCACCGTCGAGTTGCACGACGCGCGGAACGGCGTGCCGGATTACCTCGCGCTCGGCTTCC
>JBFXAN010000262.1:0-6537 GCA_050184225.1 Dehalococcoidia bacterium | reverse complement strand
GACCATCACCCAACTCGCCCGCCTCGTCTTCGACCGCCCCGGCGTCCTGATCTACGCGGTGGGTGATTGACCTAACCCCCGGGCCCCCTTCCCTCGCTGGGTAGGGGGAGTTCTGTCCGGCGAGGGTTGATCGTGTGTCGGTGGTATCGCCAGACGAGCTACTGGCACCCTCGGTAGAATGAGGCACCCCCTTCCCTGCGAGGGAAGGGGGCCGGGGGGTTAGGTAACCCACGGCAGCGCCGCCGCAATCTGCCCCCGTGCCTCCACCACCGCCTGCTCACCGAGCGAGATGAACCGTCGCCCACCACTGAAGTTACGCAGTCCCCAGCCCTGGCCCGGTGGAAATGCCGGCTCCAGCACTACCGTCGCCGTCGCCGTCGTGAACGAGGTGATTCGCGACTGCATCACTTCGAGCGTGCGGACAAACGACTGGATCAGCGACGGGTTGCCTGTCGCCGCCGCTGAGAACCGGCCGCTGGTCGCCGGTGGTGACGCCAGCTTGACCGCGATCACCACATCGGCGCCCATATCGGTGACGACATTGGTCGGCACCGGGTTGAGCACGCCGCCGTCGACCAGCAACCGGTTGCCCACCGCCTGCGCTGGATAGATACCGGGGATCGACATGCTTGCCAGCACCGCCTGCCACACGGGTCCGCGCCGAAACACCACCTCGCTCTGCGTGATCATGTCGGCAGCGACCACGGCCAGCGGCACCGGGAGATGCTCGATGCGGGTGTCTTGCGCAACCCGGCGCAGCCCCTCGCGCAAGGCATCGCTGGAGAGCAGCGACCGGCGGGGCAGCGTCGGGCGAAACGCGAGCGCGCCGACCATATCGAGCGCGGCGGCGGCGCGCTCGGGGGAGTAGCCCGCCGCGTGCATTCCCGCGACGGCCGCGCCGATGCTCGTGCCGGCGATGAAGTCAACCGGTACGCCGAGCGCCCCCAGTGCCCGCAACGTGCCGATGTGGGCATAGCCCTTGATCGCACCGGCGCCGAGTGCAAGTCCGACCCGCAGGCCGGCGGCGTCACGCGCCCACCGCCCGATCGCGCGCCCAGCGCGTCCATCCGGAGATAGCGTGCCACACGATACCACGGCTTCCTCTTCGGCGGTGCTGAGCGCCGGGATGTCGATCAGATGCTGGAATCCGGACGCCCGCCCCTCCGTCCGGTTCCAGACGCGGACGGGGAAATCGGTCCCGTCCGCGCGTCCATCCGCGGCCCAGAGATAGACCTGCCGTCCCTCGCCGAGTGCGGCTGCCTCCGATTCGGAAATCTGAACGACGATGTGACCATACCGGCTGCGCAGATCCTCGATCGTCGCCGGCAGTCGCTCCGGCGCGTATACCCCGACGGGACTGGACAGGGACAGCGATGCCCGCCCCGGCCCACCTCCTTCGCCGGATCGGGGCACATCTGCCGGAGCGGTCACACGGGCCGCGAGCCGCTCGATCGCATCGTTGTGCTCCCGCTCGATCACCATGGTCAGCACCGGTTTGCGCGTGTGCCAGGCGATGCTACAGGCCAGCGCGTAGCCGGCCAGTGGCGCGCCGCTCCGACGAATGGCAACCGTCACGCGGGCACGCTCGCCGGCCAGTGAGCGCCGGTTGGCCCGGGCGAGCCGGTCCGCAAGCTGGATACCGATGTTCAGGTAGATGCGGGGAAAGCGGGTCGCGAGACGATGGAATGCCTCCTCATCGACTTCGAGTACCGCAACATCCGTCACCGCCCGCACGGTCGCCGACGCCGGGTCGCCGCTCAGCATCGCCATCTCGCCCAGGCTCGCCCCCGGAGCAAGCCGGCCGAGCGGGTGCTCGCCGCCATGCCGGTCCTTCAGGAACGCCTCGGCGGTGCCCGACACGATCACGAGGATCGTGCGCGGCCGGATCTCCCCTTCCTCGATCAGGATCTGGCCGGCGGCATACGACCGGCGGCGGAGCTTCGCGAGTTCCGGTGCCAGTTCCTGGATGGGAACGCCGTCGAAGATCGATGAGTCCTGGCTATCCATCATGCCGTCCTCGGCGGAGCATCGGCGCGCCGCCGTCGGCATGATGGTAAACCCGATCAGACGACGCCCGCCTCTTCGGTTTCCAGCTCGAACGCCGCGTGGAGCGCGCGGACCGCGTCCACCACCCGTTCCGCGCCGATGATGCACGTGATCCGGATCTCGCTCGTCGTGATCAGCTGGATGTTGATCTGGTTGTCAAACAGCGCCCGGAACATCCGGCTGGCGTAGCCCGGTGTGTTCTGCATCCCGGTGCCGACGATGCTCACCTTGCCGAGTTGATCGTCGCTCACCAGGTCGCGCGCGCCGATCTCGGCGACGATCGGCCCCACGATCGCCATCGCCCGCGGGAGATCCGTCTTGGTCACGGTGAATGTCAGGTCGGTCAGGTTCTCGGTGCTCGCGTTCTGGACGATCGTGTCGATCGAGATCGCCTGCTCCGCCAGCGGCTCGAACACCGTCGCGGCGATCCCGGGCCGGTCGGGCACGCCCCGCAGCGTGATCTTGGCGACATCGAAGTCGTGGGCAATCGCCCGTACCTTGTTCGTCGGTTCCATGGTTGTCTCCGCGTGGATCAACGTGCCGGTCGTCTCGGTGATGCTCGACGCCACCAGGATCGGCATCCCATAGATCTGACCGAATTCGACGGCCCGCGGGTTGAGCACGCCCGCGCCCTGGCTGGCAAGCTCCAGCATTTCCTCATAGCCGATGTCCTTCAGCCGGCGGGCGCGCGGCTCGATCCGCGGGTCGGCCGTATAGACGCCATCGACATCGGAGAGCTTTTCGAACCGTTCCGCGCCGAGCACGACGGCGAGCGCGATGCCGGTGATATCCGACGCGCCCCGGCCCAGCGTCGTCACGTCGAGCTCTTCCGTGACCCCCTGAAAGCCGGCGACGATCACGATCCGCCCCCGCTCCAGCTCACGATGCACCCGCTCCGGGTCCACCTTGCGGATGCGGGCCTTGCGGTGCACCGTATCGGTCTGAATGCCGGCCTGCATCCCGGAGAGGCTGATCGCCTCCGCGCCCAGATGCCGCAGCGCCATCGCCATCAACGCGCTCGAAACGACCTCGCCGGTCGATACCAGCACATCCATCTCGCGCGCCGAGGGCTGGTCCGTGATCTGATGCGCGAGCGCGATCAGGTCATCGGTCGTATCGCCCATCGCCGAGACGACGACCACCACCTCATTGCCGGCGTCGCGGTTGTCGATCACGCGCTTCGCCACATTGGTGATCAGCTCCGCCGAGGCGAGCGACGATCCACCGTACTTCTGCACAACAATCGACATCGATCTTTCCACCCGCGAGAAACAATCGTGTCATCCTGAGCGGAGCGAAGGATCTCGGAAGTATGTCAGCGGCCGAGATCCTTCGCTCCGCTCAGGATGACAGAGGGATACATCTTGTGACGCGCTAAACATTATGAACCACCCGCGCGCCGGCAGCAGCCGGGCGCGTGAGGATCACGCGGCCACCGACACCGGCGTCGCGGGCGCATCCCGCCATCGCCTCGCCGATCGCCGCTTCGTTGCCATCGGCGAGCGCCATGATGCTGGAGCCACCACCGGAGAGATAGGCGGCGAGGGCGCCTGCACCCCGCGCCGCGGCGAAGATGTCGAACATCGCCGGAAAGAGTGCCGATCGCGCCGGCTGATGCAGCACATCCTCGGTCGCCAGGTTGAGCGTGTCGAGCCGTCCCGTCGCCATCGCCGCCACCAGCAACGCGGTGCGGCCGATGTTGTGCACCGCATCCCGCCGCTCGAGCGCGCGCGGCAACAACTTACGGCTCTCGCCGGTCGGCATCTCTAACTCCGGCACGAAGACGGCACAGCGCAGCGCCTCCGGCACCGGCACGCCGACATGGACCACCTGCTCGCCGGTCCACACGACGACCTGAAAGCCACCGAGCAGCGCCGGCGCGACGTTGTCGGCGTGCCCCTCCAGCTCCGTCGCGATCCGCAGCACCCCGTCTTCGTCGAACGGCTCACCGAGCAGAATGTTCGCGCCCATCACCGCGCCCGCCCGCAACACCGCGCTCGCGCCCAGCCCGCGGCCGACGGGAATCATGCTCTCGATCGAGACCCGCAGCCCGCTCGGCAGCGGCTTGCCCGCGCGCTGATACACCGCCTGCGCCGCGCTGAGCGCGAGTTGCTCTCCCCGATTGTCGGGAAAACGTGCGGGCCGGTCCGACCAGGTGATGGTCACGTCGCCGTGGATGTCGAGCGCCAGACCGAGCGTGTCGAAGCCCGGTCCAAGGTTGGCGCTGGTCGCGGGTACGCGAATCGTCACCGATGTCGGCGGCATAGCCATGTCCGGACAGGTTTCAATCCTCACCGAGGCGTGGACCACCTCGGTGCGACTCCCGGCGGGCCGGGCGCTCACCAGCGTATCAGTCCGGTTCGCCTGGTCCAACGGCGATGCGGTCGCCGGCCGCGCGGCCGCAGGTGAGGACGAGGTTCTGCTGATTTCCCGATAGCTGATTGCCGGACTCACTCACCGTCGAATCGGCGGAGACGCAGATCGCCACACCGTGGTTCTCGATCACCGTGTTGTCGCGCAGGTCGCCGCTCGACCCCTCGGTCATCGCGATCCCGGCCGAGTCATTCCAGACCAGCGAGCTCTCGCGGACGGACAACTGCGCGCCCGCGCCGATCACGCCGTTCCCGCCGAGGCGCGCGCTCAGCGAGCGGGTCGACCGCACCGTCGTGCGGAGCAGCCGCCCCGACGCCATCGGGAAACCCTGCGCGCCCGCGTGTGGATAGGCGCGCACGGCGACACCGTATTCCCAGTTCGCTTCAACCAGGCTGTCGGTCGCCGTGAGGTCGGCGCCCCAGGCGAGCAACCCGCCACGTCCCCGTCCCAGAATACTCGTGCGGTTCAATTGGGCGGTGATACCGGGAAAGAGCACGATCCCGGCGCCCGGTCCGTCATTCACCGTTACGTCCTCGAGGAGGACGCGCACCGAGCTGATGTAGCGCGCGGCGTCGGTGTAATAACAGTTCGGCACTACGACCGTCGCCGCCGTCAGATCGGCACAACCGGGCACGCCGGCGAAGATCGCCGGTCCGTGGCTACCCTCGATCCGGCCGCCGCGCATCGTCAGCGATGTCCCATCGGAAAGTGCGGCCACGCCGATGCCGCCGCCGTTGACCGTCAGCCGCTCCGCCGTTACGGTCGATCGGTTCTCGACAATCAGTCCCGCATCAATCGGCGCATTGATCGACACATCGAGGAGACGCGCCATCGTCACGAAGTCCAGCACAATCCCCACGCTTGCCCCTTCAACACGAACGTTGCGGAGCACCAGGCCGGCGGCGTCCGCGACGCGCACCGTCATCGGTGCACCTTCTCGCGTCACGACCCCCTCCAGCGTGAACCGATCAGCCTCGATCGATACCGCCGGCCGGGTCCGCGTCCCGACGACGTTGACTCCCTCCGACACGCCCCGAACCGTCACCCCCGCCGGCGCCGACGACCCCACGGTGAGCGGGCTGTAGATTCCAGACCGCAGGCAAATCACCGCTCCCTCCCGCGCCTGCCGCACCGCGTCGTCGACACTCTGGCCGGGGCTGAGGATCGTTGAACAACCGTCCTGCTGCACGGCTCCGGCGGGCGCGGGAGGGAACACAACGACGGCAAGCAGCGCGGCGATCGCGCCGACCAGGATTCGATTGAACATCACGCGCACGTCACATGGGGATGGCCGGCGCCCTTATCGCACGCCTTCCGGCAGGATATCAGCCAGCGAGTAGTGAGCAGAAGCCTCAGCTTTGGTTGTAGACCATGCTTGACACTCTAATCGCCAACCGCTAAATTAGTATGCAAACTATTGGTGCCGTTTTGGAGGTGGCGTGTGGCGGCCGGGCTCAACGACAGCGTTGGATGGCTTCTCAACAACGCGGCGCGACTTGCCTCCCGCCGCCTCAGCGGCAAGCTCGCCGGACACAGCGTCACGCCGCCGCAGTGGGGCGTGCTCGTCGCGCTCTGGGAACAGGATGGCCTCTCCCTGAGCGAGCTTGCCAAGCGATCGTTCTTCGACGGCCCGACGATGACCGGCATCGTCGATCGATTGGAAAAGGCGAGTCTGGTCGAGCGCCGCCGCGACAGCACCGACCGCCGCGTGATCAGCGTTTATCTCACCACCGAAGGAAAACGCCTCCAGGCGCAGTTGCCTACGCTCAGCCAGGAAGCGAACGAAGAGGCGACCAAGGGACTCTCCCCCGACGAAGTGAACCAGTTCGTCACCACGCTGCGCCGGATCATCGCCAACCTGTCGTAAGCCGGCCCTCACCCCCGACCCCTCTCCCGAACTCGGGAGAGGGGAGCCTGATCGGCACGGGCATGCCAGTATGTTCTGTCGCACCTCTGGAGCAATGGCGAGAGCTGGAAGGAATGCCCAGACGAGGCTCCCCTCGCCCGCACCGGCGGGCGAGGGGCCGGGGGTGAGGGCCGTTCCTGCCACGTCGCACTCGCGCAGACGAAACACATCTGTTACAATCAACATGAATGACGAGTGTTCAGAATCCGACC
>JBFXAN010000261.1:0-6544 GCA_050184225.1 Dehalococcoidia bacterium | reverse complement strand
CTTTGCAACGGTCTGACTGCTGGTCGGTCTACGTTGGCACCCCAGATCCGGCGAGGCACCCCGCTCCGCGCGTCAGCGGGGGGAGGGGCCGGGGGAGGGGTCCGTTTCCCCCAGCCGCAGCACATGCAGCCCGCTGTTCACGTCGCTCAGCAGCACCAGATCCCCGGCAACCACCACGCCCCAGACCATCGTCCGGTCGGGGAAAATCACGCCCTGCGAGTTGGGCGCCGCCGGCGGTACGTAGGACGCCACTTCGCGCGGCGCGGTGGGATCGCTGATGTCGATCACGCGAACTCCATCCGACCACCACGACGCGACCGCCAGATCGTCGACAACCTCCGCGTTGTGGACGGTATAGTAGCCATCATCCGGCGCGGGGAAGCGAAGGCTGTTCGGCGTCTGATACGTGGCCAGCTGGCGCGGGTTGCCCAGATCATCAATGTCCCAGATGCGGAGAGCGCCCCAGGGACGCGCCGACGGCAGCGTCACGCGGGCGGGCGCTCCGGCAGCGATGTCCCGGAGCGTCGTTGCATCCTGCTCGGAGACGATCACCACCGGAATCGAGGCACGGCCGCCGCCGATCTCGGAGACCGCTTCGCCCGGCACGCCGGCAATCACCGCGCGTGCGCCCGCGGCGCCAAGCCGCGCGGCCTTGTCGCCCGGCTGACAACCGCCCGCGTGGGCGATCACTACCTGACCGCGCACGCCGTCCGGCAGGTCATCGTTCGCGCAGGCGCGGCCGGCATCAATCAATCCGGATTCGATCGCGCCGGCAGTGTCGATCGGGGCGGAAAAGCGCGCCTCGCAGCCATGGAACACGCGTGCGCCTTCCGCCGTCTGGACCTCAAGCGAGAGTCCCGGCGGCGTCCCGAAGACGACCTCCTCATCGGCGATGAGCAGCAGCCGTCCATCGTCGGCCTCGGCCACGGAGTGCGTCGTGCCGGCCTCTTCCGGCTGGTACGTGAGGTGCCCGGTCACGCGTGGCCGCGTCGGGTCGCTGATGTCGAGCGCGATCACCCCCGCATCCCAGTAGGATAGGTAGGCGGTATTACCGTCCGCGCTCGCCCGCGCGCTGTGGCCGTAGATGCTGCGACGGCAGCCGATGCCGCCGGTGAGATCGACACTCAAACCGGCGTCCGCGCCCCACTCGGAAAGCTGCGCCGGACGCCCGGGATCCGAGACATCGACAATGCGGAAGTCGCCGCCCCGTCCCGGGGTTGTCTCCGAATAGGGGACGGCCAGGAGTGCCAGCGCGCGATCTCCCTGCTGGATCAGGTCGAGCTCGTGCACGCCGCGGGCGCCCGTTGGGAAGAATCCCAACTCCACCGGATTGCGGGGGTCCGTGACGTCGAACAGCGCCAGTCCGCCCGGCGTCGTGAAGGCACAAGACTGAATGCCCACCGCCAGGAGATCGCCGGTGAAGGCCGGCGTTTCGATCGATCGGACGACGATATCCTCCTGCGATGTTCCCGGGATGGCGGCGACCGTGCTCACCCAGTGCGGCTGCGTCGGGTCGGCAAGGTCGACCACCTTCACACCCGTGGCGGGACAGGCGCTGCCGCTGCCCCACGTGCCCAGGTAGGCGAATCCCTTGTGTTCCCAGATGTCGCCGTGGAATCCGTCGTCGCCCGGATTGATCTGTCCGACAGGCGTGAGCGTGACGCGGCGTTCCGTGGGTGTAGACGCGGGAGTTGACGTATCCTCAACGCCCGACGCCGCCGTCGGGGCGGGCGCCTGGGTCGCCGAAGGCTGGAACGTCACGGCGTCGTCGCTCGCCGCCCGGCTGTTATCAGAGCATCCGAGCGCGACGACCGCGCCGACGAGTAACACGGTGACAATCGCCACAACGAGGATACGAGCGGGCGATCTGGAGGATGCGCGTGGAGCCATGGAAGATAGGGTAGCACCATGTCCGGCGCCTCTCCCGCTGCGCGAGGGACAGGTCGGCGCGGCGAACCTGTCCGAGCCGTCATGCCGACATCCGCTCGCCGCGGTTACGCACGGCGGACAGGATCACGCGGGCAGATGGTTCGACGCCGAGGCGGGCGGAATTGAGCACGCAGTCATACAGCGTCGGTTCGTCCCAGGTGATGTGATAGAGCCGGCGATAGAAATCGCTGCGTTCGCGGTCGGTATCGCGCAGCACCCGCTCTGCCGTGCGGAAGGGAAGGTCTTCGCGGAGCACCATCCGCTGGACGCGCACCGCCAGCGGCGCGACGACAAGCGCGTGGACGGACGACGGCGCCTTACCAAGGATCACCTGCGCGGGGAAGCCGGCGATCACGACGTCACCCGCGTCGCCGAGCGCGCGGATCATCGTCTCGATCGTCCGCCGATACCCCACATCGTCCATCGTCGGCACGGGCGCAAGCACCCAGGCGCTGTCCTCCGGCGGCTCCGACGCGAGGAGCACGACCAGCTGCGCTAGCCGTTGTCCCAGGCGCTCTGCGCGTTGCGGATCGGCCAGGTTCTCACCGGCGAGGTCGATTCGCGCCGCCGCACGGTGGACCGTCTCCGGGTCGACCAGGGGCACGCCGAGATGTTGCGCCACCGCCTGCGCGACCTGCTCGCCCCGGCTGGCGGCCTGGCGGGAGATCGTCACAATCACGGTTCAAACTCTACCCGTCCGGCGAACGGAATTTCGAGCATTCCATCTCCATAGCGTATGCGTGAGATTCGGCACCCCTGTCATCCTGAGCGAAGCGAAGGATCTCGGACGTAGTCTTTCCTTCGAGATCCTTCGCTTCGCTCAGGATGACAGGGGTGGCCGTCGAACGTCGCAATCTAACATTCGCTCAGTCGGAGACGTTCACGGCGACCGGCGTTCTCCCACCGTCCAGCGTACCAAACGCCCAGTCCATCAGGGCGGTGCTGTCGCCCACGCGATCGTCGGTGTCCATCAAGGCCACGATCACACGGCGGCCGTTGCGCGAGGCCGAGGCGACGATCGTGGCGCCCGCCTCCTCGGTCCAGCCGACCTTGATGCCTTCCGCACCCGCGTACTCCCTGAGAAACGGGTTGCGGTTGGTCAGTTCGTAGGTCCGCTCGCCCACGACCGTCCAGGAGCGGGCACGCGCGATCGCGCGGAAGCGGGCGTCGCGCATCGCCAGCCGTCCGATCTGAGCGATGTCATACGCGCTGGTCATGTGGCCGGGCGCATCCAGCCCATGCGGATTGACGAACGTCGTCGCTTGGAGTCCGTTCGCAACGGCCGCCCGGTTCATCATCGCGACAAACTCCTGCTCAGAGCCGGCGACGACCCGCGCCAGGACCAGCGCCGCATCATTGCCGGAGGGCAACATCAAGCCGTAGAGCAGGTCTTCGACCGTCACCTCATCGCCCGGGAACAGGCCCATGGCCGTGCCATCGGAATCAAGCTCGTCCGGATCGAATCGGGCGATCACGCGCTGCTTCGGATCGACGTGCTGGAGGGTGACGAGCGCCGTCAGGATCTTGGTCACGCTGGCAGGCGCCATCCGCTGGAATGCGTACTTGTTCAAGAGGAGTGCGCCGGTATCGCCGTCGATCACGGCGGCGGCCTCAGCCGTCACTTTCGGCGGCAGACCTTCTCTGAGCGTGCTCGGACCGCGGTACGCGGCGGCCGGCTGTTGAGCGGCCGCCGGCGGGCCGCCGAGCGCCGTCAGCACGGCCGCCGAGATCGAGATACCAACAAGGACCGGCAGAATGTGAAACAGTCGTCGCGTGCGGCGGCGGGTCAACCGCATGCCAAAGCCTCCGCGTGCCGTAGGGTTTGGGGACTGCCACCGGCGAAGGTATCAACGTGGATAACCGGGCGCGCTGGGGTGACAGCCGTGCCCGCCGGTGGAGGCGGCGCGCACATGCAGCGTACGACAGACCGGGCCAGATTCAAGACCGAACTGACAATAAGCGCCGATCCGCGGGGTATGTCGTGCACTTGACGTGTGTCCGGTTTTCGTTGCCAAATAGGTGGTACAGGTTGGTGCGACGCCGCGCCGACCCGGTTCGTAATTGCGGAAACTGAACGATGTTCAGTTTGTCGGCGGATGGGCAAACATCCATACCAGGGGTTGAGGGCGGCGTACCGTCCACAAGCACAAACAGGAGAGGACAATGGCGATCAGTCAGGACACCCTCCAGATGCTCCGCAAGGAGCCGGACTATGCCGGCCTTGGCCTGGATTGGCTCAATCCGGGCACGGAGTGGGGGGTACGGTCACAGCCAGGCCGCAAGGGTCTTACGCTCGACGAGATCAATCGCAGCGGCTACGGTGAGGTGCCGGATCATTCCGACAACTTCACTGCCCGGCCGCGCGGCGCCGCAATGCGCCCGGAGGCGCCCCGCCTCGGCATCCGCTTCCAGAACAAGTCCGAAGTCTGGGCCTCCACGATCGCGATGCTCTACGAAGAGGCGCAGGCGCGACAATGGTCGAGCGCCCGCGACATTCCCTGGACCGAATTGACCGAGCTGCCCGACGACCTCGAACTGGCGATGTGCCAGCTGTGCACCTTCCTCACCCAGGTCGAGTTCATCGCCGGCGACCTGCCCGGCCGCTTCGTCAAGGAGATCAGCGCCGACCACATGGAGGCGGGTCTCTTCATCGCCACCCAGATCATGGACGAGGCGCGGCATGAGGATGTCTTCCGCAAGCGGGCGCTCGCCAACGGCGGCGGTCTGCTCCAGGCGGGACCGGGCGCGGTCGGCCTGCTCCAGGTGACCGACTACACGGAGATGACGACGCTGCTCCACCTCGTCGCCGAGGGCTTCGTCCAGTCCCTCTTCCGCATGGGTGAGCTGATCGCCAACAACGACGCCGAGAAGAAGATCTTCCGCCTCGCCGCCCAGGATGAATCGCGCCACGTCGCCTTCGGCGTCACGCACATGAAGTATCTGATCGAGACACAGCCGGAGCGGCGCGAGGAGATCCATCACTACCTCGACCGCCAGGAAGGTCTGCTCGGCACGACCCAGGCCGGCCTCACCGCCGGCGGCCAGTCGGCGGAGTCGCTCGCGATCCTGCTCGGCGGCGGTTCCGACAAGATCGACCTCGGCTATCAGAAACTGCTGGCCGTGCGCAAACGCCAGATCAACGAGTACATGCACCGCCTCGAGGTGATCGGCCTCGGCGACCGGCGCGAGCGGATGAACCCTGACATGCGCCAGTTCCTCGATCCACCGCGGAATTAGAGACGGGGCAGTCGGCAGTGGGCAGTCGGCAATGGGGTCACGAACTCACTTCACCAGCTTGGTTCGCATCGACGGACTTGCTGGAATCATCGGTGAGAAAGCACCACCCCACTGCCCATTGCCGACTGCCCACTGCCGGGAGCAAAGCGACCATGACAACCCAGAATCAAGGCAATGAGACGGAACTGGCGCCGGAGGCAGCGGCGCCCCACGATCTGTCGCCGGCCAGCCCGCCCGATCCGCCGCACCGCGATTTCCCCTGGATGCGCGTGCCCACCCAGCGCGGCATGCGTCCAACGGTGGGACCGGAGGGGCTGCGGCTGGAAGATGTCGATGTCGACAGCTACGGCGATGTGCCCGACGTGTGGCCGTACCGCAATGACCTGCCCCGTGGCTCATTCCCGCCGGCCAATGTCGGTATCGCCGCCAGCTACTCGATCTTCGACAAGGTCGAGGTCTGGTCGGATAACGTCCGCCGGCTCTACGAGGACGCGATCCGCGACCGCTGGTCCAGCGCTACCGACGTACCGTGGGAGACGCTGCAACCGTATCCGGAGCATCTCGAGCGGGCGATCTGCCAGATCTGCACCGAGATGAGCGAGCAGGCCTTCGTCACCGTGCAGATCTTCTCCTCCTGGCTTGAAAAGATCTCCTACGGCTTCCACGAAGTAAAGAACTTCCTCGCCACCCAGATCTACGACAACGCCCGCCACGTCGAGGCGTTCCGCAAGCGGGCGCTCGCCAACGGTGGCGGTCTGGGCATCGAGAGCCCGGGCATCTTCCACCGCGGCCCGGCATCGTCGCTCAAGTTCTCCGAACTGGTGATCATCACCAACCTGATCCGGGCGCCGTTCAATCTGGTGGTGGTCGAAGCGCTGAAGGAACTGGCGCAATCGGAGGCGGAGCGCGTGCTCTACGGCAACATCGCCCGCGACCTCCGCCGCCATATCGACTACGGCGTCGGCCACGTCACCTTCATCATGAGCCGGCAGCCGCAAATGCTGGAGCAGATCCACGCGTGGCTCAGCCGCGGTGAGTTCCTCCTCGTCGCCGACCAGCGCCGCGACCAGCCGCTCAACGAAGCGCTGATCCTCCTGCTCGGCGATTCACCCGAGGACGGCCGGGCGAAGCTGGAGAACCTCCGCCGCACCTGGGTCAACTACTACCTCAACCGCCTGGCCGACGCCCGCGTCTACGACCGGATGACCAAACTGACCCCGGAACTCGCCCGCTACCTCCCCGAAGGCGCCGAAATGCCCAATTCGGTCAGCATGCGCCCACCGATCCCCGATCCGGTGTTCGCGTAGGAGCAGGCCGGACCCCTCCCCCGGCCCCTCCCCCCGCTGACGCGCGGAGAGGGGTGCACAGACAGACGGTG
>JBFXAN010000260.1:0-6583 GCA_050184225.1 Dehalococcoidia bacterium | reverse complement strand
ACTGAAATGGTAGGGGGAGTCTGCATAAACCGTGGTCTGCCAGTATCTCGACTGGTTGCGGCAAGTTCATCCCTACACAACAATCGCTCGATAGGACTCCCCCTTCCCTGCGAGGGAAGGGGGCCGGGGGGTTAGGTAAGTTGGGGTCGGGGAGGGGCCGAATCCGCCATGTCGAGTGTCAACCAAGCGATGACAGCGTTACTCGCCACGCCGCACTATGACAGAACATCTGTCCTGAAGGTGCGCAAATGACCACTGATCTACGTCCCCGGCTCCCCGGCACCTTGTACGGCCTGCTCGACGCGGGAACGCGCCTCTATCAAGATCTCGACGCCAGCGACGCACTTCTCGGCGAGATGATCGCGGCCCTCGACTCCGTCGCACGTGCTATCCAGCGCGACGAGAATATCGACCCCCTGCTCTTTGAGATCACCAACACCCTGCGCATCTGCACCACCGGCCGCCAGCGCCTCCTCGCCACCCTCCGTCACTTCGCTCCGTATGATGTCGCCTGAGTGCCTCCGCCCGCTGCCCGTTCATCACCGTGATTCTCATCCGGGCATGCGGATGGACTTGAGCGATTTCCATTCATGACAAGCGAATGTCGTAGTTTGTACGAAGCCGTATCGATTGTCCTCGCATAGATGAGGTCGGTGATGGTACAGTCCCATCATGCCAAGCAGCCGAGTCGCGACGCTTCTTGACTGGAACTTCCTTGAGGTTGAACGAAGGGTGACGATTGCGGGTTCCCTCGATGTCGGTCCGGAGATCCAACCGCGGCAGGGAACCTTGATCGCAGAGGAACTGGCGGGACGGAAACTGTTGCGCTATCTCACTCCGGATCAAGTCGGATTGTTCCTGGCCGGAACGAATCGACTGACCTATGTCACGCCAACTCCCTATGCGCCGGAGGAGATGATCTCCTGGCTGTTTCTCCCCAGTCCACGGATAGCCCGGACGCATGTGTTGCTTTTGGACCCGGCCAAGATACCCTTGATTCAGGGACCGATGTGGGTCGCTGCCGGATCGGGGATTCAGTATGTGCTCCCGCATGGTTTCCCCGCCGATGCGATTATTGTGCCCGGAGCAGGAGCAGAAGCGCGCTGGGAGCTCGAGGTGCGGTAGTGATGATGCAAGGACATGAGGCGTTCCAACGCTTGATGCAGATCACGTCCGAGCAGTTCGTATCGACCTGCAAGGACAAGGGATACCGCGTTCTGGTCGCGAATGCAGACCGGCATGGGAGCATCGTTTGGGAGGCGGGTCGCGCGAACGGGCTGAACCGCTTTATCCTGCTTGGTCTAACCGAGGTAGAACTGACGTCCATCCCTGAGGGTGTAATCGAGCGGACGCGCCAGGCGATAGGAGACATTGAGGCAACGTTTGAGGCGGAAGTGTGGGTTGCCGCCGATGACAATGCCCGATTCACCCGTGTATTGTTTGACCGTTGGCCTGTATTCCTATCAGAGAAGATTCTCGGTACACCGGCAGAGGGCGCACTCTCGCTCGTACATCGGCTGAACCAGGCCATCAATCGGGTGGAAATCCTCACCGCCGATGACCTCACCGAGGAATATCTTGTTTCGCGGGGTGAGGGATCACACTCTGCTGTCGCCAGCGCCTGAGTGGAATCGGGAATCTACTGGTGGCGGCTCAGCATCGCTTTCTCAATGCCTTGTAAACTGATGGGATCGCTGGCCTCCAGGATTTTGAGGAGGGCGCGACGGAGATATCCGCGCGTCTTGGTAGTGACATCCTCAATAGTGCCCTTCTTGTTGAGTTCCCTCAGTTTCTGCTTTTTCGGACTTGATCCATGGATGGTGATGGATCGCCACGCATATGAGTGCTGCGCATCAGCATAGATCGCAATCCGCTCATCGCCGTTCTCTCCGATGAAACCTGCCAAACGGAATGATGCTCGGAACGACAACTCTTGAGTCGAGTCCGGCGTGAAGAGCGATTCCAACCCGATCCAGTAATCCAGTAGAGCGTCCTCCGGGTGTCGACGCTCCAGGGCGCCTGACCAGCGGCGGAGTGCCAGGGCGATCTGATCCTTGTTCGGTCCTGTTTCCAGACCGAGCCAGAGTCGGGCAATTCGTATGCCGTCGTCCTCTGCTATCTCGGCCAACTCGCGAGGTATGAACCGGCTCATAGGCATCGATCTGTATCCAGATGGTTCCAGGAAGCCAATCGTCTCGAACGTCGAGAGGATCTCCATGATTGGTGCATCCGTCGCAAGTCGAAGGACCTGAATCAGAGCATCGATGACCGCAGGTTCTACTCGGGGTTGGGTACGTCGCGCATGAACCGCGCGCTTCTCCAGCGCTGCACCGACACGATGGAGGTCGAAGGACTCCACTGGAAACATGAAGGGATAGTTGTGATTCACCACCTGCTCTAGTTCATCAGTCGTGACGCCTCGCAGGACCCACCCTCCCTCCAAGTTGACGGGCGGTCCAGAGCAGTTGGCGTTCATGAGGTACGTCACATGGACGGCTTCGCGCGTGCTGCGCTGAAGGCCATTAAGCAGATCCCGGAATACTCCATCAAACGTTTCTTCATCATAGTGGAGGCCGCCCTTCCGGACGGTGTATGCCATGATCGCCGGGCAGACGATTGCGTTGCCGAGATGAAACCGCCGTGCATCCAGAGACTCACCGGCCGATGAGTTGCCAGGAGGGAAGAACAACGCGTCAAGGTCTGGGGAATCCTTGACTGTGTCGAAGAGGGTGGTGAGTGCCGTTGAGTTGTAGATATCACCACACGCACGCGCCGCTAGCAGATCGTAGAAGGGTCGCGATTCTAGGTCGGTGTCAACTGATGCGCCATCAATGGAGTGGATCACGGTCCACGGCCGTTCAGGAATGGGGTCGTCATGGTGGAGGTCGCAGATCTCCCGGACAATACTCTGCAATGCAGTGCGCAGGCTCTCGAATTGCATTGAAGTGGCTCCATGTTGCCCAATTCATGTTAGTCCTGGCGATGCATGGCGCTGAGTGCGTTCCTTTTCATCGATGACTGCTTGGCGACACGGCATGCTTGAGCACCGACCTCAAATCCGCGCCCTCAGTTCCAGTGCATGCTATTCTCAATGAAGCAACGGCCGGCCGCTTGAAGGATGCGTCTCCACCATCCGCCGTACCCATCGCCGCACCTCCGGCGACAGCCCCGCAAACCACCGCCCATCCGCCGCCGCCTCGTCCGCCGCCTCCACCCCGTCCGCATACCCCGCCAGCACCGCCAGCTCGTTGTAGCTCACCCCCAGCGCCCCCGCCACCCGCCGCAGCATCGCCACATTCGGCACCTGCCGCCCCGTCTCCATCGCGCTCACATAGCTCCAATGCACCCCCAGCCGTTCCGCCAACGCCGCCTGACTCAATCCCCGCTGCCGCCGCGCCGTCGCCAGCCGCTCCGCCAGCGCCTCCCGCCGCCGGATCCCTTCCGCAATCTTTCCCCGGCCGCCATCGCCAGATTGATCCACCATCCAGACCTACCCGTCTCCTACACCCGCCGGTGCTCATCGTCCCTCGGTTTCGGGGTACCCGAGGTAATGGTAATGCCCATCGCTGTCTGTAGAACAAATGTACGAGAATTTCTTCGCACTGCCATTCCTCGATTGTTGCTCCTGCTATAGCTGCCTACAGTATCCACTATAGAACCCCCCCCTCCCTGGGGAGAGTCTTTTTTCTTTCTCTCCCCCATGAAAGGAACCCATCATGGATGCTGTGCCCTCTCTCCCCTTCGCAGGCATTACCATTACCTCTGGTACCCCCAACCCGAATGCCAAAGACGGAACCGGCGAGCGTTCCGCTGACGCCCTGACGGTGTCCTCCCCCATGCCGGTTCTCGCCCCAGTTGCCGATGCTGGTGAGGCGGATGCTCCGCAGCGCCTCCCTGTTGCCCGCCACGTCACCGCCATCCTCGACGAGTACCGCCAGGTCCTCAAACATCGCTCCCGCCTCCGCCTGCGCTTCCTCGATGCCCAGCGCACCCTCGCCGGCCTGCCCTCGTCGCACGCCCGCCACTCCCAAACTCTCGCCGACCTCGACCTCCTCCGCGTCAACCTCGAGGTCGACTCCTCCCTCCTCGCCCTCCTTTCCCTGGAGCTTCGCTATGCCAGCGCCTTCTAATCGCACTGCCAGCGCGCCCGCATCAACCAGGAGCCAAGCCATGCCCTCCAATCAGCAGGCGACTGCCAATGTCAGCCAGCTCGACCAGGATCCCATCGACGTGCTCAAGGCCAAGCTCCGCGACCACTTTGAGGGCAACAAGGACATCGGCGGCCCCTTTGCCCGCCATGCCTATCCACCCACTGCGACCGCCGTCGAGATCATCGCCGCCCGCATCCCCGAGCCGCGCTGGGCGATCCGCAACCTCCTGCCCCAGGGCGTCGCCATCCTTGCCGGCAAGCCCAAGGCCGGCAAGTCCTGGCTCTGCCTCGACTTCGCCCTCGCCATCGCCTCTGCCCGTCCCGCCCTCGGCGACGCTGAATTCGCCCCAACGCCCGGTGGCGTCCTCTATCTCGCCCTCGAAGACACCGCCTACCGACTTCAATCCCGTCTCAACGCCGCCCTCGGCAGCGAGCCGCCCCCTGCCTATCTCCGCTTCACCACCCGCTGGCCCCGCTTCCCTCAGGGCATCAGCGCGATCAATGCCTGGCTCCAGGACAACCGCGACACCCGCCTCGTCATCCTCGATACCCTCGCCAAGGCCCGCGCCACCACCGCCCCCACCGGCAACGCCTACACCGACGACTACGAGACGATCGGCGCGCTCAAGCGTCTCGCCGACCATCACAAGATCACCCTGCTCATCGTCCATCACCTCCGCAAGGCCGCCTTCGATGACCCACTCGATGCCGTCTCCGGCTCCGCCGGCCTCACCGGCGCTGCCGACACGATCCTCGTCCTCCAGCGCCGCCGCGGTGCCGACGCCGCCCGCTTCTTCGCCACCGGCCGCGACCTCGACGAGCAGGAGCTCACCCTCTCCTGGCATCACTCCCCCGCTCGCTGGTCCGTCGCCGCCGACGATGCCCTCGACCTGCCGCCCTGGTTCAACGATGTCCTCGCCGTCCTCCGTCGCAGCCCCGAAGGCTGCACCCCGGCCGAGGTCGCCGCTGCCACCGACCGCACCGCCAACGCCTGCCGCGTCGCCCTCTACCGCCTCGCCCAGCTCGGCCGGGTTACCAAAGCCGGCAACCGCTACCTCCCCGCCGCCCGCCTTTCCATCCCGATCGACGACAGCGAGGAGGACGACATGCCCGATGATGTCGCTTGATTGAGTTGATCAAACCACACAACATCGCTCGGACTTCCAGCACGAAAGGAACCGCATCATGTCTCAGCAATCGACACGCAACCACGAGCCCCAAACCGCGAACGTTGAGGTTGGAACGCCGAACCCAAAGAACGGCTACCGCCGCGCCATCGCCACCGCCTTGGCTGCGATCTCCCTCACCGTCCTTCTCTACGCGACCGTCCTCATCCTCACCGCCGGCCTTGAACTCTCCCGCGACCGTGCCATCGTCCTCGCCATCTTCCTCGGCCTCCACACCTTCGCCCTCACCATCCTCACCGGCGACTCCCCCTGGCCCCACCTCATCCACCTCCTCCGCCCCACCCCGCCCCCACCCGACGACACCCTCCCCAACAACTGACCACGGTAAGAATCAACAACCAGCCGCAACCCAGCACCAACCTACTCCCCCTCCCTTGCGAGGGGAGGGGGCCGGGGGGAGAGGTAAAGATGTCCGACCTTGCACTCACGATCCGTCAGCAAGAAGCGATCGCCCTGATCGCCTCCGGCCGCACCCAGGAGGACACCGCCGCCATCCTTGGTATCTCGATGCGCACTCTCCGCCGCTATCTCGCCTCCAACGAGGTCGCCGCCGAACTGCGCGCCGCCTACCGCGAGCGGCTCAGTGCCCTCCTTCGTGCCTCCCTCACCGCCGCCCCCGAAGCGCTCCGCACCCTCCATCAGGTCGCCGCCGACCGCGCCGCACCGGAGCACGCCCGCGTCTCCGCCTCCCGCGCCATCCTCGAACACTCCCTCCGCCTCTACGAAGCCGCCGACCTCGACGCCCGCCTCGACGAGCTCGAACGTCGGCTCGATGACCAGGAGGCACCGCCATGAGCGGCAAACGCCGCCTCCGTCGCCTCGAACGCCGCGTCCCGCCCCTGCCGGACATCGTGCCGATGTACCGGTTCATGCAATCGATGGACGACCCCGACAACCCGTGGCTCGTCCCGATGTTCCTCAACGCGCTCAAGGACCTCGGCGTTCGCTATCGCTGGTCCGTCAACCTGCTCAACCCGGATGTGGATGTGGAAGTGGATGTGGAGAAGGGATATGAGCACGAACCGTACGTACCCGACGCACCCGAAGAAACCGAAGAACCCGAATACCCTGGACCAGATTGACCACGGCACCGGCGACTGGCCCGACGACGGCTGCCCCGTCTGGCCCCACTGCCTCAGATGCCCGATCGTCCACTGTGTCTACGACATGCCCGAAACCTACGCGACCGCCCTCGCCGCCGCCCTCGGCACTTTCCTCCGCCGCGCCGCCCGCGAGCCGATCCCCC
>JBFXAN010000259.1:0-6595 GCA_050184225.1 Dehalococcoidia bacterium | reverse complement strand
CAGGGTCGCCCATACCACGCCCACAAAAGCGGCTTCGGTAACGGTGGCAAATCCCGTCAGGATAGATCCAAGGACAACGACCGGCATCAGGATTGCGGGAGCTGCCAATACCGTGTTGCGGACGAGTCGGCGAACCGAAAACTGATGAGCAGACTTCGGAAAGCCATTGCGGACCCCGATGATGCCTGCCGTCGCCATGAAGACAACGGCCACCAGGATGCCGGGAACGATCCCCGCGACAAAGAGCCCCCCGATCGATGTGCCGGTGACGACGCCGTACATGATCATAATGACGCTTGGCGGAATGATTATGCCCAACGTGCCGCTTGCCGCAGTAACGGCGGCGGCATAGGCCTTGGGATAGCCACGCTCACTCATTGCGGGAATCATGATCGATGCCACGGCGCCGGTATCGGCGGTCGCGGATCCGCTGATCCCCCCATAAACCATGCAGGTGCCCACGTTTACCAAACCTAATCCGCCACGCATCCATCCCAGGAAATCGTCGGCCACATTGACGATTCGGCGGGTCAACCCACCTTCGTTCATAAGGCCTCCGGCAAGCAGGAAGAGTGGGATGGAGACGAGCGAGATCGTGTTGGCTCCGCGAAATACCTCCTGTGCGAACCACGCCGGCGGCAAAGGCATGAGCCCTGTCGCCAGCACCGATAGCGTTGCACCGGCGAGAGCCCATACAACGGGCACACCCAGCGCGAGCAGGATGAGGAAAACACCTATAAGTACGGCGAGCGTCATATCACCGGGAACTCCGAACCAATCGGAAGATCGCGACGATCCCAAGCCCGGTGGCACACACGGCGATCGAGGAATGCACGACCCCCATGGGCAGACGCATGACGGGTGTCGGGATGGAGGCCGTGCGCTCCAGCATCGCGAGACCGCTCCAGAGCAGGAAGCCTGCGATGGCCAGCAGAATCAGAGCCCTGACGATCGTGAGAATACGGCCGCCGCGTTTGCCGATGCTGTTGTCGATCAGGTCTAGCGCGACGTTCTCTCCGGCGACTTCGGCGAGAACCGTTCCTATCGTTATGACCCAGACGAAGGCCAGGCCCGTCATCTCGAAGGACCACGTGAGATCGGTGATCTGGAGGTATCGCCCAATCATTCCCAGGCCGGTCGAGCCGGTTGTGACGAAGACGGCGACGACACCGATTGCCGTCAGCGTCTTCTTCACCGAACCCGTCAGCCAGCTCATCAATGCATCGCCGCGTCGCGGACTCTCTCCACCAAGTCCGCACCGTATTCGTCTGCGAAGATCTCGTATACCGGTTGCGCCAGCGGAATGAAGGGAGCCGTATCGACTGTGTTGACCTTGACTCCGGCCTTCTCGAGATCCGCCACGATCGTCTTGTAGACATCCGCTATGGCTGTCCGATACCAGCCCTGCGTGTCCTCGGCCGCGGCGCGGACGACGGCGCGAAGATCTTGGCTCAGACCATTCAGCCGGTCCGCGTTCATGAACCAGTAGTTCGCCATCCACATGTAGTTCGAGAGGGACAGATATTTCTGTACCTCAAACCACTTGGCGTCGAAGAAATCCCTCAGTTCCGGCTCGGCGCCGTCGACGACCCCAGACTGAAGCGCGGTGTAGGTCTCGCCATAGGGGATCGACTGCGGTATAGCGCCGAACGCCTTCATGGTTTCGATTGCGACGGGGATCGGCGGACACCGCATCTTGAGACCCTGCAGGTCTTCGGGCACTTCGATCGGTTTCTTGTTGTTGGTGAAGCTGCGGAAGCCGGAATCAAGCACGCCGAGAATACTGTATCCGCGAGCCTCCGCGATCGCCGACAACTCGTCGCCGATGGCACCGTCTAGAACTCGGTGGACCGCGTCGAATTCCCTGAAGAGAAACGGCAGGGAGACTACGCTCAGGCGCGGATCGATCGCATCGACCACACCGCCCAATCCCATGTCGATCGAGCCGGCACCCACCGCCTCGGCGACCGGCCCCTCGTCACCAAGCTGGGCATTAGGAAAGAGGAGGACTTGACACTCCCCGGCCGATTTCGCCTCAACCTGCGCCTTGAATCGCTCCATCGCTTGGTGGATCAGGCTGCTCTCAGGCGAGGAATGGGCGATCCGCAGCTGTACGGCAGCTCTGGCCTTCCGAACGATGCTGGCCAAAGGCAGCGCCGTAGCTCCTGCCATTAAAGCGCGACGCGTGATTCCCATGAGCTTCGTCCTCCCCTTCGTATGCAGTGCATTGACAGCGGTCGAATGCTCGCCTGCAATCAGCGGCGCCCCATTGAATATGGGAAGCTGTTCTAGATCGGAACGCTATTCTGATATAACGAAGGGAGTCAAGCTCCAAAAAATGGTCGGTGGGTCGCCTGGGTTGGCGGCGATCGCGTGCCGGCACGAGCCTTGCCCGTCCAGCCCCCCTGACGACCAGGCTGCGCTCCCCGAACTTCGCGCCCGCAATAATCCCGATTCAGAAACGCAGGGAGCGCGGGCAACTATGATCGATGATTAAAGAAAGAAGAGGCCGCGCTTGTCGTCGCCAATTCCTTGGCCCCCGCGAGGAGCCGCGGGCCCAATTGCGATATGCGTTCTTCGGTCATGCGGACCGTTGGCCCGTAAATGCTGATGACGCCGATCGCCGCGCCCCCGGCCGCCTGTACTGGCGCAGCCATTCCGGTCATGCCACGAGCAAATGTTTCAATGGCAACGCTGTACCCCCGGTTTCGCGCGGCCTTGAGGTACTTCAGCAACTGCGTAGTCATCAGCGGGGCATTCGGCCCATGCTCTTCGGCGGTGCCGAAGCCCTGCTTCGCGACAAGCTCCAAGGCCTTTTCGTCCGACATAGTCATTAGCCACGCGTGCCCGGAGGCGCTCGAGGCAAGATGAGCGTGGGCACCCATGTCGGGATCGTAGCGGAGCCCGATGCGGGCACCCTGCGATTTAGCGACCCATGTCAAGTGATCGCCGTCCACGACCGCCAAACGGATCAGCTCGCCCGAATCCTGCGCCAGCGCGTCCAGCACCGGCTGGGCAACATCGACGATACCGCTGGCGCTGAGGAAGCTAAGGCCGAGTGAAACCAGTTTGGTGGTTAGGACATAATCGGCCTGCTCGCGCGCCTGCCGGACATAACCTAGCCGTATCAGATCCTGCAGCAGCCGGTGCGCGCCGCTCGGTGGAATACCCAAATTTTCGGCAATCTCACGCAACGGCGCACCGTTCGGGTTGCGACAGAGCACCTCGAGTATCCCGAGAGTCCGTTCGAGTACGCCGTTCATTGAGCCCTCAGAAGTTGACGCATTGCATGGTGGCGTCAAGGTTATACGCCGCCGATTCCCCACGACAACAGAATTTCATTCCAAACGGCCCCAGGCAGACCGGTACGCCGGTTGCGCGCAGCCGGCCGACAATGATAACAGAATGCCATTCTGTTTTGGAGGACCTCAAACGGACTCCGGCGAGGTGATCAGCCCATGCAAACGATTGCTCCTGCTCCCGCGATGACTAAGGAAGCCTTCATCTGCGGCTATACCCGCACGCCGATCGGCCGGTTCGGCGGCGCGCTGGCGACGGTGCGCGCCGACGATCTGGCGGCAGTCCCCCTCAGGGCGCTCATGGGGCGATACCCGGGCGTCGACTGGCAGGCCGCCGACGAGGTGATCCTGGGCTGCGCCAACCAAGCAGGCGAGGACAACCGCAATGTCGCCAGAATGGCGCTCCTGCTCGCGGGACTGCCTCCCAGCCTGCCTGGGACCACGATCAATCGCCTGTGCGGTTCGGGGATGGACGCCATCATCTTCGCGGCCCGTGCCATCAAGTCGGGCGAATGTTCGCTCGCCGTCGCGGGTGGGGTTGAAAGCATGTCCCGGGCACCCTTCGTGATGCCGAAGGCTGCGGCCGCCTTCTCGCGCCAAAACGAGATCCACGATACGACGATCGGCTGGCGTTTCGTCAATCCGATCATGAAGGAACAGTATGGCGTCGATTCGATGCCCGAGACGGCGGAGAACGTCGCCGCTGAATACGGCATCTCCCGCGTCGACCAGGACCAGTTCGCGCATCGGTCGCAGATGAAGACGGCCGAGGCCGCGTCCACCGGCCGTCTCGCCCGGGAAATCACGGAGCTCACCGTCCGAACGCCGAAGGGAGAACTCGTCGTGAGCGCCGACGAGCATCCCCGGCCCGGAACCACGCTGGAAGCCTTGGCAAAACTGCCGACGCCGTTCAGAAGCAACGGATCGGTGACGGCCGGAAACTCCTCGGGCGTCAATGATGGCGCCACAGCGCTGATCATCGCGTCCGAGGAAGCGGCGGCGAAACACGGCCTGACGCCGATCGCCCGCATCCTGGGCGGTGCGACTGCAGGGGTCCTCCCCCGAATCATGGGGATCGGGCCGGCGGCGGCCACGACGCGGCTTTGCGATCGGCTCGGCATGACACTGGACGATTTCGATGTAATCGAACTCAATGAAGCCTTTGCCTCCCAGAGCCTGGCGACACTTCGAAGCATCGGCATCGCCGACGACGATCCGCGAGTGAATCCCAACGGCGGCGCGATCGCCCTAGGGCACCCGCTAGGCATGTCCGGAGCCAGGATCACCGGTTCGGCTGCTCTGGAGCTCCAGGCCACCGGCGGAACACGCGCTATTGCCACCATGTGCATCGGCGTTGGCCAGGGAATCGCGATCGCGCTCGAACGCGCGTGATAGACCCCCACGTACCGGGCCATGGACTCATGCCGTTCGACACCCGACGGTCGTCCGGACGGCACCCCGCCAGGCTCATCCGGCAGCAGCGGCTGAATGACGGCGCACTCGCGGTCGCTCAGATCGAACCGTGCCATCCTGGAGCTCCCGCTCCCGCGGCTTGGAGCTGGAATCGCGCCCCCTATGAAGGAATCCCGGTCATTGGGGGGTGAGGCCTGAGCCTCCCCCAAGGCCCCGCCCGGTGGAAGTCGAGATGTTCGCCCGGCGATCAGGCTCCTTGTAGTCAAACGTCATTCTATCATAGAATGACGTTCCATAAAATGCGCTGCTCGAGAAGAGCCTTGCTCGTCGCTTCGCGGAGCGCCGCCGAGCGAAGTGAGGCACGGTCGGCGACGGGATCGAGACCGGGAGCTCAGAGGAGGACAGATTTGAAGAAGCCCATTTCCGACCAACTGGTCCGGTATCTCGAGAGACGCGGTGTCCAGCATATCTTCGGCATGTGCGGCCATACCAACATAGCCGTGCTCACCGCCCTTTCGAACAGCCCTGTAAAATTCGTCAGCGTCCGCCACGAGCAGGTCGCCGCCCACGCCGCCGACGCTTATGCGCGAATCCGTCGCCGCGCCTCGGTGATGCTCACCCACGTCGGTCCCGGATTGACCAATGCCGTCACTGGTATCGCGACCGCGGCTCTCGATTCGGTACCGATCGTGATCCTTTCCGGCGACGTGCCCCGCTACTTCTACGGCAAGAATGCGTTCCAGGAGATCAACCTGCACGCGGACGCGTCGCAGACCGAGATCTACCGCCCGTTTGTCAAGCGCGCGTGGCGCGTCGACGTTCCGGAGCTCTTTCCGGAGATCCTGGAGAAGGCGTTCCGCTTGGCCGAATCCGGCAGACCAGGGCCGGTGCTGATCTCGGTCCCGATGGACGTCTTCTCGACGGAGATCGACACTTCTCTATTCGAAGGCCTGCCGGCTACTCCGGCCGCAATCCACAAGGCGGCCCTCGATGAAACGATCGCCGAGAAGATGGTGCGCGCCCTGATGGCCGCAAAACGGCCGGTCATTTATGTCGGCGGTGGCGTGATCCGCGCTGGTGCCGAAGAGGCGCTGCGCCGGTTTGTTGACCATCTATCGCTTCCCGTGGCCCATTCCCAGGTCGCCAAGGGCACGCTGCCGGACGACCACCCGATGACTCTGGGCCTGACCGGGTTCTGGGGCACGTCATACGTCAACGAGAAATGCCGTATGGCGGATGTCATTCTCGCGCTTGGCACCCGTTTCACTGAATCCGACTGCAGCTCCTGGAATCCCACCTTCACCTTCGCCATTCCCCCTTCGCGACTGATGCAGATCGACATCGATCTCAACGAGATTGGCCGCAACTATCCGGTTGAGCTCGGCGCCGTCGCGGATCTGGATTCCGCACTCGACGTGCTGCTACGCGTCGCGAAGCGCGTTGTCCCGTCGGGCGTCACGAACCAGGCGCTCGTTGCCGAGATCGCCACAGCAAGGGCGCGCCTTCAGGCCGAGCATGCCAGCCACGCCGCAAGCGACGCATTCCCGATGCGCCCCGAGCGCATCCTGGCGATCGTCCGCGAACTGCTTCCGCGCGATGCGTTCATCACCACCGACACCGGATGGAGCAAGAACGGTGTTGCCCAGCAATTTGCGGTCTACGAGCCCGGCACGGTTCTGACCCCCGGCGGCTTCGCGACGATGGGTTTTGGCCCGCCAGCGGCACTCGGGGCGAAGATCGCCTGCCCCGAGCGAGTGGTTGTGTCTCTCGCGGGAGATGGCGCCTTCGGCCAGAACCCCGCCACCTTGGCGACTGCTGTGGAGCAGAAGGCCGCCGTCATATGGATCGTGCTGAACAATCACAGCTTCGGGACGATCGCAGGC
>JBFXAN010000258.1:0-6603 GCA_050184225.1 Dehalococcoidia bacterium | reverse complement strand
GCCGCGTTGCGGGCGGTGACGCGCGGGTTGGTCGTGCTCGACCCGGCGATCGCCCGGATGATGTCCCCGCGAACGCCATCCACGCTCCGCTTCGATGGTGAGTCCTGGGAGTCACTGACCGACCGTGAAACCGAGGTGCTCCACCTCCTCGCCCTCGGTCTGCCGAACAAAACGATCGCCGCACGACTCGGCATCAGCGAGCACACGGCCAAATTTCACGTCGGCTCGATCATGGCCAAGCTCAGCGCCGCCAGCCGGACAGAGGCGGTGGCCATCGCCGCCCGACGCGGCCTGCTGATTCTCTAGTTCGACCTAACCCCCGACCCCCTTCCCTCGCAGGGAAGGGGGTGCCTCATTCTGCCGAGGGTGCCAGTAGCTCGTCTGGCGATGCCGACGATCCTCGTTCCACCACGGTAAACCAGGACTCCCCCTTCCCTGCGAGGGAAGGGGGCCGGGGGGTTAGGTCAAGCTACAACACCAACTGCGCCGGGTGCTCCAACAACGTCTTGATCTCGGCGAGGAACTGCGCCCCCTGCGCCCCATCCGTCACCCGATGGTCGGCGGAGAGCGCCACCGTCATCATCGACCGCGCCACCACCTGCCCCTCCCGCACCACCGCCCGTTCCTCGACATTGCCCACCCCCAGGATCGCCGCCTGCCCCGGCTGGATGATCGCCACCAGTGTCTCCACCCCGTACATCCCCAGGTTGCTCACCGTGAACGTGCCGTCGTTCAGCTCCGCCGGTCGCAGCCGCCCCGCCCGTGCCCGCACCGCCACATCGCGCGCCGCCCGTGCCAGTGCCCCCAGGCTCGTGCCCCGGCAGCCCAGAATCGCCGGCACGACCAGCCCATCGTCCAGCGCCACCGCCAGCCCGAGGTTGATCGCGTGATGGACGGTGATGCCTTGGTCGGTAAACGTCGCGTTGAAGTGCGGCTGATGTTCCAAGGCGAGCGCGCAGGCTTTGAGGATCATCGGCGAGATCGGGATGTGATCGGCTTCGGCGAGTTGGGCGTTGAGGTCGCGGCGCATCCGCAGCGCCTCGGTCATGTCCACTGAAACGGCGACGTAGTAATGGGGGATCTCGCGCTTCGCCGTCGCCATCCGCCGCGCGATCGCCTGCCGCATCCGCGTCAGCGGCTCGACCTCATCCTCCGAAACGTCCAGGCCGGGCGCCGGTGGCGACGGTGCAATCACAGCCGGTCCCGCCCCCGGCGCCGGGCGCTGCACCTGAGCGGCCACCGGCCGTCGTGGCGGCGCCGGCTCCGGCGCGACCGGAGTCCGCGCCTCGACGCCCTGCACCTGGTAGGCGGCGCGGTTGCGGGCAAAATCCTCCACGTCCCGCCGCGTGATCCTTCCTTCCGGACCGGTGCCGGTAATCAGGCCGAGATCGACCCCGAGTTCCTCCGCCATGCTTCGCGCGACCGGCGACGCGCGGACGCGGGAACCATTCCGGCGGAGACTGTCGCGCGGCCCCACCGCCGTCTGGGCCGGAGCGGTCGCCGCCATCGCCTCGTCGCCACCCTCACCGGCAGGTCGCGCCGGATCGACGGTATCGGCGGCGTTGACCGTCCGTGCCGGCTCCAGCGTATCGCCGCTCCTCGCATCACCCGCCGTCCGCTCTGCCTCGCCGATGCGCTCATTGACGGCGAGGGCCGGCGGCGCGCTCTGCTGAATCGCCGAACGAGCGGCCTGGCTCATCTCCCGTGCGGCCGGCCCGGACGGTATCGCCCGCGTCCCCGGACCCGCCGGTCCCTCGGGCGCCGCTTCGCCCGCCAGTCCGAGATAGGCGATCACCTGACCGACCGGCACGGTCGTCCCTTCGTCGATGATCGCCTTCAAGAACGTGCCGGACTCGAAGGAGTCCAATTCGACCGTCGCCTTGTCCGTCTCGATCTCGGCGATGATGTCGCCCTTGTTCACGGTGTCGCCGGGCTGCTTCAGCCACTTCAGCACCGTTCCTTCTTCCATCTCCGCACCCATCTGCGGCATCACGATCTCGGTTGCCAAGGGGAGCCTCCCTTCGGTCGGCGGCAGTCGGCAATGGTAAGTCTGGAACCCCACTGCCCACTGCCCATTGCCCACTGCCCTCACCTCACGTGATAGTCTCCGGTCGAACCGGGGAGGGTCGCGCGGGCGGCGGCGACGACCTCCTCGACGCTGGGATAGGCGAGCGCTTCCAGATTCTTCGCATACGGCGCGGGCACGTCGGCGCCGTTGACCCGCGTCGGTGGTGCGTCGAGGAAGTCCCAGGCGTGCTCCGTCACAAGCTGGCAGATCTCGCTCGAGAAGCCGCCGGTCCGCCAGGCGTCTTCCACCATGATCAGGCGGTTCGTCTTCTCGACCGAGGCGATCACCGGCTCCAGGTCCAGCGGGCGCAGGCTGCGCAGGTCGATCACCTCCGCTTCGATCCCGTCTTCCGCCAGGACCTCCGCCGCCTCCTGCGCCAGGATCACCGTGCGGAGATAACCGACGATCGTTATGTCGCTTCCCTCTCGCCGTACCACTGCCTCACCGGGCACGACCGTGTAATAGCCCTCCGGCACCTCGCCCTTCGTCCGATACAGGAGGCTGTGCTCGACGTAGATATACGGGTCCGGCTCCTGGATCGCCTGACGCATCAGGCCGAGCGCGTCGGCGGGCGTCGAGGGACAGACGACCTTCAATCCCGGCACCCGTGCATACCAGGCTTCGAGGTTCTGCGAGTGCTGCGCGCCAAGCTGACTGCCGCCACCCGTCACCATCCGCAGCACGCACGGCACCGGCACCTGCCCGCCGGACATATAGAGGATCTTCGCGGCGTGGTTGACGATCTGGTCGATCGCGAGCAGGGAGAAATTGATCGTCATCAGTTCGACGATCGGCTTCATCCCGCCCATCGCCGCCCCGATCGCCGCCCCCACGATCCCGGCCTCGGCGATCGGCGAGTCGATCACCCGATCCTCGCCAAACTCGTCGAGAAACCCCTTCGTGACGACGTAGCTGCCGCCGTATTTGCCGATGTCCTCGCCGACGAGAAAGACGCGGTCGTCGCCACGCAGTTCCTCGCGCAGCGCCTGGGCGATCGCATCGCGGTAGGTCATCTCAGGCATGATGCGACTCCCGCGCGACACCCACGTAGACATCGGTCCACAGTTCCTCTGCCGCCGGCTCCGGGCTGGCATCGGCGAAGCGAACCGCCTCGTCGACCTGCTGCTCCACGGCGGCGTCGATCGCGTTCAGTTCCTCGTCCGTGGCCTGACCGTTCTCCAGAAGCTCGCTGCGCAGCCGCGTGATCGGGTCCCGCTCCCGCCACCGCGCGACCTCATCCTTCTCCCGATACAGCTCCGGGTCGGCCATCGAGTGACCGCGGAATCGGTAACACATCGCTTCGAGCAGGTAGGGCTTCTTCTCGGTGCGGACGTACCCTGCCGCCTTTGTGGCAGCGGCGTGGATCTCGCGCACATCCATGCCGTTGCAGCGTTCCGCGGGGATGTCATAGGCGCGGGCACGCTTGTATACCTCCGGCACAGCGGCGGCGCGCTCCAACGCCGTGCCCATGCCGTACAGGTTGTTCTCGCAGAGAAAGAGCACCGGCGTCTTCCAAACGGCGGCCAGGTTGAGCGCCTCGTGGAACTCCCCTTCGTTGACGGCGCCGTCGCCGAAGAACGCCAGGCAAATACCGTTGTCGTTCCTGTGCTTATGCGCCATCGCCAGACCGACCGCGATCGGCAGGTGGCCGGCGACGATTGCATATCCGCCGAGAAACCCACGGCCCGCATCATAAAGATGCATCGAACCGCCCTTGCCCTTGCTCACGCCGGTCGCCCGGCCAAAGAGTTCCGCCATCACCGCGTTGGGGTCAGCGCCACGCGCGAGGGCATGACCGTGCTCGCGGTAGTGGGCGACGATCGTATCCTGCGGCAGCAGGGTATCGACCGCGCCGACCGCGACCGCCTCTTCGCCGATGTAGAGATGGAGAAAGCCGCCGATCTTGCGCCGTTGATACTGGACCGCCGCTGCCTCTTCGAAGCGTCGAATGAGGACCATCTGGCGGTAGAATGCGATCAGCGTATCGCGATGTGGAGCCCCCGCTTCCTGAGACGCCGCCGTCTCCACCATGCCGTTTCTCCCAGGACTGGGTTCGCACCGGATCGGCGGGAATCCGGATCGATATTTGTGGCCGATCCTAGTATAGACGGCATACGCGACCCTCACCCCCGACCCCTCGCCCAATCCTGGGCGAGGGGAGCCTGATCGGCACGCGGTTTCCAGCATTTCCATCCGGACTTCAGCGCCGATCGACACGGCTGGTATCATCGGTTGACGGAGGCTCCCCTCTCCCGAGTTCGGGAGAGGGGTCGGGGGTGAGGGCCGCGTATGCCGGAATGGCGAATAGAAGAACTGGCAGCCGGCGTCTTCGCCCGCGTCGGCATCCACCCGCTGCAACCGAACAGCGGTATCGTCATCGGCGAGCGCGGCGTGCTCGTGGTCGATTCCGGCTACTCGGCGACGGCCGGCCGGGAGTTGCTCGCCGACATCCGCCGGATCACGCCCCTACCGGTTTCGACGGTCGTAATCAGTCACCATCATTTCGATCACGCGTGGGGCAATCAGGTCTTCGAGCAGGCGGACGTGGTCGGTCATACCAACGCGCGGTCGAACATGCTCGGCGAGACGGAGCCGTACAAGCAGCGCATGATCGCCTTTGCACCCACGTCGTCGCAATGGTACGGACTGACCGCCGAAAACCTGACGCGCCAGCTTGCCGAGACACGGATTACGCCGCCTGATTCCTCCTTCGATGATCGAATGGTCGTTGACCTGTCGGGACAGCGGGTCGAGCTCTTGCACTTCGGTGCGGGACACACCAACGGCGACACGCTGGTCTATCTACCAGAATCGAAAGTTCTCTTCGGCGGTGATCTGATCTGCAATCATGTGCTGCCCAACGCGATGGACGGCGATCCGCTCCACTGGCCGGACGTGCTCCAACAGGCCGGACGGCTCGACATCGAGGTCGTCGTTCCCGGCCATGGTCCGGTGGGGAACCGAACGATGATCGGCGACTTCAACCGCTGCCTAAACCACGTGACCGCCGAGGTTGAGGGTGCCCTCAATGACGGTGCGCCCGACCCGCGGGCCGCCGGCGCACACCTGCGTCTCGATGACTTCGGCGATTGGGCCGGCCACGAGCTCCTGCCGGGTACGGTCCGCGCGACCTATCGGGCGTTGGAGCGGTCACGGTCGGTGTGACCGGCGCCGCGATCAGGGATGATCGGCGGAGGTCTCTTCCCGCTGGTCATCGTGAGCATGTGATCGCCGATGCAGTCTCGGGAAAAGTCCATGCTCATCACGCGTTTGTGTAGCTGCCAACGCAGTCATCTTGTTAATGAAGAGCAATAGCGTGCCAAGGCCGACAAAGATATACCCGATGGTAAACACCTTGCTGATCGTGTGCGTGGGCGTCAAGTCGCCATAGCCGACCGTTGCCAGGGTGATCACGCAGAAGTAAAAGGAGTCGAACAGACCCCAATCTTCCGTCTGCCAGTAGAAGATCGTGCCGGCGCCGAGCAAGAACGTGACGACATAGAACAATGCGCGAAACTCTGCGTCGGTCCGCAGTGTATGCCAGGTCGCCCGAACAAAGCCGTAGAAGACGAGGAACATGACCGGCATCGAGCACCTCCGCCGGCACAGCATGGCGGCAAATTCTGAACCGCAGCATCGCGGAGCCAACGCCTGCCCGCAAGTCGGCGGCTAGACGGCACGACGTAACAACGACCTGATCGCATCGAGCGAGGCGATCAGGTCGTTCATGTACGATGCTTCGACATCGATAAGCGGAACCGCCCGGCCCAACTCCCGCGCGAGCGAGGTCATTCGGACGCCCACCAAGCCACACGGCTCGATCAGGTCGAAGTGAGAGAGGTCGGGGTCGATGTTGATCGCGATGCCGTGCAGCGTCACCCACCGGCTGACAAAGACGCCGACCGAGGCAATCTTCGCGTCGCCGGCCCAGACGCCCGGGGTACCCGGCCGTCGCTCGCCCTCGACGCCAAACCGCTGCAACAGCCTGATCGCCGATGCTTCCAGTGCGCCCACATAGCGCCGGATATCCCGGCCGTAGCCGCCCAGATCCACAATCGGATACGCGACCACCTGCCCCGGTCCGTGATACGTCACGTTGCCGCCACGCTCGACCGGAACGACATCGATCCCCAACTGTTGGAGCTCGTCCTCGCCTGCTAGAATGTGTCGCCGGTCGGCGTTGCGCCCGAGCGTGAGCACCGGCTCATGCTCCGTCAGAATTAGCGTGTCGGAACACAAGCCGGCCTTGCGCCGCTCATGCACCTGACGCTGCCGGGCAAGCGCGTCGACATAGGACGTGCGTCCAAGATTCATGACCGAGAAGTTGGTTGAAATCATCGCTGGCAACCCGAAACCATTGTACGAGCTGGAAGTACCTAACCCCCCGGCCCCCTTCCCTCGCAGGGAAGGGGGAGTCCTTGTCGACCGACGATGCCAATAATTCGTCTGAGAACACCGACGACCCTTATTCCAACCGGATGGCCCAGAACTCCCCCTTCCCTGCGAGGGTAGGGGGCCGGGGGGGTAGGTTCAAT
>JBFXAN010000257.1:0-6723 GCA_050184225.1 Dehalococcoidia bacterium | reverse complement strand
CGCGCGCGGCCGCACCGACGTGCCGAAGATCGTCGACTGGTACATGAACGGCAAGATCGCGATCGACCCGCTGATCACGCACGTGATGCCGATAGAGCAAATCAACGACGCCTTCGATCTGATGCACGCGGGCGAGTCGATCCGCAGCGTCGTGACGTTCTGATGGAGACGACGCCGATTGAGAAGCTCTCCGAGCACGCTTGCTTCGGTGGGCGGCAGGGGTTCTATCGTCATCAGAGTCGGGAGACCGGCACGCCGATGCGCTTTGCGGTGTTCACGCCGCCGCAGGCCGCGGACGGTCCCGTCCCCGTGCTCTGGTTCCTGTCGGGGCTGACCTGCACTGAGGAGAACTTCACGGTCAAGGCCGGGGCGCAGCGCGTCGCGGCTGAACTGGGGCTGATGCTGGTGGCGCCGGACACCAGTCCGCGTGGGGCAGACGTTCCCGGCGATCCGGACGGGTTATACGACTTCGGCCTCGGCGCCGGCTTCTACGTCGACGCGACGGAAGCACCGTACGCGCGGCACTACCGGATGTACTCCTACATCGTCGAGGAACTACCGGCCCTGATCACGGCACGGTTTCCGGCAGACCCGAGTCGCCAGGCGATCATGGGCCACTCGATGGGCGGGCACGGCGCGCTCGTGATCGCGCTTCGCAATCCCGGGCAGTACCGATCGGTGTCGGCGTTTGCACCCATCGTTGCCCCATCCCGCGTGCCGTGGGGCAGGAAGGCCTTTAGTCGCTACCTGGGCACGGACGAGCAGCGCTGGGGTCGCTACGACGCCTGCGAGTTGATCCGGACCGGCGCGCGACCACCGGGAACGCTGCTCATCGACCAGGGCGAGGCGGATTCGTTCCTGGAGGCACAGCTGCAGCCGCGGCATCTGGCGGAGGCTTGCTCGCGGGCCGATGTGCGGCTGGATCTGCGATTCCAGCCGGGCTACGACCACAGCTACTACTTCATCGCGACGTTCACCGAAGAACATCTGCGTTGGCATCATGCACACCTAACGACGGGGGAACTCGCATGACAACAGTCTCCATTCATCCATCGGTTGACCGCGGCATTGCACGGGGTGCTGCCGACTTCTCTGGTGGCTCGCTCACTTGTCACTGCGCCACGAACCCGGTGAAGGTCTCGGTCAAGGGCAATGTGGCCCATAACCACGCCTGCGGCTGCACGAAGTGCTGGAAGCCGAAGGGTGCCATGTTCTCGGTCGTTGCCGTGGTTCCCCGCGCCAACCTCGCCGTGACAGCGAACGCGGACCAGTTGAAGATCGTCGACCCTGCGGCCGCAATTCAGCGTTACGCCTGCACGGGTTGCGGTGTACACCTCTATGGTCGCATCGAGAACCAAGGCCACCCGTTCTATGGGCTCGACTTCGTGCACGTCGAGCTGTCGAAGGAACCCGGCTGGGCGGCCCCGGAATTCGCGGCCTTTGTGTCGTCGATCATCGAGGCAGGCGCGGCGCGCCCCGACGAGATGGGTGCCGTGCGTGCGCGGCTCAAGGAGCTCGGCCTCGAGCCCTACGATTGCCTGTCACCACCACTGATGGATGCGATCGCCACGCACACGGCGAAGGCCAAATGCGTACTCAAGACCTGACTCGGCAGCTCGACCGGAACGCCACCCCGGCGCCCGTCCACGAAGGCGGGCATCGGGGTGCGCGGCCGAGCCGAACGACTGGCCGGGTTCAGGTCGCCGGGAAATGGTGGGTGCCCGATCGAAACGCCTGCAGCACGTTGCCCGTGACGCGCGCAACCGTGTTGTCATAGTCGTTATAGGACAGCGTCGAACACCAGCTGATCGAGCCGACCGCAAACACGGCACCACCGTTCGGTGCATCGAAGTAGACCATGTCGCTGCGCACCGCCGGATTGGTAACGCCACCCGCGTACGGTCCGCCGGGGATATAGATATCCTCGACTTGCTGATAACAGTCGCTGAAGTCGACCGAGCTGGCGAGCACGACCGCATGCCGGGGTGTTCCCTTGCCGAGGTTCGCACTGTCGAGTTCGCAGCCGGCGGCGCCGTACGTCAGCGCAAGGGCCGGACAGTCGCCAATCAACTCGTCCGGGACCCCATCGAATACGAACTGGAATCGAGCGTCGTAGCTCGCGGGCGTGCGTCGGTACGGCGATCCCCGGTCGTAGCCAAGGGCCGCCATACCGACGCCCACGTACCGATGCGCCGGGTGCCCGAGGTGCGCGAGGAGGCCGCCCTTCCGGCCATTAAAGCTCATGTAGCCCTCTCCCGGCGCATGCGTCCAGGTTCCATGCGTGCGCCGAACCTCTACCGTCCGGCCCGTCGAATCCAGGGCGGCGGTCGCATACAGACCATTGCCACTCAAATAGAGAATCCGTCCACCTTGGTCGCGATAGCCCTCGATTGCCTGCAGCATCTCGAGAGTCCAGTACTCACAGTGTGTGCCGGTCAGCACCACGCGATAGCGTTCGAGTGCTGCTGAGCCTGCAAAGTGGAGATCATGGTCCGTCAGAATGTCGACACGACACTGAATGGCATCGAGCCAGTCCAGTAGATGCAGATCCGCGCTCAACCCGTGCGGCATGGAAGCGAAGCGCGTCCGGTGGCTGGGCCGCATGACGCCGAAGGACGGGCGTCGCATCGTGGCATGACAGACTCCGCTGCCGTCGCGATGCACCTGATACGTGCTGCGAAGCCCGTGGTGCCGCAGGTAACCCACTTCGTTTTCCTCGGTGTGCAGGTTGCGCAGCGGGAAGATGGCCAGGCTGTTCGGCATCAGTGCATCGAGATTCGGCCAGTAACAGGTGTACGCGAGATAACTCACCGTCGGCAGCACCACGGCCACGTCGCTCGTCGCCGAATCGCGGGGAGGGGAGACCACGAACGGAATGTAGTCCTCACCCGTTGCCGAGCGAACCCAGGCCGCATAGACGCCGCTCGGCAGGTCATCCGGGACCACGAAGCTGAAACTCTCATCCCAGGCCGCATCGTCCAAGTCGTCGTCGTGGAAATGGATTGCATCGAACTGCTCCGGTGCGACCCGATAACAGTCGACCGACCCATCGAAGTCAGGCCCGGTCACCGCCCGCGTCGGTCGCTGCAGCAGCTGCCCGTCGAGCCCGTGACCCGAAGCGTCCAGCACAATGATCGAATCGAGCTGTTGCGAGAAGTTCCAGTGCCCCAGCAAATCATTGCCGGCACCCGGCGCTTCGCCAACCGGGTCCCGTGCGATCGACGGCGCTGATGTCCGAAGAACAGGACGCGCCAGCTTGCCGTTGAGTGATGCGACCGCGCGCCGACGTCCCACGGCGCCTGCGACGTTGGCGGCACCGAAGACCAGCGGACAGCCCACCGCGACACGCCAAGCGACTGCCAAATCCGCCTGCACGCACTGCAGCGGGCTCTCGCCGTAAGCAGGCTTCTGCGGAACTACCCGCAACTCGGCCTTGCGCTGCTCGGCATCGACCATTGCCGTCACTCGATACCAGCGACGCGCGACGAGCGGCGCGTCCGACCGCAATTCGACCATTCGCCCGGGCTCGGCACCAACCTGCCATGCGACACGGCCATCCTGCAGTAGCAGTCGCCAACCGCACTCGGCACCGTCGTCCCAGTGCCCAGCCACGCCCTGTGTCTGTGCATCGGGAAGCGTCGGCCAGATCCAGAGGTCGATGGTGAGTTGGTGGTGCGCCTCGAGTGGTGACGTGTTTTCCACCACCATGCAGGACCCCATCGGCAGGGATTGCTCGCGTCCAGCATGAGTCCCTGAAAACGATGCGACTAGAAGCTCCTGTCGCAGTCCCGGTCCGTTGGGGTTGCGATCGCCGTGGCGGAGACGCACCAGATCGGCCTGATAGCGCTCCTCCGCGGAGCTCACGTAGAAGCAAAGAGAGTCACCCGGCCGAACCTGCCAGGTGTCCGAATAGCCTGTGATCGTCTGCATGCCGACCTCTCGATCCTTGAACCGTCACCCGAAGCCTTGGGCTGCCTTGATAATAAATAACTGGTCGTTCAGTCACTCTACATTTACCATCGCGCATCGAAGCCGTAAAGCAACGAGGGAGACCGATGAACGCACCGATGTACCCGGCGGTCGTTCCGACGCGATGGGGCCGCTGGTCGCTGACACACGCGCTGGCTGCCGTTGCGACGCTGGTCGGTCTGCTCGGCCCGGTGGTGAGCCGGGCCGATTGCGTCACCGCGGGTGATTGCCAGGGGCTGCCCCAGACGGCACGTGGCGATCGTCTGACGGGCCGTCCGTTTGCGAGCCGCGGTGTCGTGCATGCACCCAACGGCGTCGTCGCCACGAGCAGCGCGCTTGCCGCAAGCGTCGGACTCGACATCCTGCGACGCGGCGGATCCGCGGTGGACGCCGCCATCGCCGTCAACGCCATGCTGGGTCTTGTCGAGCCGGTCGGTGGTGGCATTGGCGGCGACCTGTTCGCCATCGTCTGGGATCCACGCGAACGCAAGCTTGCGGGGCTGAATGCGAGCGGGCCGTCGCCGCGAGAGCTGTCTGCTGAGCGGCTACAGGAACAACTGAAGGGGCGCACCGAGCTGCCACTGTGGGGTGCGCTGCCCGTGACCGTTCCTGGCACTGTGGACGGCTGGTTCGAGTTGCACCGTCGATACGGCAAGCTGACGATGAAACAGATCCTGGCGCCGGCGATTCGCTACGCGCGTGAAGGATTCCCGGTCGCGAACGATGTCGCGTTCTATCTTGATCTCTGCAGTCGCCGCTATCTCGCTGATAAGGCGTCGATCGAAGAGTTCGACAACTTCCGCAGCACCTACATGCCGGATGGTCGGGTGCCACGGGCGGGCGAACGCTTCCGCAATCCCGACCTGGCGAAAACCTACGAACAACTGGCGCGCGGCGGTCGTGACGCGTTCTATCGGGGGCCCATCGCCGACACCATCGATCAGTACATGCGGCGAATCGGCGGCTTCCTGCGCAAGGAAGACCTGTTGGGCTATCGCGCCGAATGGGTCGAACCACTCGGCACCCGCTATCGCGGCTACGACGTCTTCGAACTGCCGCCGAATACGCAAGGCATCACGGCCTTGCAGATGCTGAACATCCTGCAGCACTTCGACCTGCGCGCATCGGGACCTCAAACGCCGATCACGCTCCATCGAATCGTCGAGGCCAAGCGACTCGCCTTCCGGGACCGGGCCAGGGCGATTGGTGACCCGCGTTTCGGTGGGGCATCGCTCGATGAATTGTTGAGCGAGGGCTATGCGCAGCAGCTCGCGACCAGGATCCGTGATGATGCGCGGCTCGATCTGGGCACCCCCACACCGGTCAGCCGGGGTGGGGACACCGTTTATCTCGCGACGGCGGATGCCAACGGCATGATGGTATCGCTCATCCAGAGCAATTATCAGGGCATGGGCAGCGGGCTCGTGCCGGACGGTCTCGGATTCGTGCTGCAGGACCGTGGGGCGCTATTTGATGCCACACCGGGCCGGGTGAACTCGTACGCACCCGGAAAGCGGCCGTTCCACACCATCATGCCCGGCTTCGTGATGCGCGACGGGCAACCGTATCTGGCCTTCGGCATTGTCGGCGGTGATATGCAGCCGCAGGCGCACGTGCAGGTCCTGACCAACCTCATCGACTTCGACATGAACGTTCAGGAGGCCGGCGACGCCGCGCGTGTCTACCACACGGGCGATCCGGAACCGACCGGCCGACATTCTGCTGGGGGCGAAGTGATGATGGTCGAGAAAGGGCTCCCTGCCGCAACCCTTGAGGGACTCCGGGAACGAGGCCACGTCGTGAAGGACGGTGTCCGCGTGTTTGGCGCCTATCAGGGCATTCTCTACGATCCTGTTCAGCGCGCGTATCAGGCAGGCTCCGACAGCCGCGTCGATGGTCAGGCCATCGGCTACTGACTATTGAGGACGAGGGCCCCGGATCGCTGGGCATGCAATGGTCGCTTCCCAAATCTCGCGCCGTATCTGATCGATCAGGAATCCCGGATCTGGTGGCATGTCTGCCGGAACTGCCGCTCCTCTACGCCCAGGGCCGCCTGGAGTTACCCAGTTTTCCCTGACACCCTCACGCTGCCCGTACCGGTCGAGACTGTCCGATGCGACGGCGGGCGCGGCGCACCTTGAGGTGGAGCCACGCGCGAGGAAGGTTCGGAGTGCGGCGCGATTACTGGCGGGTTGACTCAGAAAGTCGAGGACGAGTGCCGGCACCGGGTGGCGCCGAGGACCTCAGGCGACCGGGCCCCGACTCTGCACACTCCGCGTCCACTCCGGACTCCGCTCACGGCGAACACTTCGGGCGGCGGAGCGCAGGCGAATCTTCCGCATCCTCTCGGTGCCGTACGTTTCCCCGAGATGCTGTCGTGGCGGCAACGCAACGCCTGCGCGGCCGATGGACTGGACGACCAATTAGATACGGCCCGGTGTCGACGGGATGGCACTGGATTGGCCGATAGAGACCACCGCTACCGACGCACAGACGGACCAGGGCATTGATTGCGGCGCGCGGCGCAGCTACATTACAACTAAATCGCCATTCAGTTAGTCGTCTGGCCTGTCCGCGCCGCTTTGGGGCGCTGCGTTGACGGCGGCGGTGACCGATGGCGGTTCTGAGGAAACTGTTGCGTGGTACACCGGGCGGGTGCCTCGCGGCTTCGACACAACGATCAAACCGGGAGCCTGTTTCCCGGAAGCCGTGAACCATTTGGAGGTGTGACGTGAGGTCCAAGTCCCGACTGCT
>JBFXAN010000256.1:0-7000 GCA_050184225.1 Dehalococcoidia bacterium | reverse complement strand
TCCTGCTACCCGCCGCGTGGCCGAGCTTTGTGGTGGGGGTGGATACCTAACCCCCCGGCCCCATTCCCTCGCTGGGAAGGGGGAGTTCTCATCAACCGACGATACCAGTATCTCGTTTGGCAACACCGACGAATCTTGTTCCACCATGGCAGACCAGGACTCCCCCTTCCCTGCGAGGGAAGGGGGCCGGGGGGTTAGGTAAATTCCGCTATCCTGTCCACAACCCTGCACCATGCAAGTACGCGATCGACAAGGAGCCTCCTAATGATCGACCTCGGTGAGATGGCCGAACCTGTCAACAACGCGCTCGCGGAAGGCAACGTCTGTCTGGTGGGCACGGCGTCGTCGTCGGGGGAACCGGACATTGCCTTTAAGGGCAGCGTGATGGTCTTCGATCAGGATCATCTTGCGTACTGGGAGCGGAGCAAGGGGCAGTCGCTGCAGAACTTGCAGGACAATCCGCAGGCTTGCGTCCTCTATCGCAGTCGGGAACGCGGCGTCGCGTGGCGGTTTTATGGCGCCGCCGAGATTCATGCCGATGGCGCGCTGCGCCAGCAGATCATGGACCGCACGGTTCAGGCGGAGCTCGACCGCGACCCGGAGCGCGGCGGTGTCGCTGTGCTGATCCGCGTCGATCGGATCGTCGCGGGCCGGAATGTGATTCAGTCTCGTGAGGAAGTGGCGAGCGCGGGGTAGGCGCGGAGCATGACAGCGTTCGACCAACCCGGACGCTGGACGACTCGACGAAAGGGTGTCTCTTATGGCCCGACTGCCATATATCGACCGTAACGATCTTCCCGAGGAGAAGCGGTACCTATTCGACAACCTCAGCCGCGAGAGCGGGAGGGTTGGGAACCTCTTCCGTACGATGGGACACAGCCCGCAGTTGCTGCACCAATTCATGCGGCTGGGGAGCGACATTCGTAGTAAAACCCGATTGGACGGGCGCCTGCGCGAGTTGGCGATCCTGACGGTCGGGCGGATGACGAACGCGCCCTACGAATATGTGCATCACATTGCCATCGGCCGCCGCGTCGGAATCACCGAGGAGCAGATCGAAGGGCTCCCGGTCTGGGAGCGTCACCCCGCGTTCTCCGACCGGGAGCGGGCCGTGCTCCGCTACGCCGAAGCCGTGACGCGCGATATCCGCGTGCCGGATGAGGTCTTCGTGGAGGTCCGCTCATTCCTCGATGAGGAGGAGATGGTGGAACTGACCATGGCGATCGCCTACTACAACATGGTGGTTCGGTTCCTCGAGCCGATGCAGGTCGAGCTGGAAGAAGACTCGACGGCACACGCCTGACCACACGACATCTCAACCAGGTGCGTTCGCCTGCCGGCGCGCGATCCAGGGTTGAGGGTGACGGAACGGCAACGCGGTCTCGCACTCGATGTAAAGCACATCACATCTCGCGCGCCCCAGAGCGAGTACGGTAGGAGCGTGCCGCGAGTGGGCGTGTTCTGGTTACGGACGCTCTTGTCATCGCCGTGATCCGCCCTATGATGAGTGCGGTTCAGACGATCGCCGCCCTGGGAGGATGTCATGAACTGCTGGGCCTGTGACCGGCAGAACCCGCCCGGGGTTCGCTTTTGTGCCTCTTGTGGTGCCGGGCTTGCCTGTCCCGCCTGCGGCGCGCCGATGTCGGCGGCGCAGCGCTTCTGCACGCAGTGCGGCCGCCGCCTGCCCTTGCGCGGCGCGCAGACGATGGTGCGGCGGATCGTCAACCGGGTACAGGAGACGCCGCACTTTCGCATTCACTATCCCACCGAGTCCTACGCGGAGCAGCAGCTCGGCACGATCGCGGGACGGTTGGAGTCGGCCTATGGCGCGATCATCTCTCTGCTTGAGCTTCGTGGCCGGGCGCCGGAGACGATCGACGTCTACCTCTCCGAGATACTCGAGGATCCCAAGCAGCAGACGCCGATGCTGACCGGCGGCTATGTGATCCCGCACCGGCCGGTGATCCGTGAGGTCTATCGTCCGGATGCGCCGGGCGTCACGCTGGAGCGGTCGCTGGCCGAGGTGCTGGTCGACACTGCCGTCGGGCCAACGACGATGCTGCCGGCCTTCGGCACCGAGGGCATTCATGGCTGGCTGGCGATGCGGCTGGCGCCGGAGAGCGCGATGCAGGCATCGATCCTGATGGAGCAGTTGCAGGCACGCGGCCAGACACCGACGGTGCATGCGGTCTTTGCCGGGCCACCGCCCGGCCTCGAATCGATGTACACGCCGCTCGCGGGAACGCTGACCACCTTCCTGATCGAGCGCTTCGGCTTCGCGCGATATCTCGACTTCGTGCAGCGGCTCGCCGCGGGGGGACCGGGACCGGCGTCGCAGGCGGCGTTCGGCATCTCGCTGAAGAAGCTGGACCAGGCGTGGACCAAGAGCTTCCGCTCCGGGCCGCAGGGGGGCATCAGCCGCTTCTTCAAGGCGTCGCTGCCATACCTACGGCCGCATAGCCTGAAGGTCGCGGAAATCCTGGCCTACATCGGCCTGATGGTTGCCTTCTCCACCCTGCTGCCACTCAGCCAGAAGTGGCTGATCGATCGCGCGATCCTGCCGGGCAACACGGACGAACTCGTCCGGATTATGCTCGGGGTCACGGCGCTGTTCATCATCGCCTCAATCGCCGGGTTGCGGGAGAACTACCTGACCGCCTTCGTCGCCGAGAAGGTGCTGGAGACGATGCGGATGCGGATGTTCTCCCGGCTGCAGCGGATGGAGCCGGGCTTCTTCCAGCAGATCCAGACGGGCGACATCCTCTCGCGGATGACGAACGACCTGCAGATGATCCAGTTCGCGCTGACGGGGGCAATGGCGACCGGCCTGCAGATGATCCTGACGCTGGTCGTCGCGCTGGCGACGATCTTCTATCTGGATTGGCAGCTGGGGCTGGTGGCGATCGCGGGGATGCCGCTGTTCTTCCTGACGACGAAGTTCCTCGGACCGCCGGCGGCGCGGGCCAGCTTCCAGCGGCAGCAGGACCTGGCCGCCGCGTCGAGCACGCTCCAGGAGAACCTGCTGGCGCAGCCGGTGGTGAAGGCCTTTGGTTTGGAGGATCGCGCGACCAATACCTATCAGGGACAGCTCAATCGCCTCTTCCAGAGCTCGATCCGGCTGAGTTTCCTCTCGTCGTTCTATGGACTGACGGCGAACTCGATCGCCTCGGCGATCCAGCTGATCATCCTTGGCATTGGTGGCTATCTGATTATCGAGGGGAACCTCTCGCTCGGCAGCCTGATGGCGTTCCTGTCGCTGCTCGGCACGGTGATCGGGCCGGTGCAGGGGCTATCGAGCATCATGCAGTCGTTGCAGCAGGCAACCGGCTCGATGGACCGGGTCGAAGAACTGCTGAACATGTCGCCGAGCATCGCCAATACCGAGAACGCGAAGACGATCCCACGCTTGCAGCGGGCGATCCGACTGGAGAACGTCACCTTCAGCTATACCGGTCAGCAGCCCAACCTCTCGGAGTTCAGCATCGAGATCCCGGCCGGCTCGAAGGTCGCATTTGTCGGGCCGAGCGGCTGCGGCAAGAGTACGACACTCAACCTGATCATGCGCTTTTACGACCCGCAGAAGGGGCGCGTCACCTTCGATGGCGTCGACCTGCACGACGCGACGCTGGAGTCGGTGCGCGGGCAGATGGGCGTCGTCTTCCAGGACAACTTTCTCTTCGACATCTCGGTCCGCGAGAACATCCGGATGGGGCGCCAGGGGGCAACGGATGCCGAGGTCGAGGAAGCGGCGAAGGCGGCGGAGATCCACGACTTGATCCTGTCGATGCCGATGGGGTATGACACGCCGGTAGGCGAGCGGGGGGGTCAGGTGTCGGGTGGACAGCGGCAGCGGATCGCGATCGCGCGGGCGATCCTACGCAACCCGGCGATCCTGCTGCTGGACGAGGCGACCTCGGCGCTCGATCCGCGCACGGAGGCGGCGATCAACAAGACGCTGGACCGGCTGGCCGCCGGGCGGACGACGATCTCGGTGACGCACCGCCTGACCTCGGCGGCGCAAATGGATCGGATCTTCGTGCTGGACAAGGGGCGGCTGGTCGAGGAGGGATCGCACGACGAGCTGCTGAAGAAGGATGGGCTCTATGCCCGCCTCTGGCAGGAGCAGACGGGCGGCGTGACCGGGCCGATCCCGCAGTTCGGCGGGATGGAGGCGATGCGGCTGACGACGGTGCCGCTCTTTGCCGGCATCGACGGCGACCTGGCGGCGGCGCTGGCCAACCGACTGACGGTCGAGCGATATGCGCCCGGCTCGGTCGTCGTGAACGAGGGGGAGCGCGGCTCGGCGATGTATATCATCGACAAGGGGACGGCGGAGGTGCTCGTGCAGGACAGCGCCGGCATGCGGAAGCTGGCCGACCTGCGGGCAGGTGACTACTTCGGCGAGATGGCGCTGCTCTACGACGTGCCGCGGACGGCGACGGTGCGGGCGACGACGCCGTTGCAAGTGCTGGTGCTGGCGCGGGAGGAGCTGGACTCGCTGATCGCGCTGGTGCCGGAGCTGCGCGGCACGCTGGAAGAGTCGGCGATGGCGCGGGCGGGCGCGATCCCGCAGGCGACGGCGCAATGACAAACACCGATGTCCTTGGGTACGGCGCCGAGCAGGCGGCGCGGGCGCTGCAACAGGTGCAGATCTTCGCCGACGTCGAGGCGACGGAGATCGTCTGGATCGCGCGGCGGGCACACCGGCGGCGGGTGCCGCGCGGGTCGACCGTGCTGCAGCAGGAGGATCGGGGCACAACCGCCTTCGTGATCATCTCCGGCAGCGCCGACGTGCTGCTGGAGTCGGAGGACGGGCGTCAGTTCATCGTCGCGCGGCTGGGACCGGGGGATCATTTCGGCGAGATGTCGCTGCTGGATGGCGAACCGCGCTCGGCGACGGTGGTGGCGACGTCGGATGCCGAGCTGCTGGTGCTGACGCGGGAGGCGTTTCTGGAGGAACTGGAGCAGCACCCGAGCCTGATGCGGCAGATGCTGGTGACGCTGAGCCGCCGCATCCGTGTGACGGATGCACAGGTGGCGTCGCTCGCGTTTGGCGATACGGCGGCGCGGCTGGCGCGGCTGCTCGTGCAGAACGCGCGGCGCGAGCACGATGTCCTGGTCGTCCACGCTGTGCAGGAGCAACTGGCGGCGATGGCAGGGACGACGCGGCAGACGGTGGGGCGGATCTTCGGCGAGTGGCGGCGGGCGGGCTACATCCGCACGGGCCGGAGCAGCACGGTTATCCTCCGTCCCGATGCGCTGGAGCAGTTCATCCGCTGAGCCGCGAGCGCCGCGATTGCTCTCAAGGGCCAGTGAGTTCCATATGGTAGTCGCCGATGAATCGCACCCACTCCGCAACGCCACGACATTCCCTGAGGAGACGGGCATCGGCGGTCCAGAGATCAACTCCGTACTGCTGCGCCAGCACGACGTAGAGGCTGTCATAGATGCTGGAGATGCGAAACGCTTTGGCGAATGTGTACGCCTGCTCGTGCAAGCGCGGCGGGTTGAGCGTTTCGATCTCGATCGCAAAGAACTGCACTAACGCAGAGTCGGCAAAGTCCTCTGGGAGGTGCCTGTTCGGGTCAGCGCTCCGCCAACGCTGGTAGATCGTGTTCGTCACTTCTCCGGACATATGCGGGGGAGCGATTATCGGGCGTCTTTCCGCAGTGGCATTGATCAGCAGGGCGCGGGCGGCATCTGTGTGTTGTTCGCGCACCACCCATTTGACTGCCACACTGGCGTCAACGCAGACCGCGCGAACTATGTCATCCGTTGAGCACGCTCCTCACGGATGACCGGCCAGCTTTCGGAGTAGGGCACGCCGTCGCGGCGCTGCCGCATCTGCTCAAGCAGCGCCGCGGACTCCTTGAGCGCCCGGCGCTGTCTGGCCGCCTGCTCGTCCGTCAATGGGCGGATAGTGGGTCGGTCGGCGTCCGGCGGTTCGCCACCCTTGCGCGCGTCGTCCACATGGTGCGCAGGCGTCATGATTCCAAAGAGATCGCCTCGGCGGATACGCACAGCCCTCGGTCCGACCCGATATGCACGCAGGCGACCGTCCCGCAGCCAGCGATTTACGGTCGAGCGGCCTACCTTGACGACGGCTGCTGCTTCCGCAATAGTCAGCAACTCAGCGTCCTGGTTGATCGTCACGCCTTGCCTCGATTCTATAACTCCACAACGCTCCGTACATGCTCATATAGTATCATAAGCGTTCATGGGCAGCGATTCTTGCCGATGGTCTACGCGATGCGGCAGACGGTGGGCCGCATCTTCGGGGAATGGCGGCGGGCTGGTTACATCCGCACGGGCCGGAGCAGCACGGTTATCCTCCGTCCCGATGCGCTGGAGCAGTTCATCCGCTGAGCCGCGAACGCTGTGTCCGCGATTGGTTGATATCGAATTTTCAAGGGTGCGCGGTTCTGAATCTGTACCGGCTGGTTGTTTCGATTGGACGAATGCGGCGGACGACGCTGGCAACCGGCAGACGTCACTTGTCCGGTGAGTCCGTTCCGGGATTGAGAGCACGTGGGTGTGGCGCACACGACAGAATGAGCATAGCCCAATCCTGCCGTGCGGGATCGTCATGGTCTGCCGCGCGACGGTCCAATCACCGGCACTGAGCGGCGGCGGCCGACGGCGAAGTAGGTGAGCGGCCCGATGAAGTTCACGAAGGCGGCGGTAACCCACAGTCCCTTCGACCCACGGATGTGGTCCGCGGGTCGAAGGCGGAGGTCGCGCAGCGCCGCAACCAGCAGCAGCAACTGCACAAGGGCGGCCGTGATGAGCCACCCGCGGTGCCGTTCGATGCGGTCTTTCCAGGTCATGGCCGTGCGCTCCCTCGGTTCACGAGCACGGATGGGCTGGCCGCAGTGACCGCGAACATGTCCCCGCGCACCGCACAACCCACCGGCTCGTACAGGCGCCCGACGCGTGTCGCCAGCACTTCGACTGACAAGGCGAGCCGAGCACGCTCGTACCTATCGCGATCATACTGAAC
>JBFXAN010000255.1:0-7073 GCA_050184225.1 Dehalococcoidia bacterium | reverse complement strand
CAACTGATTGAGAAGGCGCGCCAGCTATATGACATTCCTCAGCGCAAGCCGCTGTATGACGAGATCCAGCAACTCGTCGTAGAGAACGTGCATGGAATTTTCTTCACCCAGAACACCAACCAGGTTGGCATGAGCAAGCGTGTGCGCAATTTCACGCCGTATGGCGATGGCAAGTTGCGCCTTCACGAATTGTGGATCGCGGAGTAGGTGCCGGATGAGTGCCTATGTGATCCGCCGGCTGCTCAATGCCATCCCGGTCTTGCTTCTGGTTTCGATCACCGTCTTTGCGTTGACCAACCTGCTTTCAGGTGACCCGGTCACCGCGCTGCTGGGCGAGGAGGTCGCGACCACACCGGAAGTGGAGGCACAGCTGCGTGAAGATCTGGGGTTGAACGACCCGTTGCCGGTGCAGTATCTCAACTGGCTGACGAACGCGCTACGCGGCGATCTGGGTATGTCGATTCAGACGCATCAGCCCGTTCGGGAGGCGATCGGCGACCGGCTGCCGGTCACGCTCCAGCTGGCCATGGTTGCGTGGCTCATTGGCGTCGTGATCTCGATTCCGCTCGGCGTACTGGCTGCCCTCAAGCGAAACTCATGGCTCGACCACGCCGCCACGATCGCCGCCTTGAGCGGTGTGGCGATGCCAAGCTTTTGGATGGGCATCATGTTCATCCTGATCTTCAGTGTCTGGTTCAACCTGCTGCCGCCTTCCGGCTTCGTCGATCTGTGGGATGACCCGGTTCAGGCATTGCGGTACCTGGCGCTTCCGGCGATCACGCTCGGCGTGCACATGACGGGATCGCTCACGCGCCAGACTCGATCCGCCATGCTGGAAGTGCTCAATCAGGACTACGTTCGGACGGCACACGCAAAAGGGCTTCGCAACCGCCGGGTGGTCATCGTGCACGCGCTCCGCAACGCGATGCTGCCGGTGCTGACCGTGCTCGGCATTCAAGCGGGTGGTCTCATCGGCGGAACGGTGGTGATTGAGCAAGTGTTCGCGATCCCTGGGATGGGGCGGCTCGCTGTGAGCTCTGTCTTCTCACAAGACCTGCCGGTGATCCAGGGCGTCGTCCTCCTCGCCGCCTTTGCCGTACTCGCCGCAAACCTGCTCACCGATCTTGCCTACAGCGTGCTCGATCCGAGGATTCGCTATGGCTCATAGTGCACAAGCGCTCACACTTACAGGCACGCGCCGGTCCGGTTGGATTCGCACTGGACGGAAGATCGCCGCGCGCTCAAAGGTAGGTGTCGTCTCATTGGCGATCGTCGCCGGCATCGCATTCGTGGCAATCTTTGCGCCGTTGCTTGCGCCGGCCGATCCGCTTGAACAGGATTACAACGCCCTGCTCTCGGCGCCGAGCGCCGCACATCCGCTGGGTACTGACCAACTCGGTCGCGATCTGCTCAGCCGGATCATGTTTGGCGCCCGGATCTCCTTGCTCGTTGGCGTGATCGCGGTCGGCGTGGCCATGCTCATCGGCGTGCCGCTCGGCCTGCTGTCCGGCTATGCGCGCGGTGTGACCGACGAGGTCATCATGCGCGTGATGGATGCACTGATTGCCTTTCCCAGCATCATCTTGGCGCTTGCGATCGTCGCCGTACTTCAGCCGAGCCTGATCAACGTCATGATCGCGATCGGCATCACCAGTGTGCCGCTCTACGCCCGGCTGATGCGGAGCCAGGTGCTCTCCCTGCGCGAGCGGGAGTACATTGCGGCGGCGCGTGCGATCGGCGCCACGGACGGCCGCATCATGGCGCGCCACATTCTACCGAACAGCCTCTCACCGATCATCGTCCAGGCGACACTCGGGCTCGGCTTTGCCGTATTGGCGGAAGCGGGCTTGAGCTACCTCGGCGTTGGTGTCCAACCGCCGACGCCAACCTGGGGCAGCATCCTGAACCAGGGGGCACCGCTGTTGGAGCAGGCGCCCTGGCTCTCGATCTTCCCCGGCCTCGCGATCTTCATCCTTGTGCTCGCCTTCAACCTCCTTGGCGATGCGCTGCGCGACCAGCTCGATCCACGACTACGAGGGACGTGATGCAAACACCAATGACCGCCGAGATGAAGCTCCCACCGATCCGGGTCCGCATCGAGGCGCCATCCGCCCTGAACGGTGGAAGGGTTCAGATCGAGTTGTGCGCGCGCGACCCAGAGGGGGTGGTCGCCGCATTTGCCGGCACCTCATGTGAGGTGGCCGGCGATGCCTGAGCCGTTCCTACCACTGGCTGGTGTTACCGTGCTTGCCTGGGAGCAGGCAGTCTCGCTCCCCATGGCGACCCGGCTGCTGGGCGACCTGGGCGCCACAGTAATCCGCCTGGAATCGCACGTGCGTTCGCGCCAGCGGCCACGCTACCTGGCGAACGACCTGGCACGGAATAAACTCAGCATCGCCGTCGACCTGCGTGCCACAGAAGGACAGCGTCTGTTCAAGGCACTCGTTCGGAAAGTGGACGTTCTCTGTGAGAACTTCACCCCTCGTGTGAAGCGGCAATTCGGACTCACCTACGAGCAACTCAAGGTCGAGCGTGAAGATCTCGTCATGCTCTCCCTCAGCGGCTATGGCCAGACCGGTGCGTGGTCCGAGCGTCCGACCTTCGGCCCCGGCATTGAGGCCGCATCCGGTCACGCGCAGTCGATAGGCTACTCCGATCGACCGCCGACCCGTCCCGGCACCGTCGTGTACGCGGACAACATCAGCGGATTCTACGCCTCGCATGCGATCCTTGCGGCGCTCCACCGCCGGCAGGCCACCGGTCAGGGGCAGTACATTGACCTGTCCATGTATGAGGCGAACACGTATCATCTGCTTCTCTCACTGGCGCGCTCATCGCTCACGACACGACCGGAGACACGCCGCGGCAACAACGACCCTGCTTTCGCCTTGCAGGATGTCGTCGAGACGTGCCAGCGCGAGCGATGGCTCGCCGTATCGGTCCGTGAAGATCAACGCACCGCGCTGGCGAACATCATCGGTACCGAGTCATCCAGTGACCTCACTGCCGCGCTTCGACGCTGGGCCGCGAAGCAGACGGCTGAGGAGGCGGTCGCGATGCTCCAACGGGCGGGAATTGCCTCCGCGCCTGCACTAACGTCTCGTGATCTCTTCCTCAACGCCCAGCTTCGTCATCGTCAAGCTTTCACTCCGATCCCGCACGAAAAGCCGGTCAATGGCTTCGCCGCTCACCCACATGCCGCCTCGCCGTGGCGTTTTGATCGTCTGCCCCGTCCCCCGCTTCGCGAGGCGCCTGCAATTGGCCAGGATTCTCGTCACGTGCTCGCCCGCTGGTTGGCGATGCCAGACGCCGAGATCGACACACTCATCACATCCGGTGTCGTCGGCGTGCCGATTGAGATTCCGAGCGAACAAACGGCGCGGTTACCGGAGGAGATGATTCGCCGGAAGCGCGATTGGCGGCTCGCCGCGGGGCATGATCCCGAGCCGGAACGCGTGATCGGCATGGTTGAACGTGGATCGGTAAGTTGAGGAAACCGTCGTGAGAGTCGTGGATATGAGCACCGGCATCTCCGGTGCGTACTGCGCGCAACAGTTAGCCCTGATCGGCGCCGATGTGATCCGAGTGGCGCTGACGAGCGCTCCTCACCTGAATGTTGCACCTGGCGATGAGATCATCGATGAACTGCTCGAACTTGGGAAGTCTCGGCTCGTTCTGGATCTGGCGCGTGAAGAGGATCGAGCGCACTTCATCAGACTCGTGGCTGATGCGGACGCACTGATTGATGATGCTGGCCCGGCCGGTTTCACCGCGTTCGGGCTCGACGAGGATGTGCTCTTCGAGCATCGACCGTCGCTGGTGCGTACCCGTATCAGTGAATTCGGTTTGGATGGGCCGTGGGCCTCGTGGCATGGGAGCGAATTGGTGAACCTCGCCGCGGGAGGATTGCTCTTCCTCACCGGCACATTCGACCGTCCGCCCGTGCAACTCGCCCCATTCCAGGCTCAGCTCACCGGCGGACTGCTGGCAGCCATCGCCACGAGTGCCGCGCTCTACGCTGGTGGTCCCGCAACAGTCGACATTTCCAAGCAAGAGGCTGTCATGGCGATGCTCACACCGTCGCTCACGAATTACGCCTACACGGGTGTGATCGATGCACGAGAGGGCACGGTCGCCGGCATGACCCGGATTGAACAGGCATCAGACACGTGGGTCTATGCAGGACCTTCGTCGCCCACGTCTGCCGACTACGAAACGTACGCCGCTTTCCTGGGGATTCCGGAACTTGCCGAACCTCGCTTCTCCACACCTGAGCGGCGGATGGAGCACTGGGATGAGCATCAAGCGCTGATCGCGCCGCGGCTCCGCGAGCGTACCGCCAAGGAGTGGGTCGATGATGCAGCCACCTGGCGGCTTACATTTGGCTACGTGCAGACCACCACGGACGTGCTCGAGTGTCCGGTGCTCTCGGAGCGAGCGTTCTTCGCCGACGTCCCAACAAGCAAGGGTCGGGTGCGAACCCCACTCGCCCCATATCTCACGGATGGAGTGCGACCAACGGTGCTGTCTCATCCCGCGGCCTCCCTGGAGCCGGCACAGGCGCCAGCGGGAGACGATTGACTACGATCCGGAACAGCTGAGGAGCGGCTCGCGAAGATTGCGCACACCTCCATCGATCAACTCCTTCCCCGGACCAGTGCATCCTCTGCGTAGAATGCGTAGACGAAATCGACGAAGGCCCGTACGGTCTCATTGCTGGTGGCCGGATAGAGCGCGACGATGCGGCGCACGTGGTCAAAGGAGGGCAGGTCGAGTTGCTGAATCATGGCCGCCATCGGGCTGCTTGACACCACATAGCCGCCAACGATTCCAACACAGTCGGTCGCCATCACATACGCAAGGATGCCATCGAATGAGGCGTGTTCGTAGTGCCCGCGCAGCCGAACGTCGCGCTCCCTTGCCCAACGCTCGACATATTGACGCGAGAGGCTATTCGAGGCGGGTTGAACAGCCAGCGGATACCGCTCCATCAACGCGATATCCGGCGGCTGATACAAGTCTCTGCGAATGACCGCGGTCAACCGATCCTCGAACACGAGTGAAGTCACAAAGACATCGCGGACATGGACAGCATGCGCGTTGTGAACAATTGCGAGATCGGCCTGCTTGCTGACCAGCGCGGCAATCGCCTCACCCGCGCGCCTGGTGTCCACACTGACATGCACATCTGGGTGCGAGCGCTGGAAGGCAACCACGACCGGTGGCAGAAGATGAACAGCGGGCGCCGACAGCGACACGACACGGAGCGTCGCCTGCGTCGGACGGGTCAGACCTGCAAGACCGTCACGAAGCACGTCGAACTCAGCAATCGTACGCTCGGCAAAGAGGAGGAATTCCGCCCCGGCTCGCGTCAGTTCCATCCGCTTTCCGTCGAACGTCACGAGCGCCATGTTCAGCTCATCTTCGATCGACTTGACGTGACTGTGCAGCGTGGTAGGGCTCATGAAGAGAAGATCGGCCGCGCTTGAATAGGACCCTGCCTCAACGAGCCTCAGGAAGGATCGAATCGCATCGATGCGCATGAAGCATGTCCCCTCCCGCGTAGAGTGTGCTGCTTTGCGTACCGAGGTTCAACTTGGAGACCATATGACGCGATCGACGTTCGTCAGTCAGGCGCCGTAGTATGCGCGGGCATCCAGCAACCAGCGTGAGCCGCGATCGACGTGCGCTCCGCCGACCATTACGTCGTGTGCGACGACGCCTCGTGTCATTGAGAGGATCTCAGGGTCGAGCCTATGCTGCCAATGACAAAACGATCGACCGTTGCCCCGCGGCGCCATCACAGAGATGACTTCTGTCCCCAGATCAGAAGGCGCGGCATCTGATAGAAGTACGGCGATCGGTCGCCAATGGCAGCGATCAAACGGTCTCGGAACGCGGCGAGAAATCCGCTCCTGCCAGCATCATTCAGTTGCGACAGGTAGGGATTGAGTCCGGTGGCTTTGAGGAATTCGATCACGTCCGTCGAGTGCGTCAGTTCATGACCGTAAATCTTCTCGATGCAAGATTGCTCGCGAAAGCCGTGGTCATAGAACAGTTGCGAATACTCGGCCAGGCTGAGCACACCACCTCGCGGCGGAGGCGGTGCCAGCCGATCGCGAAATGCGGCATCCGCTGCCACCTCCGCCGCCAGCCCGCCCGCCACATGTCCGTTTCGCTTGGGCACCTGCACTGCAATCTGGCTTCCCGGCCGCAGTTCAGCCGCGATGCGGGCGAGCAGCCCTTCGCTGCTCGGCACCCATTGCAGTGCAGCATTCGAAAATACGAGGTCATAGTCGCCAAAATTGTCGATATCTCGGATGTCTGCCTGCCGGAAGGTCAGCCGGTCACCGGCGCGGGGCATAGCCTGGGCCAGCATCGCCGTCAATTCGCCCGTGCCACAGCCCAGGTCGATGACCCGCATCCCGGGCCGGGGCCGGATGAGCGCCAATAGGTCCCAGAATGGCAACATCCGCTGTTCGCGGAACTTGTTGTACTGCTCGGGATCCCAGGGATCGCCGCGCTCCTCATGCTGGTCCAACATCTGGCTCATGCTTGCACCCACGCGGACACGACATCACACGTCGCCACTGGAGACGCTGATGGCTTCCGTTGCCTCAACCGGCACCCGCTCTCATCGGTACGTTGCCGTTCGCGGAGTCGCGCGGACGCAGGCCGGACCGAAGCGTCGGTCAGCCAGCAGTCGTACCTCATCACCTGATGGACGGGATCGAGCCGGCGCGTGCATCTCGCAGGCGCCGGCGATCCTGACTAGCGTGGTGCCGTGAATGCCGCCTCATACCGGCTCGCTCGAGGATCGTAGCCGCCAATCGAATCCTCGTACTTCTCCAGGAAGTCCTTGGGAAGGTACATCTGCTCCCATTCGGCCACCTGCGGGAAGCCGACGATATCGAAGGTGTGCGGCATCGGATACTTGTACTGCCGCTGTCGCCACTCGATCTCCGCCTCGACACCACGCTCCTTGAAGTCGTGCGCGTACTCCCACGACGCGCGGACGCCGGCCTGGGCAATGAGGCCGGGGTAGAAAGCGCCGGCGTAGCCTAGCTCCTGCA
>JBFXAN010000254.1:0-7090 GCA_050184225.1 Dehalococcoidia bacterium | reverse complement strand
CTCCTCCAGGCCGGAGCCGCCCGGTCCGCCCGCGAGATAGAGCAGCGGCGTCGCGCCGGCGGCCGCCGTCGGGGCGGTGAGGACGGCCACCGGCAGGTTCAGCGGTGGCAGGCCGGCGCGCTCGCGGCTCTGGGGAACGCGGACGACGCCGCAGCGGGCCGTCTCGCCGAGGACGAAGCCGTCGGGCAGATCGAAGTTCGATGCACACGCACCAGGAAGAAATGCCGGGACCATGTCACCGGCGGCCGCCGGCGGCGCGGCGGGAACCTGTTGCGCGGCGGCGGGCCGCACCGGCCAGAGCGCCGCGGCGAGCGACACCACGACGACCGCGACGACCAGATGGGCAGGCACGCGGGACTGCCCTGGCGAGGACTTCGAGCGGGTCGCGTCCGTCATGGTGCATGCTCCACTGAAGCACAGTATCACAGGGATACCAGCTTCCTGCTTCGAAGGCGAGCGACGATGACGACGTTCGGCGGTCCACCGATCTGGACCGCGTGCCAATCACTTGATCGACGGTGGTGGCGTGTCGCACGGTCGAAGTGAGGTATTTCGCGATGCAGCGGCGAGTGGTCCTGATCGGCGGTGGGGTAGCGATGCTGGTGGCGGCGGCGGCGATCGCTGTGTTCCTGATCAACCGGAACGAGGACAGCACCACGGGACAGACGCCGCCGGCGCAGCCGCTGACCGAACGGCGCGAGCACGGCCTGCTCCTGGTGCGCAACCTGCAACTGCTGTTGCGCGACATGACCACCGGCGTCGAGTACGAGATCAAGAAGCGGCCGACGGCAGACACCTACTACGCATACCCCCGATGGAAACCGGACGGCAGCCAGATCGCGTATGTGATTGCCGCCCAGATCGGCGCCGCCGGCCAGAATGTGGGTAGCGATGTGGCCGTGAGTAACACCGATGGGAGCGACGAGCGGATCGTCTTCACGCACGAGAAGCCGGGCACGACCGTTGAAGGGATCGACTGGAGCCCGGACGGACAGGCGCTCTACCTCACCATCATCGAACCTGAGATCCGCGATGGCCGGTTCGTCGGTTCGACGATGCGCCTCGACCGGCTGGACCTGGCATCGGGCGGCCGCACGACGATTGCCGAGGGCGCGGCCTATCCGACCGTCGCCCCGGATGGGAGCCGCATCGCCTACCTCACCTACTCCGGCGGCGACCGCCCTCCGGGGATGTGGACGGCGCGGCCGGATGGTTCGGACGCGCGTCTGATCGTACCGCTTGGCGCGGACATCGCCGGGCTGCGGGCGCCCCGCTTCTCACCAGACAGTCAGTCGCTGGCGTTCGGTGCGGTGGAGACAGCCGACGCGAACCTGATGGCGGCGGTCACCTGTGGCAGCGGTTCGCGATGGCCATGGCAGCCGCCCGTCGCATCCGCCCATGGTCCGCCGGTGGACCTCTGGATGGTCGCCGCGGACGGAACCGGCCTGCGCAAGCTTGAGGACCTGAACGAAGACGACCCATCGGTGGCCTGGTCGCCGGACGGTTCGACTGTCGCGGCGCTCGGGACGTGCGGCCTGTTTCTCTTCCCGCTCGACGAGGGCCGCGCGGAAAAGATCGCGCCCGGCGCATTGCTGTCACAGATGGATTGGCGTTAACGCCACCCGCGCGTCTATCTGTCGGGCATTGCCCCGCGCCATCGTCCGGCACCACCGGATTGTCGCGTCTGATCAACGGCCATAACCTGGAGCCTGCCAACAGCTCCCCCGCCGGTATGGCGGCACGTTTCTGCCCGGTTCACGATCGAGCCGGTCCCTGCGAGGATGGCCATGACGAACGACGTGTATCTCCCCGGACATCATCCGCCGGGCACGACGACCGGCACGCTCGACCGTCCGCCCTACCCTCTGATCGCTCCCGTTATGTCGCTTAACTTCGCCCGCGAGATCGCCCGGCTTCGGGCGGAGCCGGCATGGCTGGAGGGCGACCGCAATACGAAGACCTTGATCAAGGCGCCGGACATGCGCGCTGTGCTATCGGTGATGAAGCCCGGCGCCCGGCTGTCGCATCATCAAACCGGCGCCCGCCTGACGTTGCAGGTATTGTCCGGCAGACTGCGTCTCCAGCTCTGCGGGACGACGGCGGAGTTGGGTGAGGCGGAGATGATCGCCCTCGATCCCGCCATTCGCCACGGAGTTGAAGCGCTCGAGGAGAGCGCCTTTCTGCTGACGCTCGTCTGGCCCGCGGCCGGCCACGAGCAGGAATGAGCGCCGTCCCCAGAATCGAAGACGTCAATGTCAGAGGCTCCCGAGCCGCTCGCCGGTCTGATCCGCGAGCACCGTCTGATCGAGGAAACCGTTGCGGCCACGCTCCTCCGCGTCCGTGCGGCGAACACGACGCCCGACGATGCGGATGTTGTCGGCGCCGCGGTCGAGCAGCTGTGGCTGCTGCAATTGCTGCTCGAACGGGACGTTGCCCTCCACATCGAGAAGGAGGAGCAGGTGCTCTTCCCCGCTCTGCGGCAGGCGGCGGCCGGGCTGACCCGACTGGTCGACCATATGATCGACGAGCACGACGAGATCAAGGCGCGCCGCGATGGATTGGGTCAGGCGCTGACCACGCTGGACGCGGAGCATGAAGAGGTCCTCCGGTTGCAGGCGTCGGTCGAGCTGGCCGCCGCCCGCGTGCGGCATGGGGACATCATCTCGAATCTGCAGAACCTCGCCGGCCTGATCGAGCGACTCGACTGGGTTTTTCAGGGGCACTTCACCGGCGAAGAGGACGGGCTCTTTCTCCCGGCGGAGGATCTGCTGAGCGCCGACACCTTCGCGACGATGGCCGAGCGGATGGCGGCGCTGGCGGCCGCCCGGAGCTGAGCGGCGAGCGCGGTGCCGGCGTCAGCCCCTCGACCCGGCTGCTTGCGGAGATTCCGTCGCCGGTGCGGCCGCCCAGATCGGATATCGGATACCGGCCAGCCGGTTGATCACGAACGCCTGGATCGTGAGCAGTGCGACGGCGAGCATCAGCACCGCGAGCTGCCAGAGGTGCGGCATCAGTCCCAGAGAGACGATCAGGGTTGTGGCGGCGGCCGGCGGGTGTGGCGCCTTCAACAGGACCATCAGACCATTCGTCAAACCGAGCGACAGGGCAGCGGCCAGCACGCGCGGAGCGGTCACGTCCGACGGCAGCGCCGAGCCGGCATCGGTCAGCCCGAACAGTGCCAGACTGAGCCAGCCGGCCAGGCCGCCGATCGCATGGCCGATCAACGTGTTGCGCGGCGAGGCAACGGGTGCGGTCGGCGTGTAGAAGAAGAGGAAGGCGGTCGGCCCCAGCGACGGGAAGATGAACGGCGCGCGCGTGACCAACGCCGCGATCGCCATGATGCCGATGCTGAGACAGCCATTGATGAAGCTGAAGAGGGCCAGCACCCGGACGGAGTGATGATGACGCTGGAGCGACGTGAGCTGCAAGCGGTGGAACAGTCCGAGCACGATGTCGGACATCTCGCCGCCGAGTGGATGCTTCTCATCGATGCGATATCGTGGTTCAGGCATGAACGCTTTCGTGCCACGGCGAAGCCGGCGGAGGAGGGCGGCGGATCAGTCACCAACGCGGGGCCGCCGGTCGAGCAGGCGCAACGCCACCAGGCCGCCCAGGAAGACGACGCCGGAGGCGAGCGCGAGCTGCCAGACGTCGTCCCCGGAGCCACCGAGATAGAGATCGAGCGCAACCGTGAGCAACCAGAGCTGGATCGCCAGCAGCAGAAACCCAATCGTCAACGCGGCGAGCAGGAGCGCCTGCCGGCCGGGAGGCGGCGCTCGGTTCGCGGCCATGTCAGGCTGATATTGGTCCTGGAAGATGGACGGAGGCGGCCGGTGCATTACGGCACCTCCTCGACCGCGATCAGCGTATCGCCCTCCTGTTGAAGCACGATGCGCGGCAGCCGGCGCGCGGGCGGCCCGGCGGTCGGCTCACCCGTTTCCGGGTCGAAGACGCCCTCATGACAGGGACAGAACAGCCGATTCTTCTCCGCTTGGAAGTAGACCGAGCAGGCGAGATGCGTGCACACCTGGCTGTAGGCGACGAACCGTCCGCCGGGAAGATGGAGAAGGACGGCCTGGTCGCCGCTCGCCGGGAACTCAAAGTAGTGCGCTTCACCCTCCGCTACTTCACTCACCCGCGCGGCCGGCGTCGGTTCGCCGCGGCGGGCTTCGCGGAAGCGGCCGAGCAGCGCGAGGATCGCCGTCCCGGCAAAGAGGGCGCCGGAGGCGAGCACGGCGAGTTGCAGCAATTCCCGCCGGTTGACGAGCGCATCCGCGTCCCAGTGATAGGGAAACTCAGCCCGCAATCGCTCCAGGCTGTTCCGGTGAGGACGGAGGGCGGCGCTACCAGCTCGGCGGCGCTCGTCGTTCATACGATCCACGCCTCCTCACGCGGGGCTTCCCGGCCAAGGTCTGCCTCCGCTTCGGCGAGGAGGGCGACGATGTCCAATCGCGGCGTGTCGTCGGGCAGCACCTGATAGACGCGCGTCTGCACCGCCTGAGCGCCGAACTCGGTGAGGTTGACCGCCCGGCCCTGGCGGACGGCGGTGAATTCTTCGAAGCTGCCGTACCAGATCGCCTGCGTCGGACAGACCTGCGCGCACCAGGTCTTGTGTCCCTGCACCGTGCGGCTGTAGCAGAGATCGCACTTCTTCATCAACCGCGCTTCGACATCGAACTTGGGAACGCCGAAAGGACACGCATAGACGCAGTTGCGGCAGCCGATACAGCGGGAGGGGTCGGCCTGCTGAACGATGCCCTCGTCGGTGATCGTGATCGCGAGCGCCGGGCAGACCTGGGCGCAGGGCGCAACCGGATCTTCGCAGTGCATACAGACGGTCGGCTGGGTAGCGACGCTCATCGATCGGTCGACAAAGTCGACCATGACCATGCTCTCGCCCTTGTGCGAGTCACACTCGCGGCAGGCGGCCTCACACGCGCGGCAGCCGATACAGCGGGACGGATCGATGAAAAGCGTCTGGATCGGCATGGACAGACCCCACCTTCGATACGCTCCGTCGCCCGGCGTGTGAAATCTGGCACTGCCGCCGATCGAGGTTGACGGTCCAATGAGAGAAGGCGGAGTGTCCCGTGCAAGGATAACGCGCCGGCATCGGCCCTGTCATGCCACGCGATCATCGCCCTGTCCACGCTAGTGGTGTGCGGCGGCGGAGGCGTGTTCCTCGTGCTCGTCGTGGCCGTGGCTGCCCATCATCTCCAACTCATCCGGAGTGGGATGGTCCATCCCCTGCATCCGGCGCCAGGCATAGCCGATCGCGCAGGCGATCAGGGCCAGGACCGAGACGACGGCGGTCACGATCATCACCTGATCGCTGTCTGGTGAGATGGCGGACTCTTGAGCAAAGGCCGCGCCCGGCAGCAGCGCGACGATCGCGCTGGTCAACACGGCGATCCGGCGCAGCGGGCGGCGCTGGCCGCGTGGCTCAGGGGAGCGGACGACGTTCGACATGGCGTTCACCCGGTTCTGACGATACCGACTGTATCCTATCGCAGAAGCGGCGCATCAGAGTACTCGACGCCTGCCTTGGTCCGCACCGGGCAGGGCCGGCTCGGCCTCGGTAGCACGGCGGACGCGCCGCAATCGACTGGCGTAATTGACATTAGCTTAGACTCGACAATCGCCGCATCCGAGGACCAGTCGGACCGAGTGGGTCAAGTCCGTTCCCGCTGGAGCGGCGTGTCCACCAGCAGCAGCTCGCTGGGCTGCTCGGCGCGGATGCGCACCAGGCCGTCGCCAGTGATGTAGACGGCGTCGCCGGTCGTCAGTCGCTCGCCATTCAGTTCGACCGCGCCCTCGATCAGATAGGCATAGCCGCCATGACCTGGCGGCAGCGTCTGCTCCACCGCGATATCCGGGTCGAGCCGGGCCACGTAGATGCTCGCGTCCTGGGCGACCTCGATCTCATCGCCGGGAGACGTGTCGGGGCGGATCACCCGCAGCAGGCGATTGTGGCGGTCCTCCGCGCGGTACTGGCGCTGGTCGTTGCGGGGCGTCAGGCCGCGCGCGGCCGGCAGGATCCAGAGCTGGAGGAACCGCATCGGCGCGGTCTGCGAGTAGTTGCGCTCGGAGTGCTCCGCGCCGCTGCCCAGGCGCATGCGCTGCACGCCGCCCGGCAGCAGCACGCCGCCGTTGCCCATCGAGTCCGCGTGCTCGAACTCGCCCGCCACCACGTAGGTGATCCCCTCCACGTCGCGGTGGGGGTGCATCGGCCAGTCGGCGCCGGGGACGAGTATGTCGTCATTGAAGACGCGCAACGTGCCGATGCCCATCTGGTTGGGATCGCGATACTGGTCGAAGCTGAAGTGCCAGCGCGCTTTGAACCAGCCGCCCTCGGTGCCGTAGATCTCGGTATCCCGCCGCACCACCACCGGCGCGAGCTCTCCCGGCGTGCCGGCCTGCGCCGTCCCACGATTCTCTCGAGTTGCCATCGCCATTGTCTCCTTTGTGCGTGCCTGGTCACCGACGCGAGCCGGTGCCAGATCAAACCCGGCATTATACGTTCGGAAGGATGACGGCCCGACCGCGGATCTTGCCCGCGTGCAGCATCTCGTAAGCGTGCGCCGCCTCCGCCAGCGGGAACCGCTCCACCTCCACCGACACCTGGCCCTGGCGCGCAAGCTCGATTACTTCGATCAACTCTGCACGAGACCCCCAGTACGGGGCGCGCACCGAGACATCCCAGGCGATCGTCTGAATGCCCACCGGCAGCGCGCCGCCCCCGACACCGACGATGCTGACGTCCGCCTCGACGGCCGCCGCCGCGCCGGCAATCTCGACCGTGGGCCGTGCGCCGACGAAGTCGAAGATCGCGCTGGCGCCCAGCCCACCGGTCAGGTTCTTGATCGCCCCGACGGCGCTCGCGTTGGAGAGGATGGCGTGATGGGCGCCGACCTCCCTGGCCAGCGCCAGCTTCTCCTCGTCGATGTCCAGGGCGACTACCGTGGCGCCGGTGATGGCGCGCAGGATCTGGATGGCGACATGGCCCAGCCCACCCGTGCCGATCACGACGGCCGTGCTGCCCGCTCCCAGCTTCGGCAGCGAGTTCTTGATCGCGTGGTAGGGCGTCAGC
>JBFXAN010000253.1:0-7139 GCA_050184225.1 Dehalococcoidia bacterium | reverse complement strand
CCTTTGCTCGTCTGCGGATACCTCGCTCGACCCTGGTACATCGAGGGCCGGCGAGGGGGAGGATTGCAACGCTGAAACCTGTGCGGAGTCCACACAGGTTTCCCACCTCCGTCCACGTAGGCGAATCGGTACGGCAGCGAGATCGTCTCACCGTGCTCATCTTCCCACCTCCGTCCACGTAGGCGAATCGCCTTGATGTCTGGTCCTTGCCTTGCCTAACCACTTCCCACCTCCGTCCACGTAGGCGAATCGTTCGGGATCGCAGCGCCTTCTGGCGCTGCATACTTCCCACCTCCGTCCACGTAGGCGAATCACTGCGCGATCTCGCGTGTGCACGCTCAGACGCACGTCTTACGCGTTCCGTTGCCTGAATAGTCTCCGCCACCAGGGCGCCGGCTTTCGTCGCATCCGCCTGATTGTGTTGTCTCCCCAACACGACAATGCCGATTCCTGGGCCTGAGAGCACGCTCACGCCCCGGTGCCGCGCGGGGGAGTATCCGCGTCACTGTGGTCCACGACGGGCGCCGGCACAGCCGCCGCGTGGGAGATCGCCGGCGGCCGCGCGGTGATTCGTTGCGGTGACTGGCGGTGGACTACGGGTCCAGCCGGTGCGCTCCCGACCATGCCGGCTGGACCCATAGTGCGTGGGGCCGTCCGGCGCGACAGGAGATAGAGGAGGGCGCGCCGGACGGACTGGAGAGGGACATGGGCGGCGGCAGCACGCCCAGCGTCAGTGAAGCAGATGAACATCGTTCACTGACCAGACGATCACCATAGGAAACGTTCTCATTCGTTACAGTTCGCTAACAGGTGGTTTCGCTGGCCTATCGGAGCCGGGTGGCATGGGGACCGGCTCGGTAGACTGTGAGCATGCCCCGCTGGCTTGGTCCCCGCAAGTACGATCCGCTGGCTGCATACCTGGCACAGGTGACCGATGACCAGGTCACGCTGACGCTGGCCGAGATTGAGGCGATCCTCGGCACACCGCTCCCAGCGACGGCGACCTCTTCGGATTTCTGGCGCAACTATGCCCGTGCCTGGCCGGCGCATGCGTGGCGGGATGTGGGCTGGCGGGTGGCGCGTCACCCCAGCCGGCAGGCGGTGACGGCGGTGACGTTCGTGCGGGAACCGCCAGCTATGACGACCTCGTTCTCTGCCCCGCGCTGACCTTCTGTGCACTCGGCTTGCCTAGAATCGGGAGAGGCGCCGGAGGATCTCATAGCCGTCGATCTCCCGGTGTCGAGGTTCTTCGGGACCGTAGCGCGCGGCGAGGCGCTCGCGGGCGCTCCGGCGGCGATCGGGCTGATTCACGCGGCGCAGCGGCGCCGGTGTCGGAGCCGGCCGGCGGACGACGGGCGGCGTGGGCGATGCCAGTGCCGGTGCCGGTGTGGCCGGTGCTGCAACGGGGGGATCTGGCGCACCGCGCGGACGCGAATCGGGCGCCGGTGCTGGTGCGCTCCTGCGCTCCGCCGGCGGGTCTGCGGCAATACCGGCACAGCCGAGGATGCGGTCAGCCTCCGCCTCGGTCGTGCCGGCGTACCAGTCCATGATCTCCGCCCGGACGGCCGCATACCCCGATGCGGCGGCGATCTGGCGCAGTTCGGCGATGTCCTCGGCCAGCCCCCGCGCCTGCTGCGTCGCCTTCGCCTTGGTGTGGATCCCGTTCGTGGTCAGCCAGCCGGCGACCGCCTGCCGTCCCGCGTCTCCCTCGCCCTCCACGACGTAGGTGAAACAGAGATGCGCCGTAATGCCGGCGCGCGTCTCCGGCCAGACCGGTTGCGGGTCGCCGGGGGCGTGAGCAAAGACCTGGGCGCGGGTCCGCCAGGCCGTGACCACCGCTGGTGCTGGCGGGGCGGCATCCAGGGCGCCGATCTGCTGATGCGGGCGGTCGGGGTCGAAGGGATGACGGCTGCCCGGCGGCCAGAGGCGCCCGGCCCAGGCGATCACCGCATCCTGCTCGGCCGGGGGCAGGCCGGTGGCCGGCTCGCCGTCCGGTCCCGTGGTGACGAGGGCGGCGAGGCACGCGCGCAGCCCGTCGACGCCTTCCTCGACGTAGATCGCGCCCAGCGCGCGGCACGATTCCAGCCGCTCGCGGGCGGCCGCCCGGTCCGCCGGTGGCTGCGCCGATGGGACCGTCCACGCCGCGCTCAAGGAGCTGAGCCAGAGGTCGATGCGCTTTGCCCAGGCCCGCGCCCGGCGGTCCGCTTCGGCCTGTTCGAGGGCGGCCACATCGCGGGCGAGGCGGTCGAGCACGGCACGGCTCACGCGGTCCTCCGCGTCGTGGTCGGATCGGTCGGCTTGAGGCTGTTGATCTGCTTCTGGAGATCCTCGATCTGCTGCGCGGTCGTCGCCGACTGATAGACACGGACGGCGGCACCGGCGAGGGCGGCAAGGGCGGAGGCGACCTTCGGATCGAGGTCACCGCGCCGGGTCTCGTCGACAGCGTCCAAGAGCGTGGCGAGCAGCGGCCGGAGGGTCGAGGGGACGAGACGTTCGACGCGAGCGAGGCGGCTCTTGCCCTTCCCGCCCCTGGCGCTGGCGTCGCGCGCCTGTGCCTTCCGGTCGGGGTCGTGCAGGAAGCAGTAGCCGGAGGGCAGCACGACCACGGACCCACACGGATCCCCGGTGCGCTTGGTGCCTCGGCAGGTGGTTGAACGTGCCATTAGGTACCATCCACCATCACGCTGCTCCCGGCTCGACCAGCTGCGCCGCCATCTCACTCGACAACGAACTGAAGAACGACGCGAGCATGGGGTTGTCTCTCAAGAACCTTCGCCTCGCCGGGTTGTACGCTTTGCCCCCCGCCGCCACGACCCGCAAGGCCAACATCTTGATCCGGGGATCGGTGTCCTTGTCCAGAATCAGCGCCCGCTTCAGCGGTGCCCCGGTATACGTTTGCAGATCCCGTGCGCGGGCCAGCGCCGCATCGACGGCCGCCGTGTCCTCCACCGGGATAAATGAGCGGTACTTCGGGATGTCGTACCACGCGCTCATCAACCGCTGCGCGTGCAAATACCGGCGTTCGCTGTCGGTCGGCACCTCGTCAAGCTGGCGTTGAAACAGCTTCTCCCGCATCGCCGGGGAGAGCGAGGCGAGGTAGGCATCCCGCTTCTGGAAATATTCATCGCGGGCGGCGCTGCTGTCGTCCTCTTGGCGGATCGCGTACAAGCCGTCCAATGCCCGCCGCTCGGCGCTCTGTTCGCCGCCCTGCCGGTAGGCGGCATCGAGTGCCGCGCTGATCCGCTCCGGGTCGGAGGTCTCGAAGATCGCCTCCTGGATGCCGAGCACCATCCCCCGATGGCGGTCCATGATCAGGTTCCGCCGCCGCCGGTATTCGTCACCGGACAGGTTCTCTTGTTCGAGGGCGACCAGCGCCGCCCGCCGGTCGAGATCCAGCCGGTCCTTGGTCGTCTGGTACTCCCGCACCCGCGCCCGGCCCTCGGGCTGTTCGTACCGTTCCCCTTCCAGTCGTGTCCGCGCTTCGAAGAACTCCCGCACCTGGGGATGCGCCCGAAACAGCGCCGCCCGCTCGGAGGGGTCGAGCCGCAGCCCGTAGTACTGGCCGAGGAGATCGGCCTCACTGCCCGGTGTCTCCCCCCTGGCCGCGATCGCCCCACGAAAGGCATCGGCCACGTCATCGGGGAGGCGATACGGCGGCCGGGCGGTGATGCCGACGAAGCCGGCGCCAAACTCCAGCGCGCGATCCAGCATCGATGGCTCCGTGCCCGGCACCCGCTGGTCCCGCTCGATATCGAAGGGCAGATTAAGCCGTCCCGTGATCGGCGCGGCGAGCGGCTGGAGCGCGATCGGCAGGTTCTGCGAGCCGGCATAGCCCGCCGCTTGCAGCCAGCCGCGCGGCCCCTCCTTCGTGATGATCGGCCGGCCCTGCCAATCCTCGCCGCGAATGACAAGATCATTAAAAAGTCTGACAGGAATGTTCGCCTTGCCGAGCAGGTAATCGCGGCCCGCGTCCCAGCCCTCACCGACCATCGCCGCGACGGCGGCGCCGATGTCGCGTTCTTCCTGGTAGGTCTGATAGCCCTCGGCGAACGGCCGCATCAACGCCCGCATCAAAGGCAGCGCCGGCGCCATCGGCGAGATCACGGTGCCGTTGCCCAGCTCAACGCCGTAGAAACGCCGGGCGCTGCCCGGGTTGAGCATGGAGTCGGGATGCGTCGGGTTGATCAGATCCTCGACCGGCTTGCCCGTGAACAGGTGCGTCAGCCCGACCGAGAGCACAGCGCCACTGAGGACCACCGTCCCCCAAAATCTCCGCGCCAGCTCGCCTTCTGGACCGGGGTCGAGGATTTTCTGCACACCGACGATGCCGCCCGCCGTCCAGCGTGGCGCCAATGCGATCCGGCCCACGGCGCGGGCGACCGTACCGACCTCCGGGTCGGAGAGGGGCCGGCCGATCATGAGGCCGCGCACCCAATCGCCGATCACCGCCTGGCGGTGCGCGTCGCTCGCCATCCCGGCGAAGTCACCCGAGCGCTTCACACCATCGAAGACGGCCTCGGCGACGCCGGCGGCGAAGGCGGGGGTGAAGCGATTGAACATCGCCCGCTCGAAATGCCCGACGCCGGGCACACGGGCGAACACGCCGCTGAACTCGGGATTGCTCATGTCGGCGGGGTACGCCACATCCGCCCAGCGCTGGTACTCCCGCCGGCTCATCAACTCGCGGAAGTAGCCGGGATCGAACGCCGCACGGAACGCCCGCCCGAAGGCGGCGGCGCCCTGAAGGGGCTTCCCCGCCGACAGCGCCTGCAACTGTCCGAGGATACCCACACGCCCCAATTGGCCGAGGTCGCCGACGAGCAGCAGTTGCCGGGGAACATCGAGGGCGGCGCCGGCAATAGCACGCAGCGTCCGGCGTTCGGCGGCCACGTCCAGGCCGGGAAGCGGCTGCTGTCCGATCAGCGGCTGTGCGTCAGGCTGGGCGTCGGGATTCGCCCGCAGGTACGCATCATCGCCAACCTGAGCGGCGATCCGCTCCTGCGCCTGCTGCCGGGTCGGCGGCCGGTTGATCGCCTCAACGCCAGGGAGCGCGGCCGCGCGACGCCCGAAGAGGCCGCCGACCAATGAGCGCAGGCCGCCGCTGCTCGCCTCGGTTGCGAGCGTCTGCTCAATCTGGTCCCGCAGGGCGTTCGCCTGCTGCCGCACGTCGGTCGCCCGCGCGACATCCCCGGCGACCTCGGCGGCGTGGGCCGCGTCGCGGAGCTCGTCAATCTGCCGCCACCTCTCACCCATGTCCTCGATGGCAAGGCCAATCGGCTTGCCCTGAGCAACCCGCCGGCCAAGACCGTACCCGGCGACACCGCCGCCGAGGGTGGCAAGGAGCCGCGTCCGGGGATCCTGGCCTTCTGAGGCTTGGAAGCCGCCGACCGCACCAGCGGCCGTGCCGACGCCCTGGACGGCGAGTGCAGACGGACTGCCGGGAGCCGGTGTCCGCAACGCCTTAAGCGAATCGCGGATCGCGCTTCGGGTACGGGGCGCTGCATCTGAGGGTTCCACAATTGTGGAAACGCCGGCGTCCGGCGTGCGGCGGACGAGGTTGGGTCCGACGCCGCCACCAAGCAGGCCGAGGGTCTCGCCAATCCGAGCGCCACGCTCGCCGCCGATCGCCCCACCCACCTGGGCGCCGCCGAACTGTGCGGCGGCGGGTGCGGCGAGCTCGCGCAGGGCGGACCGTACGAGGGCGCGGGTGATCGGTTGTCCCGCTGCCTTTGCTTTCGCGAGCGTCCCGGCCACCGGGATCACGTTCGCGGGATCGACGGTCGCGTCGACAATCCGCTTGCCGAGCGTGTCGTCGCGGTCCCGCCAGGCGCGACCGAGCGCAGCGATCTTATCGAAGGGGTTCTCGCCGGTGTAGCCGTGCTTCCGTTCGGTCTGCCGCAACTCCCGGCGAAACTCACCGAGGCCCTCCGTTTCAAGGCCGATGGTGACGAACTCCTTCGCCGGGTCCAGCACATCGTGATACGCGACATCGGAGGCCCGCTTCAGGTCTTTCAGCGACGAGCGCGGGCCGAGCGTATCGGTCTCGGTGATCGTGCGACCGAGATCACCGGCGACCCGGCGGGGATTGGCAAGGTAGCTCCGCGCATCCCGGAGGGCGTCGTCGATCGACGTGTCCGCCACGACGTCAGCACCGAACCGTCGGGCGGAGGCGAGTGCCTCGTCAACCTCGTCGGGGAGGAGATCGCCTGCCTTTTTCTTGAGCTTCTTCAACCGGGAAATCAGCGGCATGTCGTCAATCTCCGAACCGCGCGCGTTCGGCCCTGGCGTAGCGTTCGTAGTCCTGGGGCGTGAGGGCGTCCGCCGCCATCTTGGCGAGGAAGGTCCGCTGTTCCGTCCGGTAGTCGAGCGGCGCATCCGCCGGCGGCGCTTGCTGCGCTGGGGTGCGGGGCGCGGTCCGCTTCGCGGTGGCGGGCTTCGTGGTCTTCGCCACCTGCTGCGCCTGTGCCGTGACCGCCTTGTTGTGCGCGATCACCGCCGCCTTGACCTCACGCACGGACGCATCAGTTGGGAGATCGGTGCCGTACTCGTCATTGAGTTGCTTGAGGTATGCTCGCCATTCGACCACGGTATTGGCGAACGTCGGGTCAGTGGCGATTCGGTCGGCGAAGGCGTACCGGTCGTCACGCTGCAGTTGCTCCATCTCCTCGAACGAGCGAAAAGCGCTGTGTACCACACCGGGGTCGAAGTCGGCGATCGGCTCGGCATCCTCGGCAGCGTCCGCCGTCCGTTCGTCCTCGTCGTCCTCGACATCCTCACCGGCGGCAGCCCGGCCGGCCTCGTCAGGCGAGTACGGGTCCGGCGTGGCCCAGCGCGACAGGTCGAGATCGTTCTCGTCGGCTTCGATGATCTGGTTCGTCATCGCTGAAGTTCCTCCTGCACCACACGCCGGATCAGCCGCTCGATCGCTGTCTCCGGCCGCTGCGCGTCACGTTCGGCGGCACGGCGCCGGCCGCGCTCCTGATTGACGAGAAACGCCTTCCTTCGCTCGAAGTCGGCGTCGGCAGCCGCGCGCCGTTGCGCCGTGCGCTGCTCACGACGCTCGGTCGGCGTCAGGCGCGGGCCGCGCGGGCCGGGACGGGATGCCTCCGCCATCGTCTCCCGACGCGGCGTTGCAAGTT
>JBFXAN010000252.1:0-7168 GCA_050184225.1 Dehalococcoidia bacterium | reverse complement strand
TAACCATACACTCTCAGTAATGTTTGCGGCATCGGAGCGGGCGGATCGATCTGTGACCGATGACCACCCAACCGCCCCCCACCTGGGAGCGCGGGCATCCGGGCCCGCATCTGTGTCGAACGATGTTGCGGGCACGGATGCCCGCGCTCCCAGGTGGGGGTGGGCGTATCAAATCGCTCCGGCGATCACTCCGCCCTTGCTGCTTGAAAAGCGAGGCTTTGCATGCCGAGCAGCCAGGTCTGGTACTCCTCGGCTTTGAGCTGTCCCGTGGTCGTGAAGCCGAACGCGAGGCCGCGATCGAGGTCGGCCAGACCCATCTGACCGCCGCGTCCCCCGTGGCCGAACGTCCGCATGGTGGCGCCCTCGGCGGCGCTGCCAATGTGCCAACCGGTGCCCCAGCGCATCGGCATGCCGATGATCCGGTCGATGTCGCCGGGCGCATTGGTCGGGACGATCGCCTGCTCGAGGCTCTCCCGCTTGACGATGCGAACGCCGTCGAGCTCGCCGCCGAGGGCGAGCGCTGCATAGAGCTTTGCCAGCGCGCGGGCAGTGCTGATGCCGCCGCCCGCCGGCACGACGGCGCGGTGGACGCTCGGCCGGTTCCACGGGATGCTCAACTCCGGCGTCTCACGATGGCGGTCATCCATCACCGGCGAGCGGAAGGTCATGTCGCGCCCTGCCGCCGCGCCGCCGGCGGCAACTCCGGTCGCCTGTCCGACCGTGAGCGGCTGCTCCGGTTCTTCGACCCAGGCGACGCGCTCCTCCAGCGCGGAGTCGTCGGGTAGACCGACGTAGGTGTCGGCGATGCCCAGCAGCGTGAACGCTTCTTCGCGCAGGAACCGGCCGATGTCGCGACCCTGAACGTCGGTACGGATGCAGATCTCGTTCAGCACCCAGCCGAAGTTCAAGGCGTGGTAGCCGTTGTACTCGCCCGGATGCCAGGCGAGCGGCACCTCCTCCATCGCGCGGATCAACGCCTCGCGGTCGCCCCACCAGCGGGCGGTAAACCAGTCAGGACCAAGCGGGAAGCCGCCGCGGTGGCTCATCACGTGCCGGATCGTGATCTGGTCCTTCTCCGGCACCTGTGAGTTGAACGTGGGCCAGTAGTTCACGACCGGGTCGTCGAAATCGAAGGCGCCGCGCTCGTGCAGCATCCACATCGCCAGCGCCGCCAGCCCCTTCGTGGAACTGAAGATCACGAACATCGTATCGGGCTGCACCGACACATTGGTGCGGCCGCGTGCGATGCCGCCGCCGATGTCCAGTACCAGCCTGCCGTGGCGGTAGACGGCCATCTGGGCGCCGGAAAAGAGGTCGCCCGTATCCGTCGCCTCGGCGAATCGCTCCGCCATCTGATCGAGGACGGCGTCGTCCATGCCAACAGCCCTCGGATCGACGTCCGGTGTTTGTCGCCACACTGCCATCGTTTCCACTCCTCACGATCATCTCCGCGCGATGCACGAGAGCATCCTATCGCGCGGCGGTGGTTGCGTCATGCGCGGCTGCCGGCGTCACACTTGGGTCGGGTGCGCCCGACCGCTACGATGGCGGGCAAGGCCGACCGGCGCGTCGAAACACCGCGCCGCGTGATTGAGGGTAGTACACGATGGACGATGTGGCCGGACTGCGCCACACCATGCGACGCGTTGATGCGCACGTGCACGGGTTTCCCGACCGGCTGGCGCTGGCCGTGCGCAATCATCTGAACCGGGCCGGCGGACTCCGTGCTGGCCCACTCCTGGCCGATGTCGCCGGCACAGTCACCGCCGAGGGCTTCGATGCGGCCTGGTTGCTTCCGTATGCTCATCGGGAGGGCGTCGCCGCGAGCATCAACGAGTGGTCGGCAGACGAGGCGCGGCGATTCCCGCACCTGATTCCGGGCGCCACCTTCCATCCCGCCGACGAGAATCTGCCCGATCTCGTGCAACGGGCGCTCGTCGAACTGCGTCTGCTGGTGGTAAAGCTGCACTGCTCGGTGGGGCACTTCGCCGCGAACGATCGTCGACTCCAACCGCTCTGGGAGACGGCGGAACGACTGGGCGTCCCGGTGGTGATCCACGCCGGACAACACTCGCCCGGCGAGACGGCGGCCGGCGAGATCGACGCGATCGTGCCGGTGCTGCGCGGGCACCGGCAGCTGCGGCTGGTGCTCGCGCACGCGGGCCATCCCAACACGCCCCACGCGCTGGCGTTGATGGCGGAATTCGACAATCTCTATGCCGACCTCACGCCGGTGTGGGACCGCGCGGTGCAGGTCAGCGCCCGCGATTTGTCGGCCTACGCCGGCCGTTTCCTCTTCGGCAGCGATGCACCGAATAACCCTGTTGCCGCCGGTGAGCAGGCGAAGCGATTTGCAACAATCGGCCTCGACGAAGGCGCATTCACACTGCTGATGGGCGGAACGGCGGAACGGCTGATCGACCGTGGATCAGACGAGAAGTTCTAGTCCGCGCCGAGGCGACCGCCTACCCGGAGACGGATCGGGCGATGAATTCGTCAGAACGGACATTGGCCCTCCGTCCCAGCTCGATCGGGAAGGCGTTGAAGGCGTGCACGCCCCCTGGATAGATCGCGATCTCGGATTGATTCCCCGCCGCCAGCCAGCGCGCGTGCATGAAGAGACTGTCGTCGAGCAGCGGGTCGAGCGTTCCGACGGTGAACAGTGCCGGCGGCATGTCCGACAGGTCGGCGTAGAGCGGCGACACGTCTGGGTCGCGGCGCATGGCGACATCGGGGATGAAGTTGTCGCTCGCAAAGCGCATGAAGCCGTCGCTGAGTACGAGATAGCGATCGCCCCAGCGGAGTTGTGACGGCGTCATCGACATGTCGAAGCAGCCGTAGACGAGGTTGGCGCCGGCAAAGCCGCGGTAGCCGTGCCGGTCGCGCATCCGCAACAACGTCACGGCAGCGAGATGCCCGCCCGCCGATTCGCCGCCGATCACCAGCCGGTCCGTGCCGAACTCTGACCGCGCCCGCTCGGCCAGCCAGACGGCCACGGCTTCGCAATCATCGGGCGCCGCCGGATACGGATGCTCCGGCGCGAGACGGTAATCGACGCTGACCACGGCGACGCCGGCGCGCGTTGCTGTCTGCTCGTTGCGCGCGTCGCTGTGGTGTGCCCGCCCGAACGTCCAGCCGCCGCCGTGGATGTGCAGGTAGACACCGTGCACTGTCTCCGGTATCAACACGCGACAGGGGACACCAGCGATCGTTCGTTCTTCCGCGATCTTCGAAAGGACAATCGGCCCGAAGGTTCCGGTACCGGACTCGCGGGCGTCGCGTGTCACCTGCGGCGGGATCGTCTGCGGCGGCGGTTGCGTGGCAAACATCGCCTCCAGCGTGGTGTTGAACTCGGCCGTCTCCGCGTCGACAGCAGCGGGGTCAAATACGTCACGCGCAATGCTGTGTTCCATCGTCATGGCCCACCTCCGGCGTCCGCTCGTCCGAAGTATAACGTGCCGCATCGATAGCGGTAGGATAGCTCGACGTGAGCGTCAGGATGCAGCGGGCGTATGATGCGGAGTGGTCACACTCACCCCGCTCTCATGCCGGACGGCCGAGCGGCGGAACCATTCGCAGGCCACACACGGCCCCAGGAGGGCAGCATGACTGAGTCTTCGAGCAACGCGCCCGCGCGTCGCGACGCGCCCGGACGGATCGGCGTCGTGATCCAGGGGCCCGATCCGGCGACGGCCGTGAACCTGATCGTCGAAGCGGAACAGGCAGGCATCGGTGCAGTCTGGATGACGACCGGCGGTATCCAGGCGGATGCGCTCACGCTCTTCGCCGCGGCGGCGATGCGAACCGAGCGGATCGTCATGGGCAGCGCGATCATTCCCACCTGGCCGCGCAATCCGGTGTTCGTCGTTCAGCAGGTGGAGGCGCTGGAGGGCATCGCGCCGGGACGGTTGCGGCTGGGCATCGGCCCGAGCACGGCGGCGGCAATGCGTCCGTTCGGTGTGGACTTCCGTTCGCCCCTGACCCAGCTCCGTGAATACCTGATCGTGCTGCGGTCGCTGCTGCACCAGGGGTCGGTTGACTTCGAGGGCAAGCTGGTGCGGGCGCGGGCGCGGATCACACAGCCGGTCAACACGCCCGTGCTGGCGTCGGCGCTCCAGGAGGGCGCGTTCCGTCTGTGCGGCGAGGTTGCGGATGGGGCGCTCAGCTGGGTCTGTCCCTGGCCCTACATTCGTGACCATGCCTGGCCCGCCCTTCGCGCCGGCGCTGAGTCTGCCGGGCGGGAAGCGCCGCCGCTGATCATGCACGTGCCGATCTGCGTGACCACGGATCTGTCCCAGGTGCGGGAAGCGACGCAGCGGCAGGTGGGGATGTACGCGCGCTTCCAGTTCTATCAGGACATGTTCCGGCGGGCGGGTCACGCCGACGCCGCCGACGGGCTCAGTCAGTCTTTGATCGATGATCTGGTGATCTACGGCACGGAGGCCGAGGTCGCGGAACGATTGGCGGAGCGGGCGGCGCAAGGCTTCGGCGAGGTGATGGCGTTGCCACTCCTCACGGGCGACGATCGCGCCGGCTCGACGCGGGCCGCGTATGCCGCCGTCGGCGCCGCCGCGCGGCTGGCCGGTTCGGCGGCAGGGTAAGATTGCCGCTCGACCAGCGTCTTGATGTGGCCATGGACCACGTGCCGAAGGCGGCGCTCGGCCCGCATACTCCTATCGGGAAGGTACTTCAGATGAGCAATGATCGAGTCCTCACGGATATCCGCGACGGAGTCTTTACCGCCACGATCAACCGTCCCGCGCGGCTCAACGCCGCCGACCGGGCGACGGCCGCCGCGCTCCGCGATGCGCTGCACACGGCGCGGGAAGACGACGCTGTGCGGGCGGTGGTGATCACCGGCGTGGGGCGCGGCTGGTGCTCCGGCGCCGACCTGGCACGGGACGAGGATCAGCCGGTGATGACCCGGAACGTCCGCCAGACGCCGCTCTATGAGTACGCGCAGGTGACGCTCCTCATCGATGCCATGGACAAGCCGGTGATTGCCGCCGTCAACGGCATGGCAGCGGGCGCCGGCATGAGTTGGGCGACCGCGTGCGACCGGCGCATCGCGGCGGAATCGGCGCGGTTCGCCGCGATCTTCGTTCGACGCGGCCTGTGTCCGGACGCGGGCATCAGCTACTTTCTGCCCCGTTTGGTCGGCATGAGTACGGCAACGCACCTGCTCATGACCGGCGAGATCATCGACGCGAAGCAGGCTCTGGCGATCCGGCTTGCCGATGAGGTCGTTCCTGATGATGCATTGGCAGAACGTGCGCATGCATACGCCGCTGCCCTAGCCCAGGGCGCGAGCATCGCCGTCGATCTGGCACGCCGGGCCGCACGGCGGTCGTTCGAGCGAACGCTGGAGTCTTCGCTCGAATACGAAACGTGGTCGCAGAGCGTCGTCGGATCAACCGAGGACCGGCTCGAAGGCGTGAAGTCGTTCCTCGAAAAACGGGAACCGCGGTTCAAGGGGCAGTAGCGGGGAGAGGCTCATCACCACGGCGCCACGACACCAAGACATATGTGGAACTTGGTGTCGTGGCGCCGTGGTGATGAGTCCTCCTGCTAGATGCGCTCCAGAATGATCACGGGGATGTCGCGGTCCGTCTTCGCCTGATAGTCATTGTAGGAGGGGAAGATGCCCGCCATCTTTTCCCAGAGGGCCGGCTTCTCCTCCGCGTTCGCCGTCCGCGCTCGGGCCTGGAATCGCTCGGCGCCGACCTGCAGGCCCACCTCCGGCTGGACGACGAGGTTGCGGTACCACTGTGGGTGCTTCGCGGCGCCGCCGTACGACGCCACGATGATGTAGCGGCTGTTGTCTTCGCCGTAGATCAGCGGTGTCGTATACGGCTCGCCGGTTCGCTTTCCGGTGGTTGTGAGAAGCAACGTGGTCAGGCCGCGCCACATGTGGCCCTCTTCGCCGTTCGTCTCGATGTACTTGCGGGCGTGGTCCGCCTGCCACCCGGTTCCTCGAATTGCCTGCTCGCTCTGCTGTGCCATCGTGTCCTTTCCTCCATTGGTCTCGCCGATGAGTCCGGCGAGACGGTCATAGACGGTCATCCGGTAACGGCACTACTCGACGCGGGCCGGCGCCGATCCTGCCTCCGTCAGCCGCCGCTTCGCCTCGGCAACAACATCCGGCGGCAGCGGCCCCTGGATCGCGGCGGCGATGTTCGTCTGCAGGTGACCGACATCGCGCGTGCCGACGATCGTCGTGTCGAGGTCGGGGTTCGACAGGGTGAAGCGGAGTGTAAAGGTCATCCGGTCCATCCCATCGAGCAGATCGTCGAGGTGCGCCTGCTCCCAGCGGTCGCGGGGGATACGACCGGGAAGCATATAGTAGGGCCGGCCCTCCCAGTCGGTCGGTGCGCCGCGGGCAGCGCCGCCGCGGATGATGATGCCGGCGCCCGCCGCCGACGCGCGGCTGATCACGTCCTCGTGCTCGCGCTGAAGGGCGGAGTAGGGGATCTGGAAGGCGTCGAAGACACCCATCGCGATCTGCTCGTCCAGGTGGGGTAGCGTGCCGGAGACGCCGATAAAGCGGACCTTCCCCTCCCGCTGGAGGTCGAGCAACGCCTGCAAGGCGCCGTCCTGTTCGTATTCGCGCCGGGTGAGGCTGCGGTGAAACTGGACGAGGTCGAGATGGCCGGTCTTCATCTGGCGGAGGCTCTGCTCGACGCCGGCACGGACGTTCTCGGCGGTATGGATGTGTTCGTTCCCCATACCCGCGCCGGGGACACAGCCACACTTGGACGCGAGGAAGTATTCCGAACGGCGATCGGAGATGAATTGCCCGATCAACTCCTCGCTGCGGCCGTAGTCGGGGGAGGTGTCGATCATGTTGATGCCGGCGTCGAGCACGGCGTTCAGCACCTGCTCGGCCTGTTCGTCGGCGATCGGCGGACCGGCGGGCGCACCGCGCAACTCCATCGCACCGTAGCCGAGGGTCGTCACCTCGACGCCGGTGCGACCGAGCGTCTGTCGTGGCAGAGTGGTCATCGGTCAGGCTCCTTGCGGCTCCGTCTTGGGCGCATTGAGTGTATCGTGGCAGGCAGCATAAGCAGACCGGGTCTGGTTCGGCGCGCGTACACGACATAACCGGAAGCGACGATTGGGGGAGACATCGGATGACGACACAGCGGATCGAACCGGCGATCGGGCAGGC
>JBFXAN010000251.1:0-7198 GCA_050184225.1 Dehalococcoidia bacterium | reverse complement strand
GTTCTACATCCGGACGACGGATGTGACGGGGACGGCGCATCTGCCCGAGGGGGTGGAGATGGTGATGCCGGGGGACAACATCACGATGAGTATCGAGCTGATCACGCCCGTCGCCTTGGACGAGGGGTTGCGCTTTGCCATCCGCGAGGGGGGCCGCACCGTCGGCGCGGGCGTCATCACCAAGGTCATCGAGTAACACGCTATATTACGATCAAGCCCGGAGATGGAGTGACCATCTCCGGGCTTAGTCTGAAGAGAATGTTGGAATGGCGAAGAAAGAGGACCGGCAGACGATCAACATGGCGTGTACGGAGTGCCGCACGCGCAATTACGCCACGTCGAAGAACCGGCGCAACGATCCGGATCGGTTGGAGCTGACCAAGTTCTGCCCGCGCTGTCGTGTCCGCCGGGTGCATCGCGAGGCCCGCTAGCCCGAGACTGCCGCATGCTCGGCCACCGGCCGGGCGGGAAACGAGATCATGAGACGCGAACTTCGCCGTCATCCAGTTCAGGGCAAGCAAAAGGCGACACGTGCCGCGCGTCCGTCGCGGGCGACTGCGGCATCCGGTCCCGGTCAGGGTCAGCGGAGCGTGGCGCCGAGTCGTTCGGCGATGCCTGCCGGTGGTTTGCGCGGATTGTTGTCGCCGCAATGGTTCCGCGATGTCATGTCCGAACTGCGGAAGGTGACCTGGCCGACGCGGCAGGAGACGATCAACCTGACGATTGTCGTGCTGGTCGTGGCGGCGGCGCTCGGTATTTTCCTCGGCGGTTTGGACTACGTCTTCAACTGGATCATCGAGAATACGCTGCTCCGCTAGAGCGGAGGATGATATGACAATGCCAAAGACAGCCATCGACGAACCGCAACTCCAGGATGCGCCTCCGGCCAACGGCGCCGAACCGGAGGATGCCGGTGACGGGCGTCGCTGGTATGTCATTCATACCTATTCCGGCTACGAGAACAAGGTGAAGAAGAACCTCGAAAGCCGGATCGAGTCGATGGATGTCCGCGAGCAGATTTACCAGGTCGTGATTCCCACCGAGGAAGAGATCGAGATCCGCGATGGTCAGCGGCGCACCGTTTCGCGCAAGCTCTATCCCGGCTACGTGATGGTCGAGATGATCGAGCTGCACGAGGGCGACGAGCTCTCCAACCGGGCCTGGTATGTCGTTCGCAACACGCCCGGCGTCACCGGCTTCGTCGGCTCCGGCAACAAGCCGGTGCCGCTGGACGATACCGAGGTGAAGTCGATCCTGCGGACGATGCGCCAGGAAGAGCCGAAGGTGAAGGTGTCCTTCACGGTCGGTCAGACGGTGCGGATCGTCGATGGTCCCTTCGCCGACTTCAACGGCCAGGTGGACAGCATCGACACGGCCAAGGGCAAGGTCCGCGTGCTCGTCTCGATGTTCGGCCGCGATACGCCGATGGAACTGGATCTGCTCCAGGTAGAGAGACTCTAGACCGATTGCGTAGCGCGCATTGCGTGATTCAGAACTCGTGATGCATTGTGTCTTCTTGACGCCATACGCAATACACAATACGCAATAGGGACCGAATCATGGCAAAGAAAGTCCGCGCAATCGTCAAACTCCAGATCCAGGCCGGGAAGGCGACGCCGGCCCCGCCGGTCGGCCCCGCGCTCGGCCAGCACGGCGTCAACATCATGGGCTTCGTCAAGGAATACAACGAGAAGACCGGGGCGCAGGCCGGTACGGTCGTGCCCGTCGAGATCACGATCTTCGAGGATCGCTCCTTCACGTTCGTGCTGAAGACGCCGCCCGCGACCGAACTGCTCAAGCGGGCGGCCGGCGTCGACAAGGGCAGCAGTGCCCAGCGCCGCGAGAAGGTCGGCAGCGTCACCCGCGACCAGATCCGCGAGATCGCCGAACTGAAGTTGAAGGATCTCAACGCCTTTGACATCGACGCGGCGATGAAGATGGTCGAAGGCTCGGCCCGCTCGATGGGGATCGAGGTCAAGTAATCGACCACGCAACCGGACCGCCGCCGGCCAGGACGGGTACGGTGTGCGGCCGGACCGGCGGGAGGGTGGATACCACCCGCATGCACCGCAAGGAGACAGTGATGCCGAAGCACGGCAAGAACTACGAACGGGTCGCGGCGATGGTGGACCGCGACAAGACTTACGGCCCGCCCGAGGCGATCACACTCGCCAAGGAAGCGCGGTACGCGAAGTTCGACGAGACAGTCGAGGTCCACATCCGCACCGGGCTCGACCCGCGCCACGCCGACCAGCAGATCCGCTCGACGACGCAACTCCCCCACGGCCTCGGCAAGGTCGTGCGCGTGCTCGTCTTCGCCGAGGGCGAGGCGGCGCGTGTCGCCGAGCAGGCGGGGGCCGACTTCGTCGGCAGCGACGAGTTGATCAACCGCATCCAGAACGAGGGCTTTACCGACTTCGACGTCGCCATCGCCCAGCGCGAGCTGATGGGTAAGGTCGGGCGGCTGGGCCGGGTGCTTGGCCCGCGCGGCTTGATGCCGAACCCCCGCTCCGGCACGGTCGTCGACGGCGACGATATCGCCAAGGCGATCGACGATGCCAAGGGCGGCCGCGTCGAGTTCCGGCTGGATCGCACCGCGCTGCTCCACGTCCCGATCGGCAAGGTCAGCTTCAGCGACGATCAGTTGCTCGACAACCTGGCGACGCTGATGGACGCGGTGAACAAGGCGAAGCCCTCCGGCGCCAAGGGTCAGTTTCTGCGTGCGGTAACGCTGACGACGACGATGGGTCCGGGGATTCGGATGGACCTGGGACAGACGACAACGTTGCAACCGGCTACCTAACCCCCCGGCCCCCTTCCCTCGCAGGGAAGGGGGTGTCCTGGTCTGCCATGGTGGAATGGGGATAGGCTTGCTGAGAGCAAACGAGATACTGGCGGACCACGGTTGCGTGAGGCTCCCCTCCCCTGCGAGGGGAGGGGTCGGGGGAGAGGTAAATCGGTAGACAAATGCCCTGATTAAACCCAGGGCCATAGACCGGAGCCGGAGACAGCGGGGGGCCAATGCGGCCTTAATTCGTCCCCGCCGAGGCGCCGGGCGCGCGTTCACTGCACGATGGAGCATCGTGCATCGAGTCGCTCTCCCGTGCCCTCGCCCTCCGGCGGGGGCTTTGACGTTTGGTCCGGGCTTTTCGTGATGTGTGGAACGAGGAACCCGGAGCGCGGAACTGAGTGGGAGGTGACATGCCAACAGCAAAGAAAGAGGCCGATGTCGCGGAATTGCAGGATATGGTCGGCCGCTCGGTCGTCGCGATCAGCACCAACTATCGCGGGCTGAGCGTTTCGGAGATGACGGCGTTGCGCCGGCGCATGCGTGAGGCGGGTGTTGAGATCCGCGTCGTCAAGAACAACCTGCTGCGGATCGCGGCCGAACGCGCCGGCAAGACGGACTTGATCACGATTGTCGAAGGTCCGACCGCGATCATCTTCGGCTATGACGATATCGCGGCCCCGGCGAAGGCGGTGACGGAGTACGTCCGCACCGCCCGGAACACGCTGACGATCACGGGCGCTTTTCTGGACGGACAGGTGATGAAGCCGGCCGAGGTGGCCGATCTGGCGAGCCTGCCGAGCCGGGAGAGCCTGATCGCCCAGTTTGTCGGCGGGATGCAGTCGCCGATTGCAACGTTCTCCGGCTTGATCAGCAGTGTGGTCCGCGACTTCGCCGGGTTGATCGACGCCCGTGCCCAGCAACTCGAAGGCCAGGGTGCGGCGTAAGGACGAGTTCCTAGTTCCACGTTCGACGTACGATGCGGTGAACCTGGCTTGAAACTAGGAAACAGGAATTCGGAACCAGGAAGAGAGAGGTAACGACACAATGGCGAGTGAGAAGGTACAGCAGGTTCTCGACATCATTCAGGGCATGACGATTCTGGAGTTGCGCGACCTGAACAAGCAGATCGAAGAGGTCTTCGGTGTGACGGCGGCGGCGCCGATGATGGTTGCCGCCGGTGCCGCTGCCGGTGCGCCCGCGGCCGGTGGTGCGGCGGCCGCCCCCGCCGAGGAGGAGCAGACGGAATTCACGGTTGTCTTGAAGGACTTCGGCGCCAACAAGATCAACGTGATCAAGGCGGTGCGCGAGCTGACGAGTCTCGGCCTGAAAGAGGCCAAGGATCTCGTCGAAGCGGCGCCGACGAACGTCAAGGAAGGCATCAGCAAAGAAGACGCTGAGGCCGCCCGCGCGAAGCTTACCGAAGCCGGCGCGACCGTCGATATCACGTAAAGCCGGAGACTCCGCCGGTCCAATGGGCGCGGGGCGCGGGGGCCATGTGCGACAATGAGGTCACATGGCACCCCGTCCGCGGTGCGGACGTGTCCCGGGCAGCGCCTGGGGAAGGGACCGGAGGGATCGGGTGACACGCGATGGCTTGCCGGGGGGCGGCGTGCTGCGAGCGGCGATCGTCGTCTTCGGCATCGCGCTGATCGTGGCCGTGTATCTCCTGGTGGCCCCGCCGACGCTGCCGAACGAGCGGGATCGAACCGGCGCCGCCGCACCGAGCCCGGCGCCCGGCGGCGCTCGTCCGGCCGATGGCGGCGGTTCGCCGGCGCCGTCACCGGATAGCTCGCCCGCCGCTTCACCATCGCCGGAAGGCTCGCCGCAATCCGCGCGCCGTCATACGATACAGTCGGGCGACACGCTGCTTGCGATCGCGGAGCAGTATGATACGACCGTCGATGCGATCCGCGCTGCCAATCCCGGACTGAGCGAGACGGCACTGACGATCGGACAAGAGATTACGATCCCGCCCAGCAGCCGGTAGGGAGGGAAGCCATGTCGGAGAAGCTGCCGGGTCGAAACGCCCTGCTGCGCTCGGCGCTGTTCTACACACCGCTGTTCATCCTGACGCTGGCCGGCGTGATCGCGATCATCACCGGCCTCTTCGCCGGCGGCTGGCTGCTCCTGATCATCAGCGTGATCGCGGCGCTGCTTTTCGGCTATCAGAGTATTCAGTCGCTCCGCGATCTCCGCGTGCAACGACTCGAATCCACCCAAGGCCCCGTGTCGCGCATCTGGAGCAAGATGGACCTGTTCATCTCGCGCAGCTACTACATCAACGTCAACCGCAACATCTTCCGGATTCCGATCCAGGCGTACTGGGATCTGCGCGAAGAGGCCAAGCGGATGCGCACCGACGGCACCGACCAGGACTATCGCATCGAAGTCCGTGTCGAACACTACCCCCACACCGGCAACGTCGTCAGCGTCGAACGCCTCGGCGTCATCCCGATCGAGCAACCGGCGGCCAGCCAGGAGAGGGCGGGATAGGGGGAGTCGCGAGTCGGCAGTCGGCAATCGGTAGTCGGCAATCGGGCACTGACTCACCGTCGCTCGTAGATGCAGATTGATCGTCGCGACCGAAGCGGATATGAAGGGCAGCCGAGAGTCCGTATCTCGATTGCCGACTGCCGACTGCCGACTCCCCCTATCGCACGGAACGTGCGATAGTAACCCTCGTCCGAAACTCCCGCCGTCGGAGCCCCGCCGTGACGACTGTTCCGTATCGCGCCACGATCCGCGAGATGCCGTTTGGCGAGCGGCCGCGCGAACGCCTTCGAGACGCTGGTCCCGATTCACTCTCCAACGGGGAACTGCTGGCGATCCTGTTGCGCACCGGTTCGACGCGGGAGAACGTGCTGCAGCAGGCCGGCCGGTTGCTGACCACCTGGGGCGGCCTCACCGGCCTGGCGCGGGCGGGTTTCGCGGAGTTGTGTGCCGAGCATGGGATGGGCGAGGCGAAGGCCTGCCAGGTGAAGGCGGCACTGGAGCTTGGCCGGCGGCTCTCAGTCTCCCTCTCCGCCGAGGAGCGGCCGCAGATTTCGTCGCCGGAGCAGGTCGCCGCGTTGGTGCAGACAGAGATGGGGTTGCTCTCGCAGGAGTCGCTGCGCGTGCTTCTGCTCAACACCAAGAACCATGTCGTCGCGATCCGCGAGGTATATAAGGGCAGCGTCAACAGCGCCCAGGTGCGGGTCGGTGAAGTGTTTCGCGACGCGATTCGGGAGAACTGCCCGTCGATCATCGTCGCGCACAACCATCCCTCCGGCGACCCGACACCCAGCCCGGACGACATCGCCGTTACCCGCGACATGATCCAGGCGGGCAACCTGCTCGACATCGAGGTGCTCGACCACATCGTCATCGGCGGGGGGCGCTGGATCAGCATGAAGCAGCAGCGACTCGGCTTTTGATCGCGCTCTACGACAGCACAGTGCCATTATGTTCGTGATAACGGCCATTTGGACGCTCAGATCATCTGTTCGTATATATTGATAAAGAGCGATCTCGGTTACTCATGTTTACTGGATCGGCAATTTGTTGCATTATGCAGTCTCAACCTCCGGCATTGCGCCGTCTCCGGGTGTGCCATTGACCGCCGACGATCTGCCGCTCGATCAGCTCATCCTCGGAGACTGCCTGGAGGTGATGCGTCGCCTACCGGACGATTCCTTCGACCACTGCATCGCCGACCCGCCGTTCAACATCTCCAAGCGGCGCGGCCTCGGCTGGGCGTTCAGCTCGCACATCACCATGCAAGAGATGTGGGACCGGATGGCCGGCGACGAGTTCTGGGCGTTCAACCTCACCTGGCTGCGCGAGGTGACGCGCGTGGTCAAGCCGAACGGCAACATCATCGTCTTCGGCACCTATCACAACATCTTCCAGCTCGGCTTCCTGATGCAGAGCGCGCTCGACCGGCGCATCCTCAACTCGATCGTCTACAAGCGTACCAATCCCCAGCCGAACATCACCGCCCGGATGCTGACCGAGGCGACGGAGTACCTGATCTGGGCCGTCAACGAGACGCCCGACCGGGCCAAGGGTTGGACCTTCAACTACTGGGACGCCAAGGAGATGAACGGCGGCAAGCAGTTGCAAAACGTTTGGGAGTACCCGGTGACGCCTAAAGGCGAGCGCCGTCATGGCAAGCACCCGACCCAGAAACCGTTCGCGCTCCTTGAGAGACTCGTGTTGCTCGGTAGCGCGCCCGGTGATCGGATCATCGACCCGTTCAGTGGGTCAGCAACGATGGCACTGGCAGCCCGACGGCACGGGCGTCACTGGCTCGGCGTCGAGAACAACCCGGAGTATTTTGCGATCGCGGAGCGGCGGATGGGGGCGGATGCGGGTGAAGCGTAGACGGCCCACACCCCCGGCCCCACACCCGCCCGGCGGGGGAGGGGG
>JBFXAN010000250.1:0-7218 GCA_050184225.1 Dehalococcoidia bacterium | reverse complement strand
GTGGCCGTCGGTGGGTCGGCATGCCGCTGGAGCGCGAACCGGTTGAGACTGAGACACCAAGCGCCAGGCTCAATCCGCTGCCTGGTGTAGGCGGTCTCCAGTCGCTGGCGGATCCGGGCGTTGTTGATGGCGAGTGAGGCGACGACCATCCGATCCAATTGTGGAACTCTCGCCGCCCGGATACCGATCGCGTAGGCGGTGTGTGCCAGGCAGTAGAGGTCGGCCAGGTGCCTGGGTGGGTCGCGGCGCAGGTCACGGAGCGTAGTCTTGGCAATAGCGTTCATCACCTCGAAGGTGGTCGCGATGGCGTCCGCCTGCGCTTGGTTCAGCTGCGGGTCATTTGTCAACGATAGCCTCCATAGAAAGAACTTGGCCGGTTGTAATTGTATCTCTGAGATAATAATACGTCAATGGGTTCGGAAAGCGTCGATGTGCTCCGAGCCCCTCACGCTGGACCGAAGCGAGGGCACTCCCTATGCTCGCGACGTGAGTACGGATGACCTCATCACGGTCAATGAAGCGGCGGCCGAGCTCGGCCTCGCCTCGGTCACGGTGCGCAAGCGTCTGGAGGCCGGCACGATGCGTGGTCAGAACATCGGCGGCCGCATCTGGTTGATTCCGCGCGCCGAAGTCGAGCGTGCGAAAGCAGCCGGACCACTCAAGCGCGGTCCGAAGCCGCGAAAGAGTGCACCACCACCCCCCGACACCGCACTCACGAGTGATAACCTTCGCCAGACTGACGAATAGTATGTGCTCGTGCTGCGGCCGTCGCATGCCTGGTGGGCGCTGGTCGACCCGATCAGCTCGCTGGAGGAAGTGGCACACGCCGCGGCCTGGAACGGGCCGGAGGCGGCGGGCGACTGGCAGGCGGCGGAGCGCACCTTCCGCGAAGGTCATACGGAAACGTGGTGGGAGTTGGAAGTTCGTGTCGGGCCGTAAGGTCCTGCTCACAAATCTGCCCACACCGAACACCGTCCATGCTCAGGAGGCGGCACTGACCAAGACGGACCTCACGGAGGTCGTGCGGCTCCATGTGCTTGGAAATTGGGTGGAGCAGGGCTACAAACAAGTCAAACAGGCACTCCGCTGGAGCGCCAATGCAGTGCGCAACGACCGGGCGATGCTGCGCCACCAGGAGTTGCATTATTGTGCCTTGAGATATTGCTGGGGCAAGCCGAGCGGAGGCCAGTACCTCATCCGGGGCGCCGACCGAGCCACCAATCGACGCTGCGCCGACGCAGGGGGCAGGCTGGAGCCGTAGGTCATGCTCAGGCGCTCCTGACGTGGCTGGTCGGCACAGACTCACTGCCAATGCTGCAGGCGATCCTCGACTGACTCAAGTAGGGTCATCCATCGCCTTGTATAGCACGTCATACCCACTGCCAACAAACTACCGATAAGTCCTTCGTCGACTGATGCCTTCACGTCGCCGATAGGCTCCCTCATGAATTGACTTGCCGGCACTTGGCAGTCCGCTTTCTACCTGGATTTTCGGCTTTCCACTCCCGGTAGCGGATTCGATCCGCCGTGCCATTGTCCCTGCATGTTAGACAGTAGTTTCGATCGCGGCTTCGAGGCGTGCGGTCTGGGATATACCGTGTCTTACATCCGTAGCACTTGAATGTCTGACTCTCTTCGTCGACCACATTCAGGAGTTGGATCGCTATTGCACCGAGGAGGCTCGCGCCGGACGTTGTCACTCTCGGATTGGGGAGGTCCAGCACTAGACGTGGACGAAGGCGACCGGCACGAACCCACCAATCCAGGAGGTTTTGAACGATCTGGAATCGTGCCCACAGGTCCATTACCACGGTAGGAGGGCTGATACCTTGCTCCGTCACCAAGAGCCCACCCTCTCGCCTCACCGACCTCTTTACTGCGGCGTGCAGTGCATCGGTCATATCAGGGATGAGCTTTAGAACCGACAGGGCAAGTAGGCTGTAGATTTGCCACGCCGCAATGGGTTCAGCAAAGTCAAATCCGTCCGGCGGCGTGGCCGGACCGCAGATGTCAGGACCTGGCTGGACAGGTATCACTTCGACAGGGCGCTTGAATTGTAACCCGCTGCTGTGCGACCCCCCAGGGACCCCCGGTACTGCAAAAATGCCTTGGCAATGACTACTGGGTTTACTGTGCAGTGGAGCTCCCTGCTGGCAGAGACCTAGCGGCCCCCACTTCTTCGCGAGCTCCAGAATCCCCATCTCAAGCCGCTGATCAATCACCTCGTTGAGGTCGAGCTTCTCCGGCGCGCGAGGTAGCTCGGTGAACTGATCAAGCAGACCTCTTCCTGGACTGCGCGTCTCATTCGGTGAATCAAGTTTGAACGCCAGTAGCGTGCCAATTCTCTTGACATATATGGGAATGCGAATGGCTACCAGTTCGGCCGGTCGCCCAAGATGTCCGCTCTCATCGCGCAGAGTGTCGGTAATGAGATCTGGTGCAAACGGTGAGCTCACGTTGAGTTCCTGGATGTCGGCCATCCAAATGGACGACCGTAATTCTACCACGGTCCAAATGGAGGATATATCACATGGAACCGCTGCTGCTCCGGCCCGTAGAGGCCGCGCACCTAATCGGCATTAGCCGAAGCAAATTCTATGAACTGTTGCGAGCGGGGGCTATACCCGGTTTTGTCAAGATCGGGAGATCGCGGCGGGTGAGCCGCGCAGCCTTGGAGGCCTGGGTCGCACAGCAGACGGCAGAGGAAGAACCCGGATGGTCTCCTCAGCGGTAGGTCTGGTGACTCGGATGCGCGGACGACGGCATTGGTGCTCAGCGCAAACCTCACCATCGTAGCAAAGGAGCGAGACAACGTGACGACGATCAGCATGCGCGAGAGCGATATTGCTCTCTTGGAACGGCGCATGGCCTCCATCGATGCCCTAGCACTCACGGCGCTATGCTCAGCCAGCGGCATGACGTCTACCCGTACGGACAAGCTCCTGAACGAGCTATCCGCCAGTGGTCCGACGGCCTTGGTAAAGAGTCCTCCGTCCGGAGAGGGGGCGGTGGATTCGGACAGCGAGATCCGCCGCGCATTCGGAAAATATTGGGACAGTGCTCTGACTCTCGACTGGGGCAACGCACTGCGCGCCGTGGACACTTTATATCGGCTGTCCCTTATCGCGGCGCTATGACGCAAGCGATTGATTCCCCCTGAGACGCTGCGCACGCTTCTCGCGACCCACTACAGCTGGGGAGGCTACGCGGCCGATGTTGGTCAGCGGCGCGTGGTCAATCTCTTCCGTCATGCCGGGTTCGTTACGGATACCTGGGATGTCCAGCCACCGACGCAGCCCGTGTTCGCATGGCGGGGCGCCCGCCCGCGGCACGGGCGCGGCCTCTCCTGGACGACCGACTGGGTGACCGCCTGGTTCTTCGCCGCGCGCCACGTGCAAAGGTCGGGGCGCGGCTATATCTACGCCGCCGAGATGCCTCCCCACGCGGTACTCGGCATCTTCCGGCAGAGGCATGAGGAGGAGTTGGTCGTCGACCCGCGCGCGCTCGGCACCATCTACATCGCTGAGCGATTGGACCCGGACGCGGACCCGAATGACGTCGTGGACGACTTCTCGCCGATCGAGGAGGAGGCAGCCTAAGGAGGAGAGTACCAGCGTCAGGTCCGGACGAGCGACTCTCGGACCCTCACCACCGCACACCCGCAAGTGCGGTATGACGCCGGGGCGGCCGTGCCACCGACCCCCCGGCACAACGAAACGAGGAGCGTTCCATCATGACCCCGTCTCAAGACCATGATACCACCACCCACTCAGTTCTGGAGGCTGCGATCCAGGCGATCCGCCGCGGTGAGGCGGTGATTCCCGTGCCTCGGGGCGAGAAGGGCCCCAAGTTGACAGGGTGGCAAAAGCTAATCATCACCGAGGCCGAGGCGCCTCGATACTTCAGGGAGCCGTGCAACATCGGCGTCCTCCTTGGCGAGCCATCACGTGGGCTGGTCGATGTTGACCTCGACGCCCCCGAGGCGATCCTGATTGCCGACCGATTCCTCCCGGCCACACACCGGCGGCATGGCCGACCGGGCAAGCGCAACTCACACCCCTTCTATCGAACATCCCGGCCGGGGAAGACCATGCAGTACCAGGACCTCACCGGAGACAATCGGATGATCGTTGAACTGCGCTCAACCGGCGGACAGACGATGATCCCACCATCCATACACCCAAGTGGTGAGCTGCTTGCGTGGGAGGAAGACGGCGATCCGGCGGAGGTCGATTGGGCAGTGTTGCAGCAGGCGGTCCAACACCTGGCGGCGGCTGTCCTCCTCGCACGGCATTGGCCCGGTACAGGGGGCCGCCACAATGCTGCCCTGGCGCTGGCCGGGCTGCTGCTGCGGAATGGGTGGCGCGTCGAGGATGCGGCGCACTTCGTCGAGGCAGTGGCCTTTGCCGCTCACGACGAGGAAATCGAGGACCGAGTCCGCAGCGTATATCACACTGCAGAGACGCATGGTGCAGGTGAGCCGGTGACGGCTGGACCGCGCCTCACCGATCTCATCGACGAGAAGATCGTCCGACGGGCGTGCAACTGGCTCGGCATTCGGCTGAACGGCCGGAAGACGACCGGCACCGCTACCCAGCCAGAGGAGCGGCGCTCGCAGGCGACGGAGCTCGTTCGACTGGCTGAGGAGGCTGGCGTCGCGCTCTTCCACTCGCCGGAGCAAGCCCCGTATGCCGGTATTCCAAGAGATGGGCATATGGAGATTCATCCTATCAAGTCCGCCACGCTGAAGCAGTGGCTCCGCCTCCACTACTACGAACGCTTCGGCGCCGCGGCCAACGCGCAGGCGGTGCAGGATGCCGTGGCCCAGCTCGAGGCGAGGGCGCTGTTCCAGGGGCCACGTGAGGCGGTCGCCGTGCGGGTGGCCTACCGTGACGGGCGGATCTATGTCGACTTGGGCAACGACGCATGGGAATTCATTGAGGTGTCAGCGACCGGCATCAGTGTGCTCCCCGTATCCCCAGTGCGGTTCGTCCGGGCGGCGGGCATGGTCGCACTGCCGCACCCCGAACTCGGTGGCGCGGTCGAGGAGTTGCGACCGTTCGTCAACGTGCGCAGCGATGAGGACTTCCGGCTGCTCGTCACGTGGCTGATAACAGTGGTCCGTGGCAAGGGTCCCTTCCCAGCGTTGATCCTGGTCGGCGGTCAAGGTACGGCGAAGTCGACCACTGGCCGCATCCTCTCGCGGCTCATCGACCCGGCCACCTCACCGCTCCGCGGTCTGCCAAAGGACGAACGGGATCTCTTTATCTCGGCACAGCACCGATTGCTGCTTACCTATGACAATCTGTCATTCCTGTCACACGCGATGTCCGACGCCCTCTGTCGGTTGGCAACCGGCGGCGGCTTCTCGACGCGAGCGCTCTGCACCGACACTGATGAGATCATCCTGGAGGCGGTGCGGCCAGTCGTGATCACGTCGATCGCCGAAGTCGTCGACCGCGAGGACCTGTTAGACCGGGCGATCCTCCTGCATTTGCCGGAGATTCCCGAAGGGCAGCACCGCTCTGAGGAGGCATTCTGGTCAGACTTCGAGGCGGCAGCCCCACGCCTCCTCGGGGCACTCCTCAGCGTCGCCAGCCTCGCGCTTGGTCAGGGCGAACCGGAGCAGCCGCACCACCTCCCTCGCATGGCCGACTTCGCGGCATGGGGAGTCAGGACAGCGGCAGCCATCGGGTGGACACCGGAGGCGTTTCTCGCCGCGTTTGCCGCGAACCGGCGGGAGTCCAAAGACGTGGCGCTCGAAGCATCGCCGGTCGCGCAGGCGATCCTCACTATGATGCAGAACCGTGTGTCGTGGCGCGGAACCGCAACCCGGCTGCTCACCGAGCTGAGCGAGATTGCGGGGGAGCACCTGCGCCGGAGTCGCACCTGGCCGAAGGCAGCCAATGCCCTCACGAACCAGCTCCGGGGGTTGAAGGGCGCATTGCGCACGGAGGGCATCACCGTGGAGTTGGATAGGCGGGAAGGCACCAAGGGAACCCGCATCGTTGAGATCTGCGCACCGCCTGCTGAGGCTAGCGATCCGACCCCCGCACCGGATTGGGCACCGCCTGACACGGTTGACTACGAACATCTCTCGTGGGAGATGGAGGACGAGACCGATACTATTACTGATGAGCCGGATGGCGCCATCGCCGACGATGCTGACAGTCCCTAGGCCGCGGATCTGAAGAGCTAACGTCCGTGCCGAGAGGAGAGTCCATACTGGAGATCTCCTCTCGGCGCAGTACCCAGAGTTGCGCGATGCTCTCACTTCCACTGGAGCATTGATACATCACTGTACCGTCTCACCCTCAATTTCTCGGTCTAGATGTGGAGCGACAAAGTAGGACAAGACTCCAGCATCAGGCGTCGTCCGTCATCTCAGCGACGTGTGCCGGCGATGCTCTGTTGCATCTGCACTCGTCTACAGCGCCTCTTCGACACGATCACCAAGCGAGAGCGCAGCCGTCCCGTCATCGGGTTGGCTACCTCCACCAGATGGCGTTGAACGACCACGGCTCCTCTCACCCAACAGCAAGGGTTCGCCAGATTGCACCATGATTCGACCGCCAGCATCGTCAGCATCGTCGGCGCTGCTTCACTCATAAGGACTCCCGTAGAGCATGGTGCTACGGCTGTGAACCCAGCACAGGACGCTCTGAATGCACGGAATCACCGTTACGAACTCCGCATCTCCCTATTGGGGGACTCCTCCGGTCAAACGAGTCATTCGAACTGGTCTATCAAGAGCTTCCCATGGCAGGTCACCCGGTCCGAGGCCAGGTTCGGACATTGCCCCCACCTCGTTACTGCCGCATTCGATCCTCAGACTCTCATCGTCATGAACGGCTCGCGCGAGCAGACGAGAGGACATGCGTTGCCCGCTCTATGCCCGAGACGCCATGCGAAGCAGTGTCCCACCATGTGTGCAAAATCGGCGAAAGTGCGATTCGTTCATCGGTCCGGGTCAACTCGCCGCCAGCAGCGGAACGTCCGACATGCTCGGCGATAATGTGAGGTAGCGGGCGCTTCGGCGCTGAAATACCTGCGCCCTGCCTCCCACTCATCGAGTTGTTCGTTCAGGATCGCGCCGTCTAAGGCGACTGATGTGAGTTCACTCGAGATCGACGCCTGCCTGCTGCCAGACGGCGCGAAACGTGAGCGCGGCGAGCTTGGCCATCACGCGGGTGAGCAAGCCGTGGAAGGTCTTGGCGC